>DATHOG010000166.1:0-73969 GCA_035485115.1 Candidatus Sulfotelmatobacter sp. | reverse complement strand
TCAACGCGTCGGCACGGGTCACCTCCGACACGCAGAAGGCAAAATTTTCCGGCGTGAGGCACTCCAACACCGCATCCATGAACGGGCGCGTGTTGCCGGGGAAATACCCGGGGGTTTTCAATGGAATGAAATCATGCAGCGTGATGAATTTTTTCAGCCGTGGATGCCGGCGGACGGCGGCAGGAAAAGGTGTGTGCGGCGTATGGTAGATGTCCGCACCCGCCAGCATTGCGTCATCCAACTGTCCTTCACCCGCCGTTGCCGTACAAATTATTTCAGATAAAAAGCGCCGCCACGCCCGCATCGGCAGGCGCCGGTCCGACTTGGAACGCTGGACCTTTTCCCGCAACGACCGTGCGAACCGGCTGCGCTGCAACTGTAACTTCCCGCAGCGCAGTTTTCCGCCGGGGGAAATTTGTTGTGCTGCTAAAAAATCAAACGCTCCGGCAAGATGCGTGGTCGCCACAAACGACAAGTCGCAGGCTCCAGAGGCCTGCAGGCCGGCGAACAAATTGCCCGCCACCCGCTGGGCGCCGCGGCGCGCCGACCGCTCATCGTGGGCGTGGCCCAGAAAACCGATGTCTAGAATGACTTTGAGGCGGGAGGTTTGCACTTCGGCCCTGATTGTGCCGCAGAAAACGGCGAAGGAAAACCGGAATTCATCCGCGCGACTTTTTTCCCCGAATGGCCAGCTTTTTTTCTTCCAGCTCGGCCTGCAATTTTTTCCGTTCGTGCGCCAGCTGTTCGCGCAACCCGTCCGCCTTCACCGGGTCATCGGCCACTTTGGCAATTTCACCCTTGAGCGCGATTTCGCGGGCGGCGATTTTGGCGGCATATTGCGATTCCAATTCGGCGATCTCCGCTTTTTGCGCGGCGGTGAGCGTGATGGTCGGGGCGGCCTTGTTCAGCCGCTCCATGGCGAGTTCGTAAGCAGATTTCATTGGCAAAACCGGAGCATAACAGAAATGTGAAAGATGGAAAATCAGAATTGGCTGCCGTCTCATGCCTCCATAGGATCATTCTTCTACCCGTCCTCATCGTTCTCACAGACGTCCCGCCTGCATTTCCCGAAAAGCGAGATGCGAGATCCCCCGACGCCACCCGTTTACCTTGATTTACCTTGATTTACCTTGATTCGGCCCGATTCCGGCCTTTTTTGGTAGCAGGGCGGGCTGCCGGTCCGGCCCGGACCCTTCGCTTCCTTCGCTTCTTCGCGCGAAAAAATTCCCGTTAAGCGAACATAAGCGAATTTATCCGAACATATGCGTAGATTTCTCCATTTGATAAGCGAACATAAGCATAGATTTTATCCGTCCCCGCGAGCCGTTCAGACCCGGCAACGTGCAACCAGCAACCATTTTCCATTGCCCGACACCAGGTTGGTGCCTAGATGGAATGGCTTGGTTCAAGCCATTCCAACCCAGCCCCGCGCCGTCTCGCAGCATGTGCCAATCTCCCAACTGCCACTTCGTGGCTATGTCAAAGAACAACCTGCAACTTGCATGATAACACAATCCCCGCCAACCTACCCGTTGCGCCGCGCAACCGATTTTGAATTATTTTTTCCGGTGGAAGACACTTGATTGGAAAAGTTTGCCGATAAAAGAACCACCCCGCCCCTCTATTTTTTTCATTTTACCTTTTTAATTAGTTCGCCCGTCGGGCTCGTCGCTCGACCTCGGTTTTCGGGCTGATTCAAACCTGAAAAGAAAGCTGACAGTGACAAGCATAAGCGGCCTGACTCCGTAACCGCCGGCGGGCGGTGGTTCTGACGGGCCCACCCCCCGCTTCGATTTAAAGCCGGTTCACAGTCCAAAATCGGCAATCGCCATCATTTGAACTCCATTCTTCTACCAGCGCAGGAGGGAGAAGATTTGTTTCATTTCATCCACAGTGTTGGCAAACAGAAAAAGAGTGGCCGCGTAGTAGCAAAAGGTAATGACCACGGCAACCGCATGAATCCATGGGCTATCGTTGTAGGCTTTGAAGCCATCACGACCCAGACGCTTTTTCAAAAAAATAGTGTAGTAATGCACCGTCACCACTCCCACCGCTTGGGCCAGGCCAAAGAGCGCGTAGTTCCAGCCGACGCCGTGCCAGATGCCGATCAGGAGAAATACCACAAAGATGGTCAACGCGATCGCATGATTGGTATTCCCCCCGCCCATGACCCGCACAAGAAATTTGGACAGGGGTGCAAAAACCACATCACGCATCCAGCCGGAAAGGGTTATGTGCCAGCGATTCCAAAACTCCCTCATGTTGCGCGCGACCAGAGGATTGTCGAAATTCTCGGCAACAGGAATACCCATCAAACCGGCGGCACCGATGGCCATGTCACAAAAGCCCGAAAAATTGCAATAAAGATACAGGTAGTAAAATACCATCGCCACCGGCAGGTCCAGCCAGTGGTGCAGATGGTCGTCGAGCAACAAACCATCGTAAGTCAGGCGATTGCACAGGCTCCCCAAAAATTGATACTTCACCAGGCCGACAATGACCCGAAGCGCGGCGCGGCCAATCGGAATCTCCGGCTGGGATGCTTCAAATGCCCGGCAATAGTTGCTGTATGGATTAATCGGACCCACGGGTATGGTCGGAACAAAAAACGAATAGCCCAGAAAGCGCCATAACGAAGGACGTTTCACCTTGCCATTCCGGATCTCCAATACCAGCAGGCTGTTGCGGAATGCCAGATAGGAGATGCCGATCAGCGAGATGACCGTGGTGGTGCTCACCCTTTGGGGGAATAAAAAATGTCCCGTCGCAGAAAAGGCGGATGGAAAGTAACGCACTAAAACCAGCATGGCGATGGGTGTAAAAAAAGCCAGCCACGGCAGCCCTCCTGGCTTCTCCGCAAAAGCGTAAAGCATGGCGAATTGCACCAGCACCAGCAGAACATAAATCAGGAAATCAAGATGCGAGACAAATCCCAGCCCTTTCATCCAAAAAAAATACAAGCCGGCGATATTCATCAGCGCAAACAACCCGTCGCGCCAGACGCCTCGCAATTGCCGGATTAAAAGCCGGCCGGCCAGAACGTAGGCAAAAAAAACGCCCCCCCATATGATCACGGACATTGGTTAAAATCCTCCGTAAACCGGTTTGCTTTTGGTGAAGTCCGGCGGCGAACTGACCACCAGTGCGATGACTATCGCCGACAGGACGAGAATCGCGGCATAGATAATCCACTCAATGAGCGGCTTGTTTTTCATAAAGTTGCAGCAGGGTTGGGGTGATGATGGATGTGAAAAATTGCTGGCCATTCTTATTAAAATGATAATGGTCGGGGGCAACGAACAGCCTGGCGACTTCCGCTTCATCCAATCCGGAAAATAATTTTGCTGGCGCTATGCCAACCATGGACACATTGGTCCCCAGTCTTTCCGGCCAGCATACTCTTTCCTGAATTTCCGGTGTGGCTGGTTCATCAGCGGGAAAAACCGGAGAAACGTGGAGAAAGACCAATTTGACATTATATTCACGCGCCAACTTTGCAAATTTAAGATCCCAGGATGATTCCCTCACCACCGGCGGCCTTGCAAACCCGGCGGTATCGGCGAAATTTTTTGCGAATTTCAGCTGTTGGGATCTTGTTGGGGGGCCCGTAAATTGAAACTGGCTGCTCGTCTCCGGCGAATACACGCATACGTCGGACGATTTCGTGTTTCCATCCGGCACATCAATGGAGAATGTGGCATTGGTATCAGCCCAAACTTCGATTGTGAGCGCTCCCAGTCTCTCCGCCGAGTTTTGTGAATGAAAATACCTTTTCCAATGTTCCTCATCTTCGGAAGCTATAACTCCCGGTATCTCACATCGCAGCAAACCGAGGAGATTCCGGGGCATGCCAATGATTGAGGCGAAATAATAGGGTGACTGGATCTCCAGGGGCATCTCTGCCAAGGCCTCTCCGTTTTCGCCGAGCCTGAACCAATGGGTTGCGGCCACATGTGGCGCAACCCAATACTCGTCATCAAATACGATCATCCGCACCCGCCGATGTTCCAACAGATCTTGTGTGATGAAATATTCCGCATCGAACCCCGGCCACGCCCAGCCCAGCGTCAACACCGTGGCTTTCCGTCCCAGGCTCTCGCTCAATTTCTGTTGAACATACGGCGTGTCGATTCCAGTCCACATCCGGGAAGAACCCATGAAGGCGATGTCTACGTCGCCCTTTTCTTCAAAAATCTGGTTCCGGATAAAAGTGCTGAACGGACCGAACCGCCAGGTCATGCCGGAGTAGATTTCCTCCCGTGGCGGCAAAAATCGTTTCGTCATGAGCACCGGCGAAAGCAAAATGACAAGCAACATCAAGGCGAATGCCGCCGCCGATTTCGTGGAGGAAAAAGCCGGGCGCATTTACGGCTCTTGCTGTCGCTTGATGATCAAGTCCGCAAACTCGCCGACATTCTTTGCGTTCTCCACTTTGCCTATGCGGAAGCGCAGATTGGAGGCCTTTCCCACCGCCGGCTCCAGAAAAACCGTGCCGAATATCGACTCTAATTTGGCAATGGCTTCAGTTTGCGTCATAGGCTCGGCGTGTGATTTTATCTTCGTCGGAAGCGGCCGGAAACCGTCCAGCCGCAGTTCCAATTCGCGTTTCATTTCCGATTTGGAAAGCAAAGTAAATCCCATCCGACCGTAAAAATCACGCACCATTTCATTCTTTGCGTCATCAGATAATTCTCCAATCCAGGACCGACAGACCATGAATTCTGCCCTCCTACCAGCGAAGGACGGAGAAGATTTGTTTCATTTCATCCAGGGTGTTGGCAAATAGAAAGAGGGTCGCAGCGTAGTAGCAAAAAGTGATGACCACGGCGGCAGCATGAATCCATGGGTTTTCATTATAAGCTTTGAAACCTTCACGCCCCAGGCGCTTTTTTAAAAAAATAGTGTAGTAATGCACCGTCACCACCCCAACCGCTTGGGCCAGGCCGAAAAGAGCATAATTCCAGCCGACGCCGTGCCAAATACCAATGAGCAAAAAAACCGTGAACACGGTCACAGCAACAGCGTGATTGGTGTTTTGCCCCCCCATGACCCGCACCAGAAATTTGGACAAAGGCGCAAACACGATATCGCGCATCCAGCCGGAAAGGGTTATATGCCAGTGGTTCCAAAACTCCCTCATGTTGCGCGACAATAAAGGGTTATCAAAGTTTTCCAGCACGGGAATGCCAATGAAGCCGGCAATCCCGATGGCCATGTCGCAGAAGCCGGAAAAGTTGCAATAGAGGAACAGATAGTAAAACACCATCGCCACCGGCAAATCCACCCAGTGGTGGTAATAACCGTCCAATAATAATTCTGAATAAGAAAGCTGGTTAAAAACGGCGCCAAAAAATTTGAATTTGACCAATCCTATCAGGATGCGCATTGCGCAACGGTTAAAAGGTAGTTGCGGCGGACAGGCGTCGAATCCACGCTGAAAATTAGCATACGAATTGATGGGGCCGACGGTCATGGTGGGAATAAAAAAACAAAAGCTCACATATTGCCACAACGACGGTTGCTGGACGACGCCGTTACGAATCTCAAGCACCAGCCGGCTGGTGCGAAAAGCCAAATAGGAGATCCCCAGGAAATAGCCGGCACTAAAGCCATGCAGGTGGGACGGGAAAGCGGCCGGAAAATAGCGGATTACGACCAGAAAAAAAATCGGAGTAAAAAACGCCAGCCAAGGCAGCCAGCCCTTCTTTCCAACGAAAACGCACAAGGACAAATACTGTGCTGAAATTATGAAGCAATAGGCGGCAAAAAAAATTGGGGCGCGAGCGTCCCTGCCCAGCACAAAATAGAAATAAAAACCGGCGAGATTAAGCAAAGCAAAGGCGATGTCCCTGCCCCGCCCGCGTAATCGCGCGACTATCAGCTTTCCGGCCGCGATATAGGCAAAAATTCCAAGGATTAACCACGTCGTTTCCATGTTCTAAAAACCTTGATATACGACCTGGTTGTCAGCGAAATATTGTGGTGCGACCGTCGCCAGCCACAAGGCAATCAATGACAAAACAACGATCAATATGGAAACAGCCAGCTCAACGTTCGGCTTTGGATTCATAGATTTGTAACAAGCCGGGCGTGATTAACCGGGTAAAGTATTCCTGACCATTCTCGTTCAAGTGGAGCGGGTTAAAAAATAATTTTTTGATTTCGGATTCATTCAAACCAGAAAACATGGTTGCCGGCGGAATACCAAACATCGTCAAGTTGGTTCCAACCACATCCGGCCAATATTCCCGTTCAGAAATCATCTTGGCCTTAGCCTCACTGAGGGCGGGAAGGTGCAGGTAAACCAAGGGGGTATTAGATCTTTTAATTACTTCGCCAAACTCATGGGCGAAGTGAAGTTGCAGCGGCGCTGCCGAATGTTCAAAATTGAAAAGACGATTCGTCTTGGAATAGACACAGACTTCATCTGGATCGGCTGCTGTTATCGGGGAATAATGGACAAAAAGCGACTTTGTACCGGGATTTTCATTAAAGTTGAAGGGAACAAAGGCCGCTCCCAACATGTCAGTCGGATCCCCGTGGTCAAAAACCGCTGCTGCGATTGGTTGAAGCCTCGGGTCATTTGGCCTGATCAAGCCAAGCAAATTGCGGGGGATCCGCAGTACTGCACCGTAATAATAAGCTGATTGCAGTGGCAACGATAGATCCTTCAGCGCTCCGGCATCATCGCCATAACGAAACCAGTAAGATGCCGCCCGATGAGGAGCATTTTCCTGATAAAGCTCCTCGGTGAAAACGATAAGATGAACTTTTCTGTTTTGAAGAAGATCGCGGGTGATAAAATAAAGCGCATCACAACCCGACCAAGACCACCCCAGCGTAACAACAACGGCCTTGCGTCCCAATTTTTCACTTAGTTTTTTTTCCACATAAGGAGTATCAATATCATACCGGATCCGGGATGAACCGATGAATGCGATGTCAATATCCTGCTTTTCCCTGTAGATTTGATCGAAGAGGTAATGGCTGGGTGCATAATGCAGCGGGGTTGAAGTATATACTTCCTCGCGCGGTGGTAACAACCATTTCCCGGCGAGCACAGGTGAAAGCAACAGCAAGGACAATAAAACCAAAAATGCCACCGCCTGCCTCGTTGAAGAGAAAGCCGGTCGCATTTACCGCTCCTGCTGACGCTTGATGATCAAGTCCGCAAATTCACCGACATTCTTCGCGTTCTCCACCTCGCCGACGCGGAAACGCACGCCAAACGCCTTTTCCACGGCCACCATCAGCGAGATGTGCGTGAGCGAATCCCATTCCGGCACGTCCCTGGCGCTGATGGCCGGCGTGAGCACCACCGGCTCCAGAAAAACCGTGTCGAATATCGTCTGCAATTTGGCGATGGCTTCAGCTTGCGTCATAAGCTCGGCGTGTGATCTTGATTTTGGTCGGCAGCGGTTGGAAACTTTCCAGCCGCAGCTTGAACTCGCGTTTCGTTTCCGATTCGGAAAGCAGAGTAAACCCCATCTTGCCGTAAAAATCACGCACCATTTCATTCTTCGGCGTGGGTAGATAAACCCCTTCAAGTCGCGAACAATTTTTCAATTTTGCCAGCCGCACGAATTCGTTCAAAACCTCCTCCTCCACGCCGCGCTTCAACACCCGGCAGCTCATCAGCCACGTATCAATCCTCATCACCTCGCCGGCTTTTTCACCGATGACGATAGAAATCAAACCGTGATCGCCAAACTTGTCCTTGAGTCGGACGGAAAAGGTCACAAATTGCGGGTCGTTCATCACCGCGATGACTTCGGCCTCGCTGCGCCGGTGCGTGGTGAGATTGAACTGGTTGCTTTTGTTGATGAGTTGCGACAGGCGCGGCACGTCCACCGGCATGAACTCGCTGATGACGCCTTCCATTTCGAGGGATGTGAGATACGCGCCCATGTCGATGACGCTGGCTTCGAGCGCCTTGCGCTGCACGTCGGAGCGATACTGTTGGGTGCGTTCGGCGTCCTCGCTCGTGATGTTCCGCGGCTCGAACAACCGCGAGTCGGCAAGTTGTGCGACGTAATCCGCCGGGTCGGGGCCGAGCAATATCGTGGTCACTTCGGGGACAAATTGCCGGACAATCTCGATTTCCGCCGGGTTGTCATCCACGAACACAAAACTGTCGAGACCCAGGTTCAATTCCGGCGCCATCGCCCGAATATTCTCGGATTTCGGCTCCCAATTGGCCTTGAAGCTGACGATGTCCTCCATTTTCAAAACCATGTCGGGATGTTTCTGGAAGGGCTCGGTGGCTTTCGCCAGGTCGTTCTTGCTGCACACGGCCAGCAGCACGCCGCGCTGCTTGAGCGAGGCGATGTATCTTTGAAAGGCCTTGAAGGCCTCGCCGCGCGGCGAAGTGTCCCCCAGCTCAATGCCTTCCAGCCCGTCATCAGCCACCACGCCGCCCCAAAGCGTGTTGTCCAGATCCAGGACCAAAACTTTCTTCGGCGCGCGTTTGAGTGAAAAAATAAGATGCGCCACCTCGCGCGCCAGCTCCACGAGCAGCGCGGACGAACAAGGCTGTTTGCTCTCGAACCACGAGCGTTCATCACGCGCGGCCAGGCCGCCGAGGCGGTTTGCCAAAAACTCCCAATCGCAAAGATGCAGGTAGGCGGGCGCGTTCAAGCCCAGTTCGAGGTTCGTCCACTTGCGAAAACTCCAGTCCGAGCCCAGGGTGCGCGCGCGAAAGGCACCAAGGTCGTGCCGCGCGGGCAGCATGAAATTGGTGGTGATGATTTCGGCGCCGCTTTTTTCATTCGCCTTGCGCGCCAGTTCCAAAACCGAGTCCACCACATTTTTAGCTTCCGCCTGTTGCGTTTCGCGCGGATCGGTCAACTTGCCGGTATAAACACAGCGGCGTTCGGCCGGCAGCATGAAGATGACCTGGGGCGCGAACGAATAGAGTTCGCTGCCGTCATCCATGACTTCAGAAATATAATTGTCGTAGTCGCCCTGCCAGAGTTCGAGCGGCAGATTTTCCACTTCACAAAGATGCTCGATGAGTTCATGGAGCGGATACAGGCTGTACCCGCCGACAATGGCGAAACGGAGTTTTTCCTTCGGTGGTCCGGGCCGGGCGAGGTTGCGCGCGTGCGCCTTTTTGCGAAGGGACGAGAGTAAAAATAATTCTTCAAAATCGAGCGCCTCCCGTGAGGCCGGTTTCAGCAAGGGCCAAAATTGCGGGTCGCCGGCCAAAAGCCGGGCTTTGAGTCCGGCGATATTTTCTTTGACGTTTTGTTGCATTGCGGCCGCCCATCTTGACGGAAAACCGGCTGTGTTTTCAACTTTCAACTTCCGCGCGGACAATTGATAATCCGCGCGATGTCAGAGGCCAAACTAAAACGATGGGAAATCCTGCCAAGCACCGGCAGCCATTTCGATGTGCTGGATGGGTTGCGGGGTGTTGCCATATTGCTGGTAATTTTATTTCATTGCTTTTACGTGAATCCTTCCACGTCACATCTCGCGACCATTATCAGCTATCTTATTTTTTCAGGATGGATGGGCGTGCCGGTTTTTTTTGTATTATCCGGTTTTTTGATTTCTTATCCTTTTTTTAAAGAGCGGGAGAAAAATCCCGCCTCCTGGTATGTGCAAGGTTATGCCAGGCGACGCCTTGCAAAAATACTTCCACCCTTTTATCTGTCAATCGCACTGTTCATCCCCTTTTATTGGATTCAGTTCCACGATATAAATTACGTGTTTGACGGGCTGCGTTGGGCGAGCGGCTGGAACAGCTATGTCTTGTCGCTGGTTCCCTTTAACCTTTCATACTGGAGCCTCATGGTCGAGGCGCATTTTTATATTTTGCTGCCAATTCTTTTCTATTTGACGCGCGGGCTTGCTCTGGGCTCATCTGCAATTGCAATCGTCACGCCACTTTTTTTGGCGCCCTTTTTTTTGAGGCTAGTAGCCTGGCCGGCAGGGATGTCCTTTCTGCCCCACAGCCACACGAACACGGAGATAAGTTTTTTTATCCAACGCTTTCCTCTTTGTGTGGTGGATAGTTTTGCCTTCGGGGTGGTTTTCGCAGCCAGCTATGTCAAAAATAAACCGCGCTTAAACGCTAAAAAAAACCTGGCCGTACTCGGTTACGCCGGCGCTGGATTGCTTGTTTTCACGCTTTGCTTTTGGGCTTACGGTGTAAGCTTGAACCCAAGCGTTCAGGACTATGCTCAGTATTGGAGCATTGAAACATTTAAGTATCTCCCGACCTTCTCGACTTTTTTGCTCCTTTTTTTTGTTTATGACGCAAATTGTTTCGGAGCCCGGCTTTTGTCATCGCGCTGGTTGCGCTTTATTGGCATCGTAAGTTTTGAATGGTTTTTGCTCCATGGACCACTGGTTGGATGGTGGCATAACATTTGGGGGCCCTCGAAGGGAAGTATCCCGGTATATGTATGCAAAGTCGTTGTTCCAGTCGTTTTTACTTTTTGCTTGGCAGTGTTGGTTTACCGGTATTTTTCATTGCCGATCTTGAACCGGGTGCGTGAGCGGGTGCGGGCCCCGCTAGGTTGATTGCAGTTGAAGCGGCCGTGCACGTGGTTTATCTTCCGCCGTCTGTTGAAGCCATGACAAATCCCGCCCAAGCCATCCGGTTGCTGGTCACCTACGTGGTGATCATTCCGCTCGCGGCACTGGTGGGCTGGCTGTTGTGCGATCCGCTGGACTATGGCACGATGGGATTCTTCGCATTTCTGGCGGTCCTGATTGCTTCGCCAATTTTTATCAAGTGGCATTATCCCATCCTGTTGTTCGGCCTGGGCTGCCCGGCGGTATGTTTTTTTCTGCCCGGCAAGCCGCCGCTGTGGGAGGCGGTGGTCATGTTGAGCCTCGGCCTGTCCGTCATCGAACGGACGTTGAACAGCGACCGGCGGTTCATCAGCGCGCCGGTATTCGTCTGGCCGCTCATGTTTACGCTGGGGATGGTGTACCTGACCGCGTATCTGACCGGCGGCATCGGTCTGCACTCGCTTGGCGGCAGCACGGGGGGAGGGAAAAAGTATCTGGACGTTTTCTTGGGCATAGCCACCTTTTTCGCACTCACGAGCCGGAAAATCCCGAAGGAAAAACGCGGCCTCTACATAGCGCTGATTTGTCTGGCGGCTTCGCCCGGCTTTATCAGCGACCTGTTTCCGTTGCTGCCCGCGCCGTTGAATTACGTCAACTTGCTTTTTCCGCCGTCGGGGGTGGCGATGGACCAGGTCGACCAGACGCAGGGAATCGCGTCTGTCCGGTTTACTGCGCTGGCGTCTTCTGCCGGCGTCGTGTACCTTTTCATGCTGGTAAAATACGGCCTGCGGGGCGTCTTGATGGGGCCGACTTGGCGGCAGTTGTTGTTCGTCTTTTCCGTTGTCGTGTCCCTGCTTGGTGGTTTTCGCATCGTTTTCATCGGCATGGGCATGATGTTCACCTTGCTGTTTTTCTTGGAAGGATTGCACCGTTCCCGCCTGCTGCCGGTGGTGCTTTTGGGCTTGTTTGTCGGGGCGGCGATGATTTTTCCATTCGCTGATAAATTGCCGGTCACGCTGCAGCGTTCCATTTCTTTCCTGCCGCTCAAACTGGACCCCCAGGTTCAAATTGATGCGGATGGCAGCAAGGCCTGGCGCGAAGCCATGTGGCGCGATGTCTGGCCGAAGGTGCCGCAATACCTGTTGCTCGGGAAAGGCTACTCGTTGCAGGCGGACGATTTCAATTACATGGGCGGCGGCACTTTTGTCAACTCGGGGGAAAACCTCGATGCCAGCGGACAAGGCTTGGCCGTCTCCATGGACTATCACAACGGCCCCTTGTCCACGCTGATGCCGTTTGGTATCTGGGGTATGATCAGCTACCTCTGGCTGACGGCGGCAAGCCTGTACATACTTATATGCAACTATCGTTATGGCGATGAGGAAATAAAAACTTTCAATCGTTTCTGGCTGGTAATGACCATTATTGGTTTGTTCAGCTACTTCTTCATGTTCGGCGCCTATTGTGACAATGTCGGCGGAATCGCCAAATTGACCGGTTTCAGCGTGGCCTTCAACTGGGGTGTCTGCCGCCCGAAAAAACCCGCCGTCGTCCCAACGCCCATCCGCCGCCTGCCCCGGCCGGCTGTCGCCGCGCCTGTTTGAACCGTGAAACCCCGGCTGCTCGTCCTGCAATTTTGGGGTCTTGGCGACCTGGCCGTCGCCACGCCGTTCCTGCAGGCCGCCGAAAAAAAATTTTCCGTCACGCTCGTCGCCAAACCGTTCGCCCGGGAACTCGCTCCCCGCCTCTGGCCGTCTGTAAAGGTTGAGCCATTTCACGCGCCGTGGACCGTATTCCACGGCAAATATGAGATGTGGCGCTGGCCGTGGCTGGAAATGTCCCGGCTGCGCCGCCGCCTCGCCGCGCAACAATTTGATTACGCCGTCTCCGCCCGTTGGGACCCGCGCGATCATCTCTTCATGAAATACACCGGGGCGCGGCAGCGGTTCGGCTTCTCCCGCCTCAAAAGCCGCCGGTACCTGACCCATGCGCTAAACCGCCCGGGACCGCTCGCCCACCAATATGAATACTGGCGTGAAGCCGGCCGCGCGCTCGGTCTTGATCTGCCGGCGCAAAATGAACTCGCCGTCCCGGCGCGTCCAGGGCAATCCGCGGTTTTGATCCATTCCGGCGCCCGCCTGCCCGCCCGCGTCTGGCCCTTGGAAAATTTTCATGTCATTGCCTCGCGGCTGCGGAAAGATAATTTTTCCGTCCGGATAGCCTGCGATCCCGATCAGCTCGCGTGGTGGCAGGATCACGGTGAACCTTCCGCCTGCCCGCAAACCGTCAGTGAACTGTTCACGCACATTGACCAGGCCGCTGTCTTCATCGGCAACTGTTCGGGCCCGGCCCACCTCGCTGCCATCAGCGGCGTACCCACCTTCACGCTCTACGGCCCGTCCATGCACGAATGGTGGCGGCCGCTTCACCCGGCGGCGGAAATTTTCGAAGGCCGCGCCTGCCCTTACAAACCCTGCGCCGATTATTGCCGTTTTGAAAAACCGTTCTGCCTGCACGACGTCACCGTGGACGAAGTCTGGCCGCGCGTGGAAACGTTCGTGGAAAAACACCTCGCCGCTCCCTGCGTGACGGGCTGATGCACCCGGCAGTTCTCAAGTCCCGTGCTTGTTCCGGCCGGACCAGACCGACTGGTAGAATTCCACAAAGCGCGGTCCGGCCGGCTCATAGGAGCAGGTATCCATCACCCAACGCCGGGCGGCAGCGGACAAAGACCGTCTTAGGGTTTCGTCAGACAGGAGCCGCGACATGGCCTGGCTCAATGCGGTTGCGGACAACGGGCTTTCCAACGCGGCGGCGCAAGCCTTGAGTTCGGGCGCGATATTGATCTGCCGGGAGACGATGACCGGCAGACCGGCTGCGGCAGCCTCGACGAGCGCGATGCCAAAGGCCTCCCAGCGGGAAGGAAACACAAAGGCATCCGCCAGCTTCAGAAATTCCCATTTTGCCCGGCCGGTTTGCGGACCCGTAAACCGCACTTTTTCGCCGCATCCCAGCCGGCGGGCCTGTGCCTCCAAAGTTTGCCGGCCCATTTTAAAATCCGGACCGATCAGCACCAGAAAAACGTTTCTGTCCGCCGCCAGGCGGGCGAAAGCCGCCATCAAACAGTCGAGCCCCTTGCATTCCACGTCAAGCCGCCCCAAATACGCGAAAACAAATGCGTCCGCCGCAATCCCCAGCGGTCCGCGCGGGCGGGCGGCCGCCGCCGGCACTTCTTCCAGGCGGATCAGGTTATGCAGCACCAGGCTTTTGCCGCGCCAAAACGGCAGCAGAAGTTTGCACCAACGGGCCTCGCAGCCGGTGAAGAAATGAAGCCCGCCGGCATTTCTGACAAAGCGGTTGACGAAGTTGAGATAGACGGTTTTTTTCAGCCCGTGAACGGCTCCGTGAAAATTCAACTGGCCGTGCGAAGTGAAGACATAGGGAATGCCTTTTTTCCGTAGCGTCCGGGCAAGCTGATCGGACCACGGCGAGAGCCCGTGGAAATGGAAGACAGCCGGCGCATCGCCTGCGGCCGCCAGCGCCACGGATTCAGGGGCGGCGCCTGCCGGGTCGAATTCCGTGATGGGCAGGTGTTCGATGGCCTGCCGCCGGTCAACCGGAATGTGGGGGTCCGCCGGTGAAATCGCCCGGACATCCAGGCCGTGCTGCAACTGGCATTCAATAAAGGCGATGACCGCGTTGCAAGGGCCGCAAGTCAGGCGCGCGCTGTTCGGAAACACATGGATGACGCGGATGCTGGCGGCGGACGACATTTCCCCCATTCTTCCGGCACCATCCGTAGAACTCAATTCAAATTCAAAACACCCGCAAATTCGGAGCCGGGCGCAGAAATGTTTTGCGGTCGGATACGCGGGAGTTCCATTATACCGGTACGTATTATGCCAGCCAACGCCGGATCACGGAACGATTTCATTGATTGTTTGCGCGGCGCCTTGATTTTCATGACGTTGTGGGGGCATGCCATCCAATACATCGGTTACGGCGGCGATGTGACCAGGTATTATGACGATCCGATCTTCAAGGCATTCTACATGTTTCATATGCCGCTGTTCATGTTGTTGAGCGGCTACCTTTCGCAACACTCCATGGCGGGCGCAGATTGGGCCGGCTACCTTCGAAAACGGTTCCGTCAGATCCTGTTGCCGGCCATCTGCTGGCCGCTGCTCGCGCTGTCGCTGGTCCTCATCTGGCAACTGTGCCAACAGCCGGCCGCCGGCTGGCAGGGCGTGTCGGACACGGTCAGGCATTTCCGGCCGGGCCTGTGGTTTCTCTGGGCGCTTTTTGGCTCAACGCTCGTTGTCGCCATCTTAAAAAAATTCAAACTGGACCGCCTGGAATATTTTGCCCTCGCGACGGCGCTTTTTCTTCTGGCACCCGACGGCGCCTGCATCTATCTCTTCAAATACACCTTTCCGTTTTTTTGCCTCGGGTATGCGCTGGCCGGGCAGGGTCAAATCCGCCTGCCGGCGCGTGTTCCCTGGACGGTCTGGGTCTTTCTGTGCGCGGCGGTTGCCGCCGGTTATTTTCTGTGGAACGTGGACACCTATATCTATACCACCCGGATGCGGCTCGCCGGAAATTGGCACAATGTTTTGTTGCGCTGGTTGATCAATGGGCTGGCCTCCGCCTTGTTCACCCTGGTCGCGTTCACAATTTACCGGTATAAAAAGTCTCCTCTGCTCGCGGAATGGGGACGCCGGAGCCTTGATATCTACATCATCCAGGACTTCCTTCTCAAAGGCCTGATGACATACGCCGGTCCTTGGAAAAATTCCATCGCGTTCAGCCTGCTGGCCGCCCCGGCCTATGCGGCCGGCCTATGTTTCGCCGCCTGCCTGATCGGGAGCGGCATCCGGCAAATTCCCGTGATGAAAACCCTGCTGCTCGGAAAATGACCCGTAAAATTTTTACCCGCTGGCCGGAATGCCTCCAAACCATTAACCTCGGCGCGTGAAGATCCTGTTCCACTGTTCGCTGCCGTTTTCCCTCGCCCACGGTGGACAGGCCGTGCAAATTCAACGCACCATGGCGGCGCTTGCCGAAATCGGGGTCGACGTCGAACCGCTCCGCTGGTGGGATGAAAAACAAGAGGGTGACCTGATCCATTACGTCGGCATCATGCCCGTGGATCAGATCAACTTCGCCCGGCAGAAAAAGATCAAGGTCGTCCACGCCAACATCCTCACCGGGCAAGGCTCCCAGACACCGTGGCAGCGTGGCGCGCGTCGCGTCTTCCGCTGGGGGGTGGAACATTTTGCGCCGCGTATAATGGCGCAGGCGTTCGGCTGGGAAAGTTACCGGATCGCCGACGCCTGCATCGCCAACACCGGATGGGAAAAATACCTTTTCCATTACAAGTTCGGCGTCCGTCCCGGGAAAATTTTTGTGGTGCCCAACGGCGTCGAGGATGTTTTTTTTCAAACACCGCCGGTTCCCCGCAATGAATGGCTCGTCTGCACCGCCACCATCACCGAACGCAAACGCGTGTTGGAACTGGCCGGGGCCGCCGTCATCGCCCAAACGCCATTGCAGGTTTTGGGACGCGCTTACTCGGAAGACGATCCTTATGCGAAGCGTTTTTTCTCGATCGCGGAAAAAAATCCCCGTTACATCAAATATGCCGGCGGCATCAGCGACCGCGCGGAGCTGGCCCGGATTTACCGCTCGGCGCGCGGCTTCGTGCTTTTAAGCACCATGGAAACGCGCAGTTTGTCGGCGGAAGAAGCTGCCGCCAGCGGCTGCCCTCTATTTTTGAGCGACCTGCCCTGGGCGCGAAGCACCTTCGGGGAACATGCCCGCTATTGCCCCGTAAATGTTGACGCCGCCAAAACCGCCGGCGCGCTGAAAATTTTCCATGCCGAAGCACCCGCGCTGCCGCCGCCCCCGCCGCCGGCAACCTGGCAGCAGGTCGCCCGGCAGTTACAAACCATTTATCAGGATGTCATCGCCGGCCGCGTCGTGGATTGAATGAAAACTTCCCGATCATGAAAATCGTGTTCGACCGCCATGTTCCCGCCATGTTGGCGCATGGCGGCGTCCAAACCCAGATTGACCAGACCCGGCTGGCGTTGCAGGGGATTGGGATTCAAGCCGAATTCATGCGCTGGTGGGACGGCACCCAGACCGCGGATGTGATCCATTTTGTCGGGCGCATGCCGGTTGACCAGATGCAGTTCGCCAGACAAAAAGGCATCAAGGTCGTCATGGCCGAACTCCTGACCGCCGCCGGCTCGCATACTCCTTTCCAGCGGAACCTCCGGCGCGTCTTCCGCCGTAGTGTTGAAACCTTCGCCCCGAAGGCGCTCGCCACGGCCTTCGGCTGGGAAAGTTTCCGGCTCGCCGACGCGCTCGTGGCGTTGACGCCGTGGGAAAAACAATTGATGCAGTTGAAATTCGGCGCGTTGCCGGAAAAGATTTTTGTGGTGCCCAACGGCGTCGAGCCGGAATTCTTCGCCGCGCCCAAAACCGAACGCGGTGAATGGCTCGTGTGCACTGCGACGATCACCGAACGCAAACGGGTGCTGGAACTCGCGCAAGCCGCGGTCACCGCGCAAACGCCGGTATGGGTCATCGGCAAGGCTTACGCGGAAAACGATGCCTACGCACAGGCATTCTTCGCGCTCGCGAAGCAAAACCCAAAACTCGTCCGCTACGAAGGCGGCATCTCCGACCGGGCCGCGCTCGCAAACGTTTACCGCGCCGCACGGGGCTTTGTTTTGCTGAGCGCGATGGAAAGCCTGAGCCTGTCCGCGCTCGAGGCCTCCGCCTGCGAATGCCCGCTTTTATTAAGTGATTTGCCCTGGGCGCGCAGCACGTTCGACGCCGGCGTGCAATTTTGCCCGGTGACGGATTCCGTGGCCGCCACCGCCGGCGCGTTGAAAAAATTTTATGCGGACGCGCCGACCTTGCCCGCGCCGCCGAAACCCGCGACATGGCCGGACGTGGCGCGCCAGTTCAAGACCATTTACGAAAAAGTTTTGGCGGGCTGAATGGAAATCTGTCATCCTCCACCGAGGTCAATCATGCCGAAGATTTCCATCATCGTCCCATGTTTTAACGAAGAGGACGTGCTGCCGAAGCTGTTCACACGGCTCGGCTCGGTCGCCGCGACGTGGAACACGGACTATGAAATCATCTGTGTGAACGACGGCTCGCACGACCGCACCTGGGAAATCCTCAAGGCGCAGAACCAAAAAGACCCGCGCTGGCTTGGCCTGTGTTTCGCGCGTAATTTCGGCCACCAGACCGCCGTCAGCGCCGGGCTGCATTTCGCCACGGGCGACTGTGCGGTCATCATTGACGCCGATTTGCAGGACCCGCCCGAGGAAATTTCCCGGCTGCTGGAAAAATGGCGCGAAGGCTACGAAGTCGTATTCGCCACCCGCAAAAAACGCCGGGATCCCCTGTTTAAAAAAATCCTGGCGTGGGGATTTTACCGGCTTTTACAGAAAATGACGCCGCTGCCCATGGCGCGCGATGCGGGCGATTTCTGCCTGCTCGACAAACGGGTCGTCGCCGTCATGAACTCGCTGCCCGAACGCAGCCGCTACCTGCGCGGTCTGCGGACCTGGTGCGGTTTCCGGCAGATTTCCATCGAGTTTGATCGTCAGGAGCGCGCCGCCGGCGTGCCGCAATACACGTTCAAAAAATCGTTCAAGCTGGCGATGGACGGCCTGTTCTCATTTTCCGCCGCGCCGTTGCGGCTGGCGACGTATCTGGGGCTGTGGGTTTCCGCGTTCGCCTTTTTCGGCGTTATTTTTACGCTCGCACAAAAAATTTTTTCCGCGCAATTCTCCCGCATCGGCCTCGCGCCCGGCGCCGGTTTCCCGACCATCGTCATCTCCGTTCTGTTCCTCGGCGGCGTGCAACTCATCTGCCTCGGCATCCTCGGCGAATACATCGGGCGCATCTACGAGGAGGTCAAGGGCCGGCCGCTGTGGATTTTGCGCGACACCGCCGGTATCGTGCCACCGGAGAAAAAAAATCTATGACCAAGCATTTCATCCTGACCAATCCGGTCACCCGGCGGTTGTACCCCCGGTTCCTGCATTTTTTGGACGGCCAGAATATTGAACGCAAATTGCAAGATCTTGCCCTGGAAGAAACGGCGCGTTTTGTGGCCGAACACATGGCGGATGTGCCCGCCTTCAAAAACGATTTTGAACTTCTGACTCACGCCGTAAAGCAGATGAAAGATGACAACGGCCTCATCTGTGAATTCGGTGTGTTCCAGGGCACCACCATCAACCATCTTGCCCAGCTGACGACGCGCACAATCCATGGATTCGATTCCTTCGAGGGACTGCCGGAATTCTGGCGTCCGAATTTTGACAAAGGACGTTTTGCCCTGGCCCAACTGCCCGCCGTCCGCGCCAACGTGAAATTGCACAAGGGCTGGTTCAATGAATCACTCCCCCCCTTCCTCGCCGGGCACAAAGATCACGCGGCGTTCCTGCACATTGACTGCGATCTGTATTCCTCGACCAGGACCATTTTTGAACTGTTACTCGACCGCATCCGTCCGGGCACAGTGATCGTGTTCGACGAACTGTTTAATTATCCCGGCTGGCAGCAGGGCGAATTCAAGGCGTTCAATGAATTCATCGCCACCACGGGCTTTAAATTCCGGTGGATCGGCTATTGTTGCTATCATGAGCAGGCAGCGGCGATAATCCAATGATTCCCGCGTGAAAAACCGCCAGCTCGAGTATCGGCAATTTTTGATCTACTGCGCCATCGGCGGTTCCGGCACACTGCTGACGTGTGCGCTCTACGCGGTGCTGGTCCAATACGCGGGACTGGCCGTGCAAACCGCCAACGCCATCGGTTATGCAGCCGGCACCCTGCTATCTTTTTTTTTGAATGTACGGTTCAATTTCCGCGTCAGCGACCGCATCGGCCGGCGATTGGCCCTGTTTTTCCTGGTCGCATTTCTGGGCTGGATCGCCTCCGCGTTGCTGCTCAAGCTATTTGTCGAGCACTGGCACTGGAACGCGCTTTATGCATACGGCGTGGTCATCGTCGCCGTCGTGCTGCTGCAATACAATCTGAACCGCCTGGTCTCCTTCCGCAAAAGTTGATGAGCGAACCGAAAAAAGTCCTGATTGTCGGCGGCGGCTATACCGGCCTCGTCGCCGCGCTGCGGCTGTCCGCGGACAAAAACTTTTCCGTCACCATCGTCGAGCTGGCCGGCGACCTCGGCGGCCTGGCCGGCGGATTCCAGATCCAGGGCACGTCGCTCGAAAAAACGTACCACCATCTTTTCCTCACCGACACGGCGATCCTCGGTCTGGTGAAGGAACTCGGCCTCGAGGACAAATTGATGTGGCGCGCCAGTTCCGTGGGAATTTTTCGTGACGGAAAAATCCACCCGTTCAAGACGCCGGGCGACCTGTTGAAATTTTCGCCGTGCAGTTTTTGGGGACGACTCCGCACCGGCTTCACCGCGTTGTATCTCAAGCACCAGAAGAACTGGCGCGGCTTCACGCGCCAGACCGCGCATGCCTGGATGACCCGCGCCTGCGGCCGCAGCGCGATGGACTCGATCTGGACGCCGTTGCTAAAGGGCAAATTCGACCGGCACTTTGACAAGGTTTCCATGGCCTGGTTCTGGGCGCGCATCCATACCCGCGCCAATTCGCGCTCCGGCGGCGGCGGCGAAAAACTCGGCTACTTCAACGGCGGCTTCAATAGTGTCACGGCTGCGCTGGAAAAAATCCTGCGCGAACGCGGGGTGAAAATCCTGATGCGTACGCCGGTGGAAAAGTTTTTTGCAGATGAACGCGCCGCGCAGGTGAACGGCGAAAAAATGCCGTTCGACTTCTGCCTCTTCACCGGCCCGTCGCCCGCGCTCGCAAAACTCCTGCCGGTCGGCGAGAAATTCAATGACTATGCGGCCAACTTGCGGAGCATCGAGTATCTCGGCGCGGCCTGCCTGGTGTTCACGAGCGGGCAAAGCCTCGGCAACAATTACTGGGTGAACGTCAACGAACCGGGCGCGCCCTTTCTGGTCTTCATCCAGCACACGAATTTCATCGATAAAAACCTATACGGCGGAAAGAACGTTTACTACATCGGCGCGTACCTGGCACCGGACGGCAAAACGTTCAACCTGACCGACGAGGATCTTACCGGGCTCTGGTTCGGTTATCTGTTGAAGCTGTTCCCGCATTTCGATGCGAAGCAGGTCGAGGAAAAATTTGTTTTCCGTTTCCGGGCCGCCCAGCACATCGTGGACACCAGTTACGAAGAAAAGATCCCCGATTACCAAACCCCGCTGCCCGGGGTTTTCCTCGCAAATTTCTCACAGGTGTTCCCCGAGGACCGCGGCACCAACTTCGCCGTGCGCGAGGGTGAAAAGATCGCGGCGCTTATCCGCCAAGAGGCCGGTCGATCCTGAAATCAGAATTTTCCGAGCTGGTAGTCGTCAAAATAGGTCCGGCGAATCCCCGGGGAGCGGCGCGCGATATTCGCGCGATAAAAATCGAACAACACCGCGACGACCTTGTCCGTGCCCTTCTGCTCCAGATGACTTTTCGCCACGAAAGAAGCGCCCGCGGGCAGCTCGCCATGCGTTAACACAAACACCTCGCGACCATCGGCCTGATGATTCCAATCCTCAAACATTTCCAGCTTGCGGTCGAACATCTCGGTAAAATTTTTCAAGTCGGCCGGCCCCGCCGGCAGGAGGTCGCCCGCGACGAGGACAAGTCCATGGCGCGGCGTGTTGTTCACGACCAGGTCGCGCACCGTCCGCAAGTCGCGCGCGTTGAAATCATCCAGCGCCATCCACGCGATGGCGTAGGCCAGGGTAAAAACGAGCGCGGCCACGGTCGCGAACCGGCTCCGGTGCGGGACGGAATCCGGCCCGTTCGCAGTCAGCAATTCCAATGAAAAGAGCAGACCCAGACCGATGTAACAAACGGAGTTCCACGGATGGTGTGCGTTATAATTGCGCAACGCAAACACGGCGGCAATACCGGCAAGCAGCGGCCAGGGTGCGCGTCGCCAGTTTTCGCCACGCCCGTTCAAAAACAGCGCGACCAGTCCGGCCGCGGCCAGGGACAGCCATGCGATCGAGTTCACCGCCCCGATGCGCACGAAAGCCTTGCCCCACGTCATGCCGCCGTGATCATAGCCCAGCGGACCAAAAAGATAGGCGTTCCAAAAGTCGCCGCCGGTTGCTCCCGTACCCGTATGTTTGCTTTGCATGGACACAACCAGAACAGCAAGCCCAACCAACAGCGCCGGAATAAAAAAAACCGCCGCAGGTCTCCAGTCACGCCGTTTGCAAAAAATATAAACCGCCGCGACCCCGAGCGGAAAAAGGGTCGACCAGTTCAAACACATGAATACAAGCGTGGCCGCCAGCGCGACGACGCGAAGCATCAAACTTGAATCACGCCGCGAAAAAACGGCGGCGGCGAATCCCAACACCGACAAGCTGAACAGCGCAGGGACATTGATGGTGTCAATCGCCGCAACGTTGTTGATGAAACCCGGGGTGAAGCAAATGACCGCGCCAAAAAATATCCCGCGCCAGTTATTGCCAAACAGTCCCAGCATGGCGGCAAAAGTCGCCGCCAGCACCGCAAAGTCATATAATGCGCCATCGCCGAAGGCCGCCCCGGGCAGTTCCTTCAACAGATACGGTGCGATCAAAAAAGCCGGGCGGTGGCCGGGATAAACGAACTGCGCCTCGCCAGCAACCAGGCCGCCGGGATTGGCAACAAGTTGCCCATGCAGCGCCGCATAGCCGTATTCGTGCCAGTTGCGCATCACGATGCTGGGCCAGCCATCGTCGCGACGTGATTCCGGCAGGTGCGTGTAAAACCACAGGTGCAGCGCGGCGATGAAGAGAAACATGGCGAACGGACAAAAAAAACGTCCGGCATGCGGAGCCGGAAGACTGGCGGATAGTTTTTCCTCTGCGGGCATCATATGTTTGATTTCCAGCAAAACCGGGCGGACGAGTTGTAACTTCGCCGAAGTTATCGCGTTGACCCGACAGATGCAAAATCAATGCGCGAAAATTTGTCGTCATTGCAAAAAATCCGGTTCACAGGCATCATGCCGCGTCATGAGCATCGCCCTCGTCACCGGTTCGGCCGGACTTATCGGTTCTGAAACCAGCAAACGTTTTCACAACGAAGGTCTGGATATCGTCGGCGTGGACAACGATATGCGGGCGAAATTTTTCGGCGCGGAAGCCTCCACCGCGCTTACCCGCACCAAGCTGGAAAAATCCCTGAAGAACTACCGTCACGAAGCCGTGGATATCCGCGACTCCGACGGAGTGAACCGGGTTTTTGCCAAACTCGGCGGTTCCGTGAAAGTCGTCGTCCATACCGCCGCGCAGCCGTCGCACGATTGGGCGGCGCGCGAGCCGCACACTGATTTCGGCGTCAACGCCGTCGGCACGCTGAACCTGCTGGAAGCCGCGCGGCTGCATTGCCCCGAAGCTGTTTTTATTTTCACCAGCACAAACAAGGTCTATGGCGACACCCCCAACCGCCTGCCGTTGCGCGAACTGGAGAAGCGCTGGGAAATCGATCCCGCGCATGCCTATCACACCGGCATTGATGAAACGATGTCCATCGATCAGACCAAACATTCACTTTTCGGCGCGAGCAAGGTGGCGGCGGACATTCTGGTGCAGGAATATGGCCGTTACTTCGGCATGAAGACGGCCATCTTTCGCGGCGGATGCCTCACCGGCCCGGCGCATGCCGGCACGGAACTCCATGGCTTCCTGGCTTACCTGATGAAATGTACCGCCACGGGCCGGCCCTATCGCGTGTTCGGCTACAAGGGCAAGCAGGTGCGCGATAACATCCATAGCCACGACCTCGTGGAGATGTTCTGGCAATTTTTTCTCAAGCCGCGCTCCGGCGAAGTCTATAACGCCGGCGGCAGCCGCCATTCAAACTGCTCCATGCTCGAAGCCATCGATCTGTGCGAACAGATCAGCGGCAAAAAACTGTCCCATACCTACGTCGAGGACAACCGCATCGGCGATCATATCTGGTACATCAGCGACGTGCGCAAATTCCAATCGCATTATCCAAACTGGAAATACCGCTACGGACTGCAGGAAATCATGAAGGAAATTTTCGAGGCGTTGAACTGATCTGCCGCCTTGCGGATAACGCCGGCGAACCCCGAATCCATGAACAGCCAGACACCAAACGTTTCGCGGGACGGACTGCGGGCGGCGGCACGAGGGTTGGACGGATTTCTGAACCGGATTGATTCATGGGGACTGGCGCAGAAAAACATCATGATCTTGACGGTGCTGCTGGCCATCTTCGCCATCATGACTGCCCTGCCGAACTACCGCCATTTCCATTACGGCGGAGAAGAATTCGGCACCGCCGTGATGCAATGGAAGTTTGACCATCCATTGCAACCGGTACCGGTCAAGGAAATGGCCGTGCAAATGCACGAGGACCGGGAAGGCGTCATCTCGCATATGGAAAAAATGTCCTACCGCGTGTTCGTGCCGCTGGTCGCCCATGTTTTGGGCCTCAGTCCGACGACGGCGTTGGCGTTGCAGCAGGTTCTCGCGTGTTTGTTTTTGCTGCTGGTGCTGGCCATCACCCGTGAAATCTTTCAGGACAAGTTATCCGCCCTCCTGGCGGCGATGATGGTGGCCGTGTCATTTCCCGGCCAGTGGGGATTCAGCGATTTTTTCTTTTATGACGGCTACGCCTATTTTCTCATCGCGCTGGCCGTCTGGACGACCTCGCCCCTCGTGGCGGCGGCAGCCATCCTGGCCGGCGGCCTGACAGATGAGCGTGCCATCCTGACCGCGCCGTTGATCTGGCTGTGGATCGGACTTCGCCGCAGCCTGAAGACGGGTGATTTCAGCCTGAAAAACTTTTTAATGCCGCAGCCGGGACAGATCGGCCTCATCGCCGGCGTGATCACGTTTGTTGCCGTCCGGTTGTGGCTGGCTCACCGGTGGGGAACCTTCTACGAGGGCAGCGACATCTGTGAATGGTCCATGACAAAAAAATCCATCCACTTTCTCCCGACCGCTATTTTGACCGGTCTCAAGGGCGGCCTGGTGATCGTGGGGCTGGCGGTGGCCCTGCTGCTCGTCCGCCGGAAATATTTTTTACTGGCGCTGGCCGTTTGCGCCGTCATTCCCGTGCTGCTGGCGACGATTTTGGTTTTTGACCTGTCCCGCAGCCTGTTCTACGCATTTCCGGTGCTTTTCATCGCCGCGGCGGTCCTCGCCCGGCAATGCCAGACCAATGAATGCCGCCGGATCACATTTTGCGCCCTGCTGGGCAGCGCCCTGTTTCCGACGTGCTATGTTGCCCCGTTTGACATCACCCTGCTAAACTATTGACGCACGACACGCACGACGAAATTGAAGCGCACTCAATCAAAATGAAAATTTTCATCACAGGCATCTGCGGGTTCGTCGGCAGCACGCTGGCGAAGGCGCTGTTGGAGTCGTCGGCCAAGGTCCAGATCTTCGGCGTGGACAATTTCATCCGCCCCGGCAGCGAGCTTAACCGCCGCGAACTCGCGAAGCTGGGGGTGAAGATTTTTCATGCCGATGTCCGCAGCGCGACGGATTTTGAAACCCTCCCCGCTGCCGATTTCGTGATCGATGCCGCCGCCAATCCCAGCGTGCTCGCCGGGGTGGATGGAAAAACCAGCTCCCGCCAGTTGCTCGAACATAATCTCTGGGGCACGGTCAATATTTTGGAATACTGCAAAGCCCGCCGCGCCGGACTGATCTTGTTGAGCACCAGCCGGGTCTATTCCGTGCCCCCGCTCGCAGCCTTGCCGGTGGAGGTTCACAAAAAGGCGTTCCGTCCGAAACCCAAGGTAAAATTGCCGGCAGGGATTTCGGTTGCCGGCGTGAGTGAAAAATTTTCCACTGCGCCGCCGATTTCGCTCTATGGCTCGAGCAAACTGGCCAGCGAAACCATCGCGCTGGAATACGGCGAGACCTTCAATTTTCCCGTCTGGATCAACCGCTGCGGCGTGCTGGCGGGCGCGGGCCAGTTCGGCAAGGCCGACCAGGGAATTTTTTCCTTTTGGCTCAACTCGCATCTGCGCCGTCGTCCGCTGAAATACATCGGCTTCGATGGCGGCGGCCATCAGGTGCGCGATTGCCTGCATCCACGCGATCTCGTCCCGGCGTTGCTCGCGCAAATGAAAAGCGATGGCCAAAACAAACCGCGCACGGCCAACTTCAGCGGTGGTGTGAAAAACTCCATGTCACTCGCACAGCTCACCGACTGGTGCGACATGTGTTTTGGCAAACACGCCGTGGCGGCGGAGGCGACGCCGCGTCCGTTTGACATTCCGTGGATGATTTTGGACCCGTCACTCGCGGCAAAGGCCTGGAACTGGTCGCCAAAAACTTCACTGGAAAAGGTTTTGGAGGAAATCGCGGAACACGCAAAGCAAAACCCGAACTGGCTGGAAATTTCCAACGGCTGACGGCGCGGATTTTATTTTGCCGCCGGCGCGTTTGTAATTCCGGCTTCCTCCAGGCGATATTCCACCAACGTTCCTTCAAAAGGCGGTTGAAACGCCCAGGCAGCGGCATTGCGGAAGCGGATGGCACTCACGGCGGGATTTTGGTCCGCCGCGCCCGACAGCCAGCGGCGGGTTTCGACGGCGGTCTCGACCCGGCGGTTCACCAGCACGCCGGTTCCGAGCAGTCCGGAGATCGCACGGTTCACCATCTCGCCGCCGGGGGTCGAAAAGGCCACCCACATCGGCCCCGGACGTAAAACGGCGGCCTGAAGTTTTCCAGGCAGCGAACGTTTCATCTCCAGCGTCAAAAAAATCAGGTTCGTGCTCTCCGGAATCGCCAATGGCCGGTCAAATTCCAGGGTGACATTGTTCGTGGCAACGGCGACCAGCCGCCGGCAACCGGGCCGGTGTTTCAGCAAGAAAACCGGATAAGGAGCGAGTTTGGTGTGCAACGCGTTGTGCTGCGACAGTTCAAATTCTGTTTCCAGGGCATAATTTTCCAGCAGCGCGCGTTTGGTGATGGATTCATCCCATGCCGCCGGACGACTATCCATCGCCAGCGGCTCCGCACCGGTATAGAGAATCCAGTCGGGGGCATTGGTTGACCGTAAAAATTCCGCGTTCATTGTATCCAACGCGACGGTGTAGGCGGAATATGATTGCGGTATGGGACGCTGGCGATAGTTCAATCCGTTGCGCACGGCAATGGAGGATTCCCACGGCATCACGTCCACGGAGGACGCACCGATGCGCGCGCGGATGGCGGCGGGCAGCGCGGCCTCGGGATACCCGGCTGCGAGCGTGCGCTGCAAATCCTCCACACTTTCGTTGCGCGGCGCAGCCAGGGCTTGTTGAAAATAATTCATCGGAAATGCCGAGGCCAGATTGGCGGGTTGGAAGAAATCCCCCCCCACGCCGGCGAGCGCAACGGGATAGGGCAGGCTCAACAGCAAAAGAACCTTCACCGGTGCCGCCCCGCGCCACGCGATACAGAAAAAGGCCAGCAACAGCGGCAGGCCCTGGTAAAACAAGAGGTCGTGCATCGAATCGGAGCGGACAAAGGCGTTTTTGAAAAGCAGGAACGCGGCGAAAGCGACGAGCGGCAGCAGGAAAATTTGTTCACGCGCCGGCAGCCGGCGGCGTCCCCAAAAAAACAGCAAGGCCAGCGCCAGCAAAAACGGACAGGCGAGCTGGTAATCGAAGGGCAGTTGAAACGGGGAATACAACTCCACCTTGAACGAAGTGCGCAACCCGATCTTCATCATGGCATCGTTATAGCCGGAGACGATCTGCAGGCTGGAGCCAAGATATTGCGGCAGGTCCACGTTCCAAACCCGGGCGCCGAGCCAGACGGCGGAAATAAACCCGAACAACAGGACCAGGCCGCACCGCCGCCGGGCGCGATGGAAAATCACCAATCCCACGGCAAAGGCGGGGATGAGCCCGGCCATGATCAACCCATAGTTGGCCTTGCCAAAAAAAAGCAGCGTCGCGGCGACCAGGCTCGCGACCACGGGAAAAAACCCGCCGCGTTCACAGATCCGCCACAGCCAGTGGCAAAGAATGGTGAACAGGATCACCACCGAGCCTTCCAGCAGGCAGGCCCGCGTGACCAGCGCCAGCACGATGAGCAGGACGGCATCGATCAGTTTTGGACGGAACGGCAGCAGCTCGCGGTAGATGGAAACCAGCCCGGCCAGGATAAAAAAATCGTAGAACAACAACCCGGCCTTGCTCAATTCGGTGCGGACCATCAGCCACCCGAGCGGACCGTAGGTAAAAACGAAGTCATGCCCGAAAATCTTGGACTGGAGCGTGGCGAGCTGGAGCGAGAGCCGCCAGGACGGATCCATGCCCATCTCCGGCGCGACGCTGAATTGTGACGGCAGCGAAAAAACTGCCGCGAGCAGCAGCAAAAAAAACCGCAGGGCGGAATATTTTTTTGCCGGTGAAATTTTTCCTCCTATGGTTTGCGCCGGCGGGTTATTTTTTGCCCCAGAAGGTTTTCTCCTCCACGACGCGCTGTTTCACCTTCAACTGGCCGAGGATGGCATGCCAGCCGATGTAGATCTTGTGCCATTGCGTTTCGAGGCCGCGCAGTCCGCCCTCGCTCATCTCGCTCAAGAACCGCAGGGAGGGCGCGTTGGTGATGAGATGGTGGATCTCTTCGCGCGTGGGCGACTGGACCTCGATGCTGGAATAGATCAATTCCAGCTCCTGCACGATGATGCTTTTGATCTCGAGGAAATGGTTCTCGTCCGCCGGCCCGAACTTCTTGGCGCGCGCCGAGGCGATGAACTGGTTGAACTGTTTCCAGCACTCGATATGCGTCTCGATCTGGGTGACCAGCTGGTTGATGTCTTTGGTGCTCATGCGTGTGGGTGGTTGGACAGTTGCGGAACGGGCAGCAACGCGGATTGCGGGAGGAGGAAGATGATGGCACCGCCGCGCAGTTCGCGGGCGGTGATGCGCAGGCTGCCGAAATGCAGGCTCAACTCGGCCAGCGGCATCTGCGCCGCCCGGGCTTCGCTGAGCAGTTCGAGCACGTCGTGCCCGATGATCTGCAGCAGCTTTTTCGGATATTGGGTGGACACGGTCGAGGCGACGATGCGTCCGCTCCTGTCCACCGTGATCGTGCCGGAGGGCAGTTGCTGGACGGTCGCGAGGCCGCCGAATAATTTTTTTAAGAATCCCATGATGCAGCAATTTTTCGTGTTTTTTCAGGCAGGTTGCCGCCGGCGTCCGCAGGCCAGCCGACCAAAAATGCCTTGTCACCGTGTGAAACCAGAAGCACCTGGCGTTCCAAATTCTGCCCGCTGACGTGCGACAACGGCCCGGCCTCCAGTTTTTCGCCCAGCCGCCGCGCGATCTCGTCCGCGCGCCGCGACCAATGTGCGATCGAGGCGATGCTCTGGGTGCCGATGGCTTCCGGTTCGCCCTGCCCCTCCGGCGGCACGGACAGGATGAAATCCGCGCCCTCGCGCGTGAGTTGTGAAAGTTTCCAGATCGTCTTGCGGTGCGCCGCGCTTTCCATCGAATCCTGGCCGACGGGATTGGCGTTCTCATCCATCGTCTGCGCGGATTCAAGCAGCAGGCCGTTCACGGATTTTTGGATCGTGCGTTCGCGGTTCGGCTCGGGGGGAAGATTTTCGAACGACCCGGATTTCCACGCGAGCAGTCGTTGAAACGCCGCCTCGCCGCGCGCGCCGTCGCACTCGGCATCGATCAAATCGCCATCCTGGATCCACACTTTAGCCACCAGCGGCCCGCGCGTGATGCGCAACACCGTGGAACTGCGGGAAAGACATTCCATCTGGATGATGTCCATGAGGCTTTTGCTCTGGATGCCGCGGAAGCCGGTGTCGCCTTCGACCGTATTATTGCTCATCAGCGACTCGAGACATTCGTTGAAGAACTTCGTGTTCCGCTGCATCTCGGTTTTCAACCAGAACAAGTCCACGCCCAGCGCGTAGGCGCGTGAACGGTACTCCTCGTCCTCCAGGCCGCTCAAGACAATCGTGCGCAATCCCGGAAAGCGCCGGCGCACGATGGCGAGCATCTGCAATCCGTCGATGCGCGGCATTTTCAGGTCGCAGATGAGCAGCCGGATTTTTTCGGCCTCGATGATGGTCAGCGCCCGGCGCGCGGAGTTGGCGGTGAAGACTTCCGGCTGGCTGGGCAGCGAGCTGAACAGGTCGCGACAGAGCAGCAACCAGTCCTCGTCATCATCCAGCACCAAGATTTTGTTCCTTTGTTCCATCTGATAGCTATTAATTACCGTACCGCTAAATGCAGCAAGGCGCAAACTCAAGCGCCAAACCATTCTTCTTTTCAATCATTCTAAGCAATCCGCGTTCCGTTTGAACACGTTTCGTTTGAAAATATGTTTTATCGCCGCAAATAGGACATTTCCCCGCGGACCAGTCCAACTGCAGGACAATTTTTATCATCAAAACACCCCTTTTTCAGGCTGGCAGGGTTATTGCTCAAGTACAGCGTCGCCAAAGTTTGCGACACATACCAAGTCATGGCTAGCACGATGAAATTAAAATTCGCAGGCTTCTTCAGGAGCCTGCTGCGTCACGCGGAAGATTCCTCACCCGCGCGGCAGGTGGCACCGCCCACGCCGCCGCCCGCCGCCACCCCGCCGCCGGAAACACCAACGGAATTTCAGCGCCGGGCCGCCGCCGCGGCGGCACGCAACACGGGGGCCGATGCCACGGAAATTTTCATCCCGCTCACCAGTGTTGTGACGCACCTGCCAATGGACTTGAAGTCGAAGCTTATGTCTTCCCCGCAACCGGGACAGATGATTGCGCTTGCGGTGGAAACCGTCCTGCAGCAGCTCGCGTTCGGTTCGGTGAAAATCTCCTTCGGCGAACTGCGCCGCCTGGCCCCGGGAATGTTCGCCAACTCCGGCGGCGAACATGACAGCCGCCAGATCATCCTGCCGTTGCCTGAAATTTTGTCACGCCTGAACCCCGCGCTCCTCTCGCGCAAGCCGGTGCAAAAAGTGGACGTTACCGGGGACATATCCGGACCCTTTGATGGACGCGGTCGGGGCCTCACCTTCACCACCCAGCCCTTGAAGCCGTCCGCCGCATCGCCCTCCGTCACGGACCTGCGGGCGCAGAACAATCCCGTGCCGTTCACGCCGCCGCCAATCATCCCCAAGCCGTCCCCCCTTCCGCCGCGCGTCATTGCGCCCGCGCCTACCAGTGACACCGAAGTTTTTACCTTCAAACCGCGTCAGGTCGTGCCACCGGCCGCGCCGGCCGCCCCAATCACTCCCGTTGCCCCGGTTTTTCCCCAGCCGCCGCAAAACAAAAATGGCCAAGGCAACGGCAATGGTCACCCGATTGGACACTCCAACGGCAATTCCGCCCTGCCGCCGTTCAAATTTTCGACTGCGCCCGCAGCGCCAACGCCGGCGAATTCCTCCGCGCCGCGTCCGCAGCCTGCGCAGTCTGTGCTTCACATAACGCTCGACGACCTCGCGGAAAACTGGCCGCAGGAATTGAAAGACGAGATCATGGCGGGCGGTTTCTCGAATGTGCCCCTGAATTCCGCCTTTGTGGACGCGGGCCTGAAACGCGGTCGCGTGACGATGACCTGGAAGGAAGTGCGCGCGCTGGCGAGACCGGGTTCGCCCGCCTCGCCCTTTGACGATTTGCCGCTGGAGCTGCCGTTGAAGGTGCTCGCGCCGGCGTTCATGGCCGCACAGAAAAACGGCTTTACAAAACGTAAGGTCCAGGTCGCGGAAGAGATCCCCAACCTGTTTTTCGGTTTCCCGAACGGAAATTCCGATCCGGCAGCGCAAACAATCGACCCGCCTGCCGCCGCGCCTATCGCGCCGGCCGCGCTGGCCGTACAAAAAGTGGCAGACACTAATTTCTTCACCGCCGCGGACAAGCAGGATGCGCCAGTGTTGCGCATGGCCGCCGCGCCGCAGACAGATTTCATCAACCGCCAGGCGCACCCGCAGGAGGTTGTATCCCGCGCGCTGGCCCTGCCGGGAGTCACCGGCGCAGTCGTGGCGCTCGCGGACGGTTTGCGCGTGGCAAGCAACGTGCCCGCCGAGCTGAATGCGGACGCGATCGCCGCGTTTTTGCCGCAGATCTTCGAACGGGTGAACCAGAGCACGCGCGAACTGCGGATGGGCGCGCTGAACAACGTCGGTTTCACCATCGGCAACGTGCCGTGGAAAATTTTCCGTGTGAACTCAATCTATTTCGCGGCGTTCGGCCGTGCGGGTGAATCCCTGCCGAAGGCGCAGCTCGTCGGGCTCGCGGCGGAACTCGACCGCAAAAAACAGTTTTAATATTACCAAGTTGTTTATGGCAATCATCAATCAAGCTACCAAAGAATTACAGGTCAAGATCGTCTTTTACGGCCCCGCGATGGGCGGCAAGACGACGAATCTGGTACAGGTTCACGACCATGTGCAGACCGTCAGCGGCAACAAAGGCAAGCTCGTCTCGCTCGCGACGAGTTCCGACCGCACGCTGTTCTTCGATTTTCTCCCCATCGAGGCGATGACGATCCGCGGCTTCAAGACGAAGTTCCAGCTTTACACGGTTCCCGGCCAGGTGATCTACAACACCACGCGCCAGCTCGTTCTGCGCGGGGTGGACGGGATCGTGTTCGTGGCGGATTCGCAGTACGAAAAGATGCCGGAGAACGTCGAGAGCTTCCAAAACCTGATGGACAACCTCACGTCGCAGAAGCTGAACCTGGCGGAAATCCCCTATGTTTTGCAGTACAACAAGCGCGATCTGCCCAATGCCGCGCCGGTCGAATACATGGAATACCTGCTGAACAACCGCGAGGTTCAGGTCCCTTCGTTCGAAGCGACGGCCCACAAATGCGAAGGCGTGTTTGAAAGCCTCAACATGATCACCCGGATGTTGTTGCAGAAGTTCATCAACCAGTCCACGCCGCAATACGCATAAAATGGCCACGCTCCCGCAACTCCTGGAGGAAGACGCCCGAACGTTTGACGACGCGCTGCGCGAGTTCCTCGTCCAGACCTCGGCCACCGCCGCGCTCATCGTGGACAAGGGCGGTTTTATGATCACGAGCCAGGGCGACGCGGGCGACGCGGACCTGACCACGCTGGCGGCGCTGGCGAGCGGGGCCTTCATGGCCAGCCAGACCATCGCGGGGCTGGTCGGCGAAAAGAATTTCCACAATACCTACCAGCAGGGCGAAAAACTCAGCGTGTTCGTCTCCGAAATCGACGTGCATTGCCTGCTAATCGTGCTTTTCAAATCATCGGCCGGCGCGGGCCTGGTAAAATATTACAGCGCGAATTGCGCCAGCATCGTCGCCCGCCAGCTCGTCGAGGCCAAGGTCCGCAACCCCGATAACGGTTTTGACCTGTCCGTGTTGAACGTCGCCCAACCCCAGGAATTATTTCGCAAAAAAATCTGACCTATGGACAATACATTTGCAGAATTCAACCGTCTCCTCAGCCTCATGGTGGAGAGCCACAAGGACATCTCCGACCTGTTGTTCGTGCCCGGCAAGCTGCCGCAGGTCGAGGTCCACGGGCAACTGGAAACGCCCGGGCTGGGCGAGCCGATGTTGAACGGCCCGCGCATCGAGGGCTTTGCGCGCGTCATCATCGCCGGCAATGCCAAGCTTCAGGAGGATTTGGACCGCACCGGCGCGTGCGACTGCAGCTATGCCCTCGCGGATACCTGCCGTTTCCGCGTGAACATCTACAAGCAGCGCGGCAGTTTCGCGATGGTCATGCGCCGGCTCGCCCCCATGGTGCCGTCGCTCGAGGCGCTCAACCTCCCGCCGGTCTTCAAAAGCATCATCGAGGAGAAAAACGGCCTCGTGTTCATCACCGGCGGCACCGGCAACGGCAAGACCACCACCCTCGCCGCGTTGCTGAATGAAATCAACGCCACCAGCAAGGTCCACGTGGTGACGCTCGAGGACCCCATCGAATTCATGCATCCGCAGTTGAAGTCCACCTTCAGCCAGCGCGAATTTGGCCGCGACTTTTTCAGTTTCCCCGACGGTCTGCGCTCCGCCCTGCGCCAGGCGCCGAAGGTCATCCTGGTTGGCGAAATCCGCGACCGCGAGACCATGGAGATCGCGCTCACGGCCGGTGAGACCGGCCACCTGGTTTTCGCCACGCTGCACACCATCAGCGCCGACCAGACCATCCACCGCATTCTCGGCCTGTTCACCAAGGACGAGGAACAACTCGTGCGCGAACGGCTCGCGGGCACCCTGCGCTATGTCGTCGGCCAGCGGTTGGTCCCGAAAAAATCCGGCGGCCGCCTCCTCGTCACCGAATTCATGGGCAGCAGCCTGCGCACGCGCGAGGCGATTGAACTGGGCGAAAACGAAAACCGCCGCCTGCACGAGATCATCGAGGCCGGCACCTCCAATGGCTGGCATAGTTTTGAACAATCCCTGTTGAAAGCCCACCTCGACGGCGACATCACCGAGGACACCGCCATGCAGTACAGCATCAACAAGCCGACCATGCGCCAGCGGCTCGACCATACGCATTCGAACATGCAGCAGCGCTCGACCAAGGTCGCGACGGCGAAGATGATGGTGGTCGAGGCGGCGGAAGTCCCCCCGCCCGCGCCGCCGACGGTCGCGCCCCTGCCCGTCATCAAGCCGGAACCCAAGCCGGGTTTGTTGAAGGGTGTATTGAACAACTTCATGTAAGGGGCCAAGTTGCCCCTCCCGTTGCCAGCACCAGATTGGTGTGGTAAGACCGGCTTCGCCGGCGTCATTATTCAAACCTGCCAAAAGTCAGCAAAACTCGGAAAAGATACTTAAGTTGCTTTGGCTAAATTAATTGCGACTGGCAGAGCGCGCTGTCCCCAAATAGTGCCCGTCCGGAAGGACCGCCGATCAAACCATCAACTATCCGCCCAGGTTTCAGTGCGGCAAATTTTTTCAGTGAGCGCTGACGGTGACGAGGCTGGTCCGGTTGATAAACCAGAAGATTGCGGCAAACAATATGAAACCCACCGCCATGGCCAGGCAGGTGAAAAAGCGCATTTGTTTTTGATGCGCCGAAAGCTCCGGCTTGGGCCGACGACGAGTACGGGCAGGCTGATTCATCCCCCGATTATGCACCGCCACTGCATTCCGACCATCAGGTGTTCACCCCTCTCTCTGGGTTGCAGATTTCAGGTTGCCGGTTTCCCCCCCGTTTCCTTCTATTTTTTCCTTTTTCCTTTGGCTCCTGCGGCCGCGATTATTTTCTGGTTTGCCGGTCGCGACGGATTTAGGCTCTGGCCAACAAAACCCTGAACTATGGACATCGTCTTCAACTGTCCGAACTGCGACCAGGAACTGGCCGTGGACGAGAGCGGCGCCGGCACGCAGATCGAATGCCCCGCCTGCAATACCGCCATCACCATTCCCGCCACCGGCAAAGTCACCACCGGCCCCCTGCCGTCGGTCACACCGCCGCCCCCGTCCGGCCCGCCCTCTGCGCCCCCGGCGTTAAAAAAACCGGAACTGCACCTGAAGGTCCCGGTGCGCGACAAGCCGGGCGAGATGTTGATCGACAAGCCGAAGCCGCCGCTGGAGGTCGTCCAAAAAGGTTCGGGCAAACGCCTCCGCATCCACACCATCCGCCGCGCCCAGTGCATCGAGTCCGGGCACGATCATTTCGATGACCGGGTTTCGGAATACTTGAACACGATTGGCGAAACCAACCTCATCAGCATCCATACGATCGCCTATGAGCAGTTCGACGTGGGCACGCAAAAGATCATGACGGATTACGGCGTGCTGATGGTTTACCGGGGTTGAATGGTTTTGACTTGAACACCGGACGCCATTACCGTTTGGACATGGCAAGCCGCCTTTCATTCTGGATATTGCTGGTCGCGTTCATCGCGCTGCTGCCGTTCCGTTCCCCCGCCCCGCTGGTGTATATTCCCGGTGAAGGCTGGTATTACGAAAGCTACGGCGAGACGTTGAGCTGGCAGCGTTCGCGCGCCAAGGATCAATTGCAGGTCGCCGAGGATGCCTTCAAGGCCCGGGATTACGCGACCACCATCCATGCCTGCCACCGCGTCCTGCGCATCTGGCCGCTCTCCGACTATTCGCCGCGCGCGGAATACCTGCTCGGCCGCTGCCTGGAAACCCAGGGCAAGGACGAGGCCGCCTTCAATGCCTACCAGAGCATCATGACCAAGTATCCGAAAAGCGGCGAGTACAACGAGGTGCTGGTCCGTCAATACGAGATCGCCAACCGTTTTCTCGGCGGCGAATGGTTCCGGGTCTGGGGCGTGATCCCGTTTTTTCCCTCGATGGATGAAACCGCGAAACTGTACGGAAAAATCGTGGACAACGGGCCGTTCAGCGACGTCGCCCCGCACGCGCAGTTGCGCATCGGCGCCGCGCGCGAAAAACAAAAGGATTACGCCGAGGCCGTGAAGGCCTACGAACTCGCGGCCGACCGTTACCATGACCAGCCGGATATCGCCGCGGACGCGATGTACCGCGCGGGCGTCGCCTGGGAAAAACAGGCGGACACGGCGGAGTACGACCAGAGCTGCGCGAGCAAGGCCATCGCCTCCTATACCGACTTCATCACGTTTTTTCCCGATGACAAACGCGTGCCGGCGGCGCAAAACGCCATCGTCAAAATGAAGGCGGAACAGGTGCAAGGCAGCTTCCAGATTGCCCGGTATTATGAGGCCAACCACAAATGGGCGGGCGCCGTCGTCTATTACAACGACGTGCTGCAGCTCGATGCGGGTTCCCCGCTCGCCGCCCAGGCACGCCAGCGCATTGATGTGTTGAAACCGCGCCTGCAGATGTCTTCGCACAACTGATTTCCAAGATGCGACTGCTGAAAATCTTTCTGCCTGCCGCCCTCGCCTTTGCCCTCGCCGGTTGCGCGAGCTATCACCTCGGCCCCATGCCGGACAAGGATGGAAACCATTCCGTTGAAGTACAGCCGTTCAACAACCAGACGCTCGAACCGCGCCTGGGCGATGCGTTTACCCAGGCCCTCCGCGAACGGTTCCAGGAAGACGCCACCTACCATCTCGATACGCAGGGCGGCGGCGATATCATCGTCAGCGGCGTGATCACCGCCTACCGGCGCGCCGGCCTGGGCTACTCCGGCACAGACGCCATCACGCCGGAAAATTACCGGATTGAGGTCGTCGTCCACGTGATCGCCCGCGAACGCAGCACCGGCAAGGTATTGCTGGACCGGGAGGTGCGGGGGCACACCCTCGTTGCCATCGGGCAGGACCTTGCCAGCGCCGAACGGCAGGCGCAACCGCTTCTCGCCGAGGATCTTGCACGCAATATAACCGAGTTGCTGGCCGAGCGGGCCTGGTAAAATCTTTGAAACCTTTTCTCCGGTCGTTCTGTCCAATCAACTGAAATTCAAACAAAACATAACTATGAATAAACAAATCACGAAAGTCGCCCTGCTCGGTCTTTTGACCGCTGCCTTGGTTGCGATCCCCTCAGTCACCCGCGCTCAGGATGCTTCTACTAACGGCGCCCCGGCCGCCACTGCGCCCCATCATCATGCTGGTGGCATTCACGGCAAAGTCGCCTCTGTGGACACCGCCGCCATGACCATCACCGTCGGCGAAACCACCATTGTCATCACCTCCGAAACCAAGATCACCAAGGACGGTAAGCCCGCCACGCTTTCCGATATCGCGGTCGGCGATTACGTCAGCGCCGCCGGCAAGAAAGACGACTCCGGCAAGTTCAACGCCACGCGCGTCGCCGATGGGAAAATGATGAAGAAAAAGAAAGCCGATGATTCGACCACCTCGACCAACGCCCCGCCCCAGTAAGCTTTACCCCTGAAAAACAAAAGGCGGACGATGATATCGTCCGCCTTTTTTTTCTGTTTTACTCGTTCCTCGCTGTTTTCGGTGGAATGATGTCTGACAAAGCCATTCTGTCCGGCCTGAAAAAGGGCGTTCCGGCAGGTTTCACGGAGAGGATGGTATTCAGCCCCGGCTATATTATTCTGGATACCACCCTTATCCTAGATACCCCTAGATACCACCCGTTGCATTTCAAAGTCAACAAACCTGTCGATGATCTATAAAATTCACATACCCGCATTGCACGGCATCAATGCGGGTATGTTTTTTATTCGCCGTTAAAAACAATTCACAAGTGGAAGTTCCTTTGCAAACTGAAGTGGTTTCCATGAATTTTAAATAAGGTAATCCCGGTTGTTTAAATCCCTTCCAGCCATTCCACCGAAAATAGCGGAGAACCGTTTTACTTTCTGCGCCACCAGCTCGTCATGCGCTTGGGCTGCTGCTGTTCCGGCTGTTGGGACTGATAGAACAGCAACTGGCTGCGCGCCGATTCCAGCGCCATGATGAAGTCATCGTAACTTAGAAAACGTTCTCCGGGATTTTTTGCCAGCGACCGGGACAACGCATCGCTCGTGGCTTGCGAGATTTCCGGCACCACCTGGTTCGGCGGCGTGAGTGGCGTGTACACATGCGCCTGCACCACTTCATCCGGCGTCGGCGCATCAAAGGGCACGTGTCCCGTGATGGCGTGATACAGCGTCGCCCCCAGCGAATACATGTCCGATAAAAAGGTCTCCGGCTCGCGCTTGATCTTCTCCGGCGCCACGTAATACGGCGTCCCGCGCGTGAACTCCGCCGATTCCGCCTCCGCGTCCGTTTTGCGTGCCAGGCCGAAGTCCACCAGTTTCGGCTGGTGCTCGTTGTTGAACAGGATGTTGCCCGGCTTGATATCGCAATGCAGCATGTCGTGCTTCAACGCCGCATCCAGCGCCTGGGAAATCTGGATGCCCACGTCCAGCACGCGCAATTCGTCCACGCGATGCAATTTTTCGATGCGCGTGTCCAGGCTGCCCTGGTCCGCCAGTTCCATCACCAGATAACGTTCTCCCTGCCATTCGTCGAAAGTGTAGAGGTGGATGATGTTCTGGTGGTTCAATTTCGCGCACGCGCGCGCCTCCACCGCAAACGCCTCCACCATCTTGGGATCATCGAGCATCTCCTTCTTCATCAGCTTCACCGCCACCATCCGTTCCAGCATCATGTCCCACGCGCGATACACCGAGCCCATGCCGCCGCTCGCAATCTTGCTCCGCAACTCGAATTGCCGCAGCACCATCGGCATCATGATCGCATGCCCGCACTTCTTGCACGGCTCCGTCGCCAGCGGCGGCAGGTCGCCGGGGATGAACGTCTTGGCGTCGCAACCCGGACACGTCACCATTTTTAACGGTTGGCTCATGCGTGAATGTTTGAATCAATTTAGCACCGCTGTCGAATCGGACAATGCCTTTTTACCATCGCCTTAATCTTAATTTAATCTTCACCGCCCGCCGGGACCTTGGATAAACCGCTGAGTTACCCCATAAACTCGGGACGAAATTGATGTTGACAAACCGCCGTAAATACTGTTTCTTATGCCTTTGATAGTTGTGAAAACCACTTTTGTCAAACTGCTGATGATGCCGCTCGCGTCTCATGGCTCCGCCATTTGGACACGTGATTGCGGCTATTCCGGCATTGCGGGAACGAAATTCTAAAATTTAACTTAAGATTTTTCTAAAACCCGCGATTGCCAAGGCAACCGCGGGTTTTTCGCTTTTTGAACCAAACCAGAGAAAGAACTGAGAAAGAACCAATTATGAAACCGAAAGAAAACAAACTCCGGGCCCGATTCGGGCCCGAAACGCGCTTCGCGCTGCGGCCCTTGCCGGTCCCCGCGCCGTTCCGCGCCGCCCTCGATACCGAATTCGAACGGCTGAAAAAGGAACTGCTCGCCCGGCGGCTCGTCGCCACCGACACCGAGCTGAACGCACCCGTGCGCCGCGCCGCCAACGAAGCCGCCGCCATCGCGTGGAACACGTTGTTCCCGCTGCTCGTCTTCCCCGCCCTGTTCGAGGAAAAGGCCGAGGCGGCGCTCCACCAGGCCCGCCGTCAGGCGCGCATCTACGTTGCCAGCAGCGATATCGCCACCCTCGCCGCATGAAAACACGATTGACTGGAAAATCCTCGTTCTCGTCGCCGTGCTCATACCCGAATTAATTCGGGTATGAGCACGGCGACGAGCGCTTGGAAAATTTGTGGGGAGTTAAATCGGGCGCGGATGGTGCCCGTCTCGGAAAGCGACTTCCGCGACGGCGCTGTCCGCGCCTTACGTTTCCTCCACCCGCTGGATCCGCGCGCCCGGCTTGCACTGTTTCAGCGATACACTTCGCGGCGGTGGCGCACGCGGTTGACGCGCACGATGCGAATCTTGTCGCCTATCTCATAGATAACGCGGTAATCGCCAACGCGGATACCCAGTCGTTCTTGCTGCCAGTAAGTTTCCGGCAGCCGGATGGACGGGGATTCACCGCCAGCGCTTGGATTGCCGTTATAATACGGTCGTGAATCTCCGCTGAAAGCCGCGAGAGATCTTTTTCAGCGGCGCGTTCAAGCCGCACGCGATACATGGTCACTTGCGCTTGCGCGCGGTAAGATATTCCTCCAGCGGACGGTAGTGAAGCGGTTTGTTGCGGGCACGCTTGAGCCACGTCACGTCGGCAGAATCCTCCACGCGCTCCAAAAGCTCCTCGTAGTCCTTGATGGGGATGATGACGGACACGGGTTTGCCTTTGCGCGTCACGATTTCGGGTTCAGGCAAGGTCGCATTCATGTATGCCAATTTATCACGGTTTGGAATTTCACGGAAATCATTTCTCCTCCACCCGCTGGATCCGTGCACCCAGCTTGTGAAGTTTCTCGTCCATCTTTTCGTAACCGCGGTCCAGATGGTAGATGCGGTTCACCTGCGTCGCGCCCTTCGCCGCCAGGCCCGCGATGACCAAAGCCGCGCTCGCGCGCAGGTCGCTCGCCATCACCGGCGCGCCGCTCAACGGCTTGCCGCCTTTGATGATCGCGCTCGGCCCCTCGATCTCGATTTCTGCCCCGAGGCGCGCCAGCTCGCTGACGTGCATGAAGCGCGATTCAAAGATCCGCTCCGTGATGATGCTGATGCCCGGCGCCAGAGTGAGCAATGCCATCATCTGCGCCTGCACATCCGTCGGAAAACCCGAATATGGCAGCGTTGTCACGTCTGCCGGTTTCAATTTGCCTTTGCGCTTCACGATCATGTCGGCACCGCGCCGCTCGACGGAAACATTCGCCTCGTTCAATTTGTCCAGCACGGCGCGCAGGTGGTCGGCGCGTCCGCCTTTGATGGTGATCTCGCCGTTCGTCGCGGCGGCGGCGATGATAAATGTCGCCGTCTCGATGCGGTCAGGAATGACCTCGTGTTCCGCGCCGTGAAGTTTTTCCACGCCCTCGATCGTCACCGTCGGGCTGCCGGCACCATGGATCTTCGCGCCCATCGCATTGAGGAAACATGCCACGTCCACCACTTCCGGTTCACAAGCTGCACTTTCAATCACAGTGATACCCTCCGCCAGCGCCGCCGCCATCATCAGATTGGCGGTGCCGAGCACCGTCGGACCCGCACGCCCGCCGAGGAACATGGACGCGCCGACCAGTTTTTTGGCCACGGCATCCACATAACCGCCCTCAATCTTGATTTTAGCCCCGAGGGCCTGAAAACCTTTCAAATGCAGATTGATCGGCCGCGCGCCGATGATGCAACCGCCAGGCAGCGAGATGCGTGCCTTCCTCAGACGGCCCAGCAACGGGCCGGCGATGCATATGGAACCGCGCATTTTGCGCACAAGATCATAGTCCGCATAGCCCTTGATTTTTTTGGCGTGAACGGTGAGGGTGCCGTCCTCGAACTTCGCCGTGGCACCAAGCGATTCGAGGATCTTCACCATGAACCGCGTGTCGCTCAAGTCCGGCACGCGCCGGATGACGCACGGTTCGTCCGTGAGGAGCGTCGCCGCCAGGATTGGGAGCGCGGCATTTTTGCTGCCGCTGATTTCCACCGTGCCGTGCAACGGCACGCCGCCTTTGATCAAAAAACTGTCCATGATTTTTAAAGATTCATTCTCATGCTCATCCTCTTCCTCATCCTCAAATCGATTTATGACGATGAAAATGAGGAGGATTTCGCCACCAGAAATCTGGCGCGGTGAGAGTAGTCCTCTTGCACGGCTTCGACAATCCACTTTTCGCTTTCGAAGATGCTTTTTATCGCCTCCGCCTGGCCGTCGCCGAATTCCACCATGATTTTGCCATCCGGCTTGAGAAAGCTTTTTCCTCCGCCCGCCAGCCGGCGATAGAAATCCAGGCCATCCGTGCCGCCGTCCAATGCCATGCGCGGGTCAAAATCGCGGACTTCCGGCTGGAGCGTTTCAATGTCCGCCGAAGCGATATAGGGCGGGTTGCTAATGATCAAATCAAATTGGGAGGGACGGCGTGTCGCCGTCCCTAAATCAAATACCGCAAACCCATCGCCCTGTACAAATTCGATCCGCTCCGAAACCTTATTTGCTTCGGCATTTTGTTTTGCCAAGGCAATGGCCTCCGCCGAAACATCCAGCGCTGAAACCCTTGCCTCCGGACATTTCACCGCTAGCGCAATCGCAATGCAACCCGTTCCCGTGCCAAAGTCGAGGGCCTGGTAGGGCGCGCAGTCCCCTGCGCGCCGCTCGCCGGACGGGGGACCGCCCACCCGGCCATGCAGAAACTTCCAGCCCAGTTCCACCAGTAACTCCGTTTCCGGCCGCGGCACCAGTGCGTGACGGTTCACCGCGATCTCGCAGCCGCAAAACGAGGTTGAGCCAACGATGTGCTGCAGCGGTTCACGATTGCCACGTCGTTTGACCAGTTCCCGCAATCCGTCGGTTTCCGCCGGAGTCAGGACACGCTCGAAATTCAGATACAACTTCATGCGCGGCAGCTTGAGCACGTGCGCCAGCAACAGTTCGGCGTTCAGCCGCGCGGACTCGACATTTTTTTTGCCGAGAAAATCCGCACTTTTCTGGATCGCTTCAAGGACGGTCACACGGGGTATCTTTAATTTTGCATGACTGGCGGGACCGGCGGAACCGGCGGGACTGGCGGCTTCTTGTCGTGCGTGTGGACGAAGAGGCCGATGTAATAAACGATGTAGTAGCCAAACGTCAGGCCGATGATGAAATACGTGAGCGGACTCGGCACTGGCTGATGACCCGGCGGAGGTGTGAAGCCGCCATTTTTCCAGTAGTTATAGGCCACCCTTCCGATCAGCAGCAGTGAAAGCGCGCCGCCAATGTAGGTATTGGGCGTATAGAAATGTCCTTCGTCGGTTGTTCTAAATTTGGTCAGGTGCAACCCGAAAAATCCCAGACCCGCTCCCACCAGCAGGCCGCCGCCAAATCCCAAAAGCATCCCCGGGTTATGGAGCATAAATGCCGATGTGACAATCAAGGTTCCAACGACCGCGAAAATGACCAGGGACAAAATGATCCGGCGCGGCCGTAATTTTTGTTCCCCGATGTTGCGGCGGATGCGGCGATAAATGCTCCATGCAATCAAGCCGCCGAATATGAAAGGCATTGCCGGTGAAGCCATGCGCGGAGATTAAGTTTTCGCCTCCGTTTGTCGAGGGCATTCTTGCCCTTCCATGCCTCGGACGTAAGCCAGAATCAGTTCCGGCAGGTCACGGCTGTAACCGCCTTCGAGCAGGCTGAAAAATGGAACCTTCGTTTCGCGCAACGTTTTGCCCAGCCAGTGAAAATCTTCCGCAAGCAGCGGCGCATCGGCCAGCGGATCGCGCGCGTAGGCGTCGAAACCCGCGGACACGGCGATGAGTCCAGGCCGGAAATGTTTCAGATCATCCAGCGCACGGGTGAGCGCGGCGCGATACGTCTGGCGTGTGGCACCCGGGATCACGGGATAATTGAAGCAGTTGCGGCCGCGATTCGCCGCGCCGGTGTTCGGATACGCGGGATGCTGGTGCACGGAAAAAAATTCGATGCCGGCCTGGTTCAACAAAATGTCCTCCGTACCGTTGCCGTGGTGAACGTCAAAGTCAAAGACCGCCACGCGTTTTGCCCCCGTATGGATCGCTTCCAGCGTGGCGATCGCAATATTGTTCAGGTAACAAAACCCCATCGACGTCTCGCGCGTCGCGTGATGCCCAGGCGGACGCATCAGGCTGAAAACATTTTTTTCTTCCCGACAGAGCTTCAGTGCATCCAGCGCCGCCGCCACCGAGCTACGTGCATATTTGGAGATGCCCTCAAAAAAAGGCGTGTCTGCATCAAAATCCTCCGGTATCTCAAGCCGCGCAAGCATTGCCGGCGTGTGTGCGCGCAGGATTTTTTCATCGGTCGCGACCGTCGGCGTGCGCCATTCCACCGGCAGCCCGGTTGGCGATTTCAGGAGTTCGACCGTCGAAGTGATGCGCTGCGGGCGCTCGGGATGGCCGGCCCGCGAATAGCCGGTGCAATGTTCGTCGGTGATGATGATCACGGTTTATTTCCCCATTTGTCCGCGCGTGACGCCGAGCTGGTTGAACAATTTCAATTCACGCCACAACTGCGTGCCGGAAATTTCGCCGCGCAAAAGCTGGCGATATTTGGCAATGGTCTTCATGACCTCCTCCGGCGGTTCGTTCAAAAATTCGATCCGGAAATTCCGGACGCCGAGCGCGAGCAGGCGCTCCACGAATTCCGCGCCGGTCTGCGCCTGCGAGTTGAAAACCGTGTTGCGGCAGCCGGCATCGGCCTTGAGCGGATGCTCCGCGCCCACACGATCGCGCAGCCTGACCTCGTGCTTGTCGCACGGCCGCCCGCAATCGTGGTAGTCTTTTCCCTTCGACAAAAAAGCGCAGAACACGCAATGCTCCATGTGGAACATCGGCATGTGCTGGTGGATCGTCACCTCGAACCATTCCGGCGGCGCCGCCTGGAGCAACGCGTCGAGCTGCGTGGCGTTTAGATCATAGCTCGCCGTCACGCGTTCGAGACCGTAACGATTCCGAAAATAATCCGCCGTAAGCCCGTTCGCGACGTTCAAGGAAAAATCGCCGACGCGGCGCGTGTCCGCGAAAAACTTCAAATGGTCGTAATTGCGGATCAAATACCCGTCGGCATTCGCGGAACGGACCAAGTTCAAGATCCACTCCTCACCCGTCTTGAAGATGCGTGGCGGCGCGACGAAAATTCCCGGCTTCTGGTTCCCGACCCCCGCTTTACACCCGAACGCCGTATGAAACGTCGTTACCGCTTCACGATACTTCTTGGGGTCTTCAAATTCGCAATAAACCGTTTCCACGCCGCATTTTAACGCGGCTTCAAGCTGTGGGAGGTTGCGGACGAGAACAATCAATTGCGGGCTGGTCACTTCGGATTTCAGACCGACGGACGCCTCATTCACTCCGCACTCCGCACTCCGCACTCCGCACTCACTGAGCTTCCATCTTTTCGGCTGTGCCCGAAGTTTTTCCAATTCCGCCACCGCATCGCGACGCAGGCGGTTCAATTCGCTCACCGGCAGCAAAACCTCGCCCGACAAAAAATTCTTTAACACACCCAGTCGGAACGGCGTGCCGCCGAGACGCCCAAGCTGTTCCCGCAACTTGTCTTCGCTGAGCGGGGTTTTTTCCGCCAACGCCAGCGGCATCGTGGAATCCGCCTTGACCACGTGCCCCTCTTCATCGCGCACGATCAACGTCAGCGGTTTGCCGGCAAGGCCGTGCACTTCCATTTCCACTGGACGTTGAAAACGGATTTTTTCGCCGGCAAAAGTCTGGCGCAGGTTTTTATCCAGTTCCGGATCGTCCGTCTTCCAGATCTTGTCACCGACACGCACCCGCGAAAAATCAATATCGCCATATCCAAACCGCAGCTCCGCTTCGGCGTTTTGAATTTTTAATTTTGAATTTTTAATTTCATATACCCGTCCACCCTCCTCCTTTTCCGCCGGGTTGCCGGCATCGAAAACAATGCCATCGCCGGGTTTCAACGGCGCGATCAAATCCGTCACCACGCCATCGTTTATAAGTTTTTTAACCTCGCCCAGAAACACGCCGCGTTTTTTACCGAACCGCGCGTGTACCAGCTTCTGATTGTCGTTGCCACCGAACCAACCGGTGAACAGCCCGCGCGAAAACGACATCTCCAATTCGTACTTCTGGTTTCCAATTTCGAATTTACGCAGATCCTGATTGGCCGCGCGTAAATCGTCATTCGTATATTGTAAATCATCCAGGGCTTTGCGATATACCCGCGTGATGCTCGCGACATATTCCGGCGATTTCAAACGCCCTTCGATTTTCAGCGACGCCACGCCCGCCTTCACCAGTTCCGGCAAAACCTCGATGCCTGCCAAATCCTGCGGGCTAAGCAGATATTTTCTATCGCCGAGCGGAATCTGTTTTCCGTCCGAAATCAGATCGTACGGCATCCGGCAGGCCTGCGCGCATTCGCCGCGATTGGCGCTGCGCCCTCCGAGTGATTCGCTGGTGAGACACTGGCCGGAATACGCCACGCATAGCGCGCCGTGCACGAAAACTTCCAATGGTAATGATGTGCGGGACGTGGCAGGTGACGGGCTTGCGACCGTTGCCGCGCGAATTTTTTCAATTTCTGCGATCGAACATTCCCGCGCCAGCACGGCTAGATTGCAGCCCAGTTCCCGCGCGAACTCCACACCCGCCGCGCTGCTGATGGTCATCTGCGTGGAGGAATGGATCGGAAAATCCGGCGAGAGCTGGCGGATCAGCCGGCAGATACCGACATCCTGCACGATGGCCGCGTCCACGCCCGCCGAAATGATCGCGCGCAGATAGTTTTCCGCGTCGGCCAGTTCGTTCTGGAAGATGAGCGTGTTGAACGTCACATAGCCGCGCACACCGCGCCGGTGGAGAAATTCCATCAACGCCGGCAGGTCGCCCTCGGTGAAATTATGCGCGCGCATCCGCGCGTTGAACTTGTCGAGGCCGAAGTAGATCGCGTCCGCGCCATTTTCCACGGCCGCCCGCGCACACTCCCAATCGCCGGCAGGCGCGAGCAGCTCCGGCAATTTCAATTCTGAAATTGCGGAGGGCGGAACGGGTTGTTCGGCGACGCCGGTCATCATCTTCATTTAACCACGAAAACCGCAAAAATACGAATTGAAGTTTACGGCGAGAGGGCCTTGCACCCCTTGAACCACCCACTGCGTTCCTCCGTCGAGACGCCGGGAGCGTTTCCCCCTCTCCGCGTCGGCGAAGTCTGCGGAGCCGATGGGGAGTAGCAACAGCGGCTATGGCGGGTGAGGTGCTCGTCCCACCATCTTTGGGTTGATGGGAAGGTGTTCGTTCCACCATTCACTGGTTCCGCACGAACAGTTTTCCCGGCAACTGTTTCACGAGCCGTTTCATTTCCAGGCTGAACAGCGCCACGTTCACCGCCGAACTCGGCAGGCCGCTCGCCCGGATGATCTCGTCGATGCTCGACTCGTCGTCCGTCTGCACGGCATCAAAAACCTTTTGCTCGTTCCCGTTCAATTCCAGCGCGGGTAAAACGCCCGTCTCGCTCGCCGTGGGCGGTTTGTTGCTCGCGGGAAACAGATACTCGAACTCGCTCAGGATGTCTTCCACGCCCTCGCACAGCTTCGCCCCCTTTTTGATGAGGTCATGGCAGCCCTTGCTACGCGGCGAATCGATGCGACCCGGCACCGCAAAAATCTGCCGTCCGTATTCCGTGGCAAAATTCGCCGTGATCAACGCGCCGCTCGTCAGGTTTGCCTCCACGACCACCGTGCCCAGCGTCATGCCCGCCACGATGCGGTTGCGGATGGGGAAACTTTGCTTGTCCGCCGGGCGGTTGAATGGGAATTGCGTCATCACGGCGCCGTTCGCCGCGATGCGCTCGAACAGCTCCGCATTCTCTGGCGGGAAAATCAAATTGATTCCTGTTCCCAATACCGCAATCGTCCGGCCCTTGCCCGACAATGCGCCCTGATGCGCCGCAGTATCAATGCCGCGCGCCCCGCCGCTCACCACCGTCACGCTCGTGTAGGCAAGCTGATACGAAAGCTTGCGCGCGGTCTCGATGCCGTAGTGCGTGGTCATGCGCGAGCCGACTATCGCCACGGCGTTTTTATCCTTCGCGGTGATCCCGCCTTTCACGTACAGCACCAGCGGCGGGTCGTAGATCTCGCGGAGCATCGCGGGATAATTTTCATCCGACTGGATCAACACATGACAGCCGAAATCGGTGATGCGTTTGAGTTCGCCCGGCAGGTCAATGGATTTTTCCCACGTGGAAATTTTTTCAGCAGTGTCTTCGCCGATATTATGGACGCGGAGCAGCGAACTTTTGGTGGCGGAAAGGATTTTGACGGCATCGCCGAAATGCTCGAGCAACGAACGGGCACGTATCGGCCCGACGCCCTCGATCATGTTCAACGCAACGAATGCTTCCCGTGAGTCCATGCGGCATTAAAAAGTTTCAGGTTCCCGGTGGCAAGTTTTAATGCTGCCGGCGGATCATGGACAAACCCGTGACTTTACTGAATCCAAAGAATAGGTTGCGTGATGGCGATGTTACGCCGGACTTCAGGATCAACCGGATCCGCCGGTAATTTTTCCCACAGCTCCAGATATTCGGGTTTGCGTAGCGCGAGGCCCGCAAACAATAAACCCGGCTGTCGCGACGGCCACGATTCCCATGCCTGAACATCCGGCTTAAGTGGCCACTTGGATTTATCCGCCAAAAACGGATACAGATACGCGACCGCCACACGGATGCCGCGGCCATCCGGCAGTTCATATTTCCAGAGATCGTCGGACGGCGTCGAAAGCACCTGGCAGAGCGCGACCATGTTATCGAGTTGGAAGATGGAATAGCCGTAAGGTTTGGTGCGCGCCAGCTCGAGCGGGAAACTTCCGTTCGTCGTCATCTGGACCGGCACGAACACCTCCTTGAACTGGCGGCGGCAATCCGCCAACTTCGCCTCATCGCCGGTGAAACGCGCGTAACAGGCGATCTGCAACCAGTACGCTACCGCATGGTTGTTGTGCGCGGTGGCCTCCGCCCGGCCGTTCGTGCTCGTCATCATCCAATCAGACATTGCCTGAAACCATTGTTTCAATCCATCGGTCAATGCCGGCGTAAAGGCCGGCGATTTTTCCATGGCGGTGATGGCCGGCGGGATCTCGATCAGATGCAGCCCATCGATGATGCCCCAGCTACGCCCCGGCGAACTGCCCGGCACGGCCTGCGCGTATTGCAGGTTCGGGTTCATCCGTGTCTGCGGGTCCAGAAAAAATACCCGTAACAATTCCGCCGCCTTGACCGCGTAACGCTCCTCGCCGGTGACCTTGTAGGCCGCCGCCAGCGCCGCCACCGCGTCCCGCAGATTGCGCATGGCCATCCGGTGCTGCCAGAAATTGTTCGGATTCGATTCGCCGTCGCGGTTGATATAGGGCAGGCCGTCCGGCTTCTTTGGGTCGGGCCAGAAATAATCCGCGTTGGAATAAAAATCATTCGTCCCGCCCTCGCTTAGATTGGAATGCCACTTCGTGATGGTGATCGGCTCCAGTTGCAGCGCAGCGTCCGCCGCCCGGAGAATCCGGTCATGATCGATCCCCGCCACATCAATCATCAGCCCCGGCGGCAAAGCTATCGCCGGAACGCAAACCGCAAGCATAAACAGCAGCGCGAACCGTAGAAAAAGGAAACGCACAAGGTTATCAGCGCAGGCTGTCTTGCGGCCATGCGCGCGCCAGTTTGCCGGTGAATTTGGCGTCGCCAAACAGATCGTCCGTCACGCCTTCGCCTTCCGTGCCCGGCAGCCAGGCCGCCACGAACGCATCACTCTCATCCAACGCCGAACGCAAAACCAGGGGCCGGCCGGACAGCAAAACCGTCACCACCGGCGCGCCCAGTTTTTTGGCCTCGGTGATCAGCGCCGCATCCGCCGCCGAGATATCCAGGTTGGTCCGGTCGCCTTTCATCTCCGCGTACGGCGATTCACCCACCACCACGATCACCGCATCGGGATCTTCCACATTGCTGCCATCGGCTGAATATGTCACCTGGGTTTCCGGCGAAACCGCCTGCCGGATCGCCGTCAGGATTGTTGTTCCGCCATGCGTCACATTGCCATGCGAGCCCTGCCAGCTGATCGTCCAGCCGCCGCATTGCATGCCCAGGTCATCCGCCCCCGCGCCGATCACGGCCAGCCGCTTGATATTTTTAGACAGCGGCAGCATGTTTTTATTGTTTTTCAACAATACCAATGATTCGCGCACTGCCTGCCGCGCCACCGCACGATGTTCCGGCGAACCAATCGCCGCCGTCAACGCCGGGTCAACCGCCGGCCGGTCGAACAGTCCCATCTGTAATTTGACCCGCAAAATTCTCGCCACCGCATCGTCGACGCGTGATTGTGGAACCTTGCCTTCGCCCACCAACGCTTTTAGATCGTCGATGAACTCGACGTAATTGTTCTTTTTGTCCGGCCCGTAAGGAATCATCACCATGTCCATGCCGGCGTTGATGGATTTTTCGACATCCGATTTATAATCTTTTCCCAACTGGTCGATGGCGGCCCAGTCGGAGATCAAAAATCCCTTGAAACCCATTTCATTTTTCAGGACGTCCGTGAGCAGATGTTTATTACCGCTCATTTTTTCGCCGTTCCAACTGCTGTAGGAAACCATGATCGAACCGGCCCCCGCCTTGATGGCCGCGCGATAGGGCGCCAGATACACTTTGCGCAGCGTCGCCTCGTCGCAAACGGCATTGCCCTGGTCAACCCCGTTGGCCGTGCCGCCGTCACCGACAAAATGTTTTGCGCAGGCCAGGACGGAAACCGGGCTGTCGGAAAGTTCCTTGCCCTGCATCCCCGTCACCGCCGCCGCCCCGAGCTTGGCAACCAGCGCCGGATCGTCGCTGTAACTTTCGTACGTGCGTCCCCACCGTTCATTGCGTGCCACGGCGATGCATGGCGCAAACGCCCAATTGATGCCGGTGCCGGCGATTTCCGCAGCGGTGACCTCTTCCTCGCGCCGGACCAGTTTCGCATCATGCGTCGCGCCCATGCCGACGTTGTGCGGAAAAATCACCGCGCCATCGATGTTATTATGGCCGTGAACGGCATCGATGCCGTAGAGCAACGGGATTTTTAAACGGGTTTCCAGCGCCTGCGCTTCAAATTTTGCGGAGTACCGCAGCCAGCTCTGCGGCGAATTGTCGCCGCCGTCCGGGTCCGACGAACCACCGCTCAACACGGAACCCAAAAAGTATTTTTGCACGTTCCCTTCGTTACCCGCCAGCGCATCGGAATCCACCTGGGTCATCTGTCCGATTTTTTCGTCCAGCGTCATTTGCTGCAGCAGCTCGTTTACGCGCCGGTCGATGTCCTTGTCCGTCGGCGCGCTAATGGCACTGATCGAAAAGGCGGCGGCGAACAGGATTGGAAACAAGGTGCGGGATGGTGAAGACATCATGAGCCCAATGATTTTGGTTGAAATAACAAATCCGCACCATCCCTATTTAGAGGGGGCGCAGTTTTCACCTGCGCATTCAAGAGCTGCGGAGAATCTACTTCGAACGGATTATAACCGGAAAACAAACAGCTCCACAACTGAAAGTGCCATCCGGCTTAATTAATGGTTTGGGTGGTTTTGCTTTGCAGCCAGTTCAAATCTGTCGCCGGATTTTGGGCCGGTGCAACCTGTGTGTAACTTGGGTTGCCGTACGGGACTGCCGGCGGAGCATAACCATTCAACACCGCGGCATCATGCCATTTATGAATCTCCGCATGGCCGTCTACAAAGGCCATTCCATTGCAGCCATTGTGATAGGTTGCCGGACAATCAATCCAGCTTGTCCCCCCTGGCAGGACGAGAAAGCTGCCGTCGTTCATGCTATATGGATTTTCATCCATAAAAACCCACGTGTCAGAAGGATATCTTATGGCCGTCTCTTTATAGTAGATAACGAGGTTTTGAACCAAAGCACTGCCGGCGTTCCAAACTGAGATGGGACCCAGCCACGAGTTCATGGACATGCTGCGAACGTGAGTATAGTAGACGTTGCCGGCGAATCCCGATAACTGGATGCCGAACTGGTCAGCTGGACATTTATAAGACGCCAAATTGTTGATGTAAGGATATATCACGCCCATTTGAATACATTTATCGCCGTTATTGCCGGTAGGGCTGCTTGGAAGCGTGTTCGCGGGACTGACTCCCATGGCTGCCGGATAAGCCAAATCCTGCCGCCCGGGACACCATTGCGGTTTGGTTGTGTCAGTGAGGCTGCTGGGCTGGTCTGCTTCAAGGCCATTGGGAGCCAAATGATCCTGGTTGTCCCCGGAATACATTTTCCACCCCACACATAATTGCTTCAGATTGTTCATGCATCCAATGCCTTGGGCCTTTTTCTTCGCTGACGCCAGTGCCGGCAAAAGCATCGCGGCGAGAATGGCGATGATGGCGATGACCACCAGCAGTTCGATCAACGTAAATCCCTGCCTGCTGGAACGATTCCGGCGAACTTTCAATGTTTGGTTTTTCATGGGCATGCCTTTCTTGATCATTGAGCTTGGACCTTGAAGAATCCGCTGCCGCTAATGGACTCGTTCACCGTATGCGTGGTGCCATCGCCGGGGATGGAGCCCCCAACCTGTGACCAGCTTGCCGGCGTGAGGCCGGCGGAATACCAGACCGTATAGCTATGACCGGATTGCGTCGGAATCGAGATCTGCAGGTTGCCACCGACGTCCGCGGCCGAGATGTTGAACGCCGATGCGGACGCAGTCGCCGGCGCCAGCATGAAGAACAACGGATTCAAGCCATTGCCCGCCGAGGTCGCATTCGTTGGAGCCGTCAACCTTAACGTGGTTTGGCCATTTAATGTTACATATACGGGATTGCTGTTGGTATCCAATAATTCAATCCAATGATATGTTTGCCATCCGGCCGGGCTTGGATCAGAGAATGAACCCAGCACAGTTGTAAGTTCATTTGATGTGCCCCAACCATTCGTGACCATGCTCAGCGTGCATCCACTAAATGCGCCACCACCAGCCCCCAGCCGGCCCCAGATATTGAATGTCCCGGTCGGGAATGTGCGGGTATAATTCAACCAATTAGTGGCGTAGAAATATGCTATATTGAATTCGCATATGTTGGTGTCTGTGCCGCTTGAGGAGGCGTCATTGGTTATCGCATAATTAAACTCAGGCAACAGGAAGGAGTCAGCAGCAATTTGAGTGCCCACGCCATCGCCGTCATTTACTTCAGCCGCCCCTCCGCCAAAGAAAACGCTTTGCAAACGATAAACGGAATTGGAAGTTATCCCGCCGGAATCTTGTGTCGCGTTGGTAAGCCAATTAATGTCAACACCCTGATGTGCAACTGCGCCCAAATTGGCAAGTGTGTCGCCACCAAGCGGTCCAATGCCGGATGGGCCAAAGCCGGTGGGATAACCAAAATAGCTGTTCGTCTGAAGCTCCCAAGGTTGGGAATTAGTTGGCGCCTGGTTGTCCCCCGTTGCAATTGGATTATTTATGAAAAGTCCACCCGTCCAGCCATCGCCAATACTACCGCCGCTGCTGGTGCCATTGTTGGTGCTGAAGTCATAATCAACTGCCAGCCAATGAAAGTTGTGAACAACATCGAATGTATTGAAACTATCCGAATAGGTTACCGTATATCCATTTTGGTTTGTTACATTGATCACGATGGTATACACGTTATTCGACAGAATGGGATAGTTTACCGTCCAGCCCCCGCCAACCAATGACGTGAAGGTCAGCCCTGATGTGGGGATGGTCACACCATTTACCGTCAAGCCAATGCCGTTGGTGGATATCGCAACGCCGTTCCCCTGTCCAATCGTGATGCCAAATGAGTTGGTGGGTTCAAAAACCCCGTTCGTAGGATAAACATTTAAAACCTCAGGATTCAAGGTGGGCACATAGGGCACAAACATATAGAAGCCCACATTCGGCGTGACGCCGGAGGCGATTTGAGCCCTGAATGTCTGGGCACCCAGGTTTGTAACAGCCAGCTCAATCCGATTACCAAATGCATCCACCAAAGGCGCGTAGACGAAATTATTAAAGGAAGCATCGGTGAATGACGGGCCGCCAAAATTACCTATCAAGCTCGTCAATTGGTTCGTTGTGTTCGGGGTGCCGTTGGTGACCTGGTAGAATTTGACCATGTTGCCCGAGCCGGAATCGGCCAGATAGCAATACACATTATAGGTTCCGGGCTGGATGGACTGTCCGCTGCTGGCAACGGTTCTGGTGTAGTCCTGCCAGTCCCCGGGAGTGTCAAATGCAATCGCAACTTCTTTGTTGGTGCCGCCATTGGCCGCATCCGTGACAAATTTTTGTTCGGTTCCAGATGGAGCAGCCGGGCTGGCGAGCTGGATGACAGTTGAATCCAAAGGACGATAATAACTTTGGGAGTTGGTGCGGGTGGCTTTGAATTCGTCAATGTTTGTAATGCCAACTAGTCCCAGATAAAGCGCCAAACCACCATTCGGAGGCGTATCGATGAATGAACCGCCGGAATAATTGAAATCTGCGGCTTCAATCACCAGATTGGGCGACAAGGTGTCAAAGTTCACCGGCGCCGCAGTGACTGATAACCCATCCGCATCGGCGATCGACACGACGACGGACTGATAAATGGTATTGGCGGTCAAGGTCAGGCTGATGTTCGCCGCCGAAGTTCCAAGGCCGGCAACGGTCATGCCCGCCGATGAATTGTTTGTGTAACTGGTCGTGTTCGTCACCGAACCCGCGAGTGTCGTTGTGACGGCAGTCACCTGGACACTGCTGATTGCCGTGCTGCTTGAGGAGGCAACGGTGGTCAGGAAACCATTCGTGCAAAGGGTGACCAGATTGGGATTGACGGCTGAAAGCGATGGCCCCACTGGAGACGACAGGAATCCGATATTGGCCCCGGAGAAATATATCGAGCCAAGGTCGGCGGCATTCCGCTGAACCAGCACTGCCTTGAAGATGGCGTTGGCAGATTGCGCAGGAACTATGACCGAGGCGTTGGAAACACTCCCAACGACCACGCCCGTGTTAAGGCCGCCGGTGATCTGCATTTGATTGGTTATCGCCAAAAGGTTCCATTGATCTACGCCGGGACTGCTGCAACTCAGGTTTGTCAAAATCGTTGATTCATAAGCGGCAATCAAGTTGTTATTCGTGTCAAGAAAATCGACTTCGTAATAGAAGCTGTCAGCGCCCGACATCGCATCTTCATGCGCCAGATAGGTGGAGGAACCGATGGTAACCGCCGCGCCCGGAGAAAGCACTGTCGAACCGGGCACAATTTGTGAATTGGCATAAACCGGCAGGGTTTGACTCCAGATGTTGGTGCTGCCGGTCGTGACCCCGGTGCCTGTCAATCTGGCCACGTTTGTGCCCGTATTGGGCAAAGTTACGATTGTTCTGCCATCATGAGTACATACACTGGTGTTTCCATATGTGCTGCTGGTATTCACAATCGTCGCACCGGATCCCGAGGCCACCCAGTTGCTTGCACCATAAATAAAGTATCCATTGGTCAATAGATTCACACCGCCAATGCCGGCACCGGCACCGGAGGTCAATTGCAGATAGATCACGTTGTTGTTGGACGCATACATGAAGCCGCCCACACCGATCGGCAGGACAACATTGGGGTTAAACCCGGCCAGAGTGGTGTTGGTGGTGTCGTTGATAAGAAAATTGGTGGTCACCCCCGTTGTGGTGGGGCTGACATAACCGACGCTAGGCGTCAACGTCTGATAAGATAGGAACGGGAAAGTTTCACCATTGGTAATACCGGCAGGAATGGCGGCGATGGAAAGGGTCAGACCGTTATCCGGCGACGGCCAGGCAAGCTGGCTGACGCAAACATTCGTGTAACCGGGGTTCGGAATGCTGAGGGAGAATACGCTGTTCGTATCCAGCATAAGACCGGTGACAGGATTGGTTAAAACACCGACATAACTGTTCGGCCCCATGTTCAACGTGCCGTGTCCAATCAATTGGATGATGCCGTTCGCATATCCAGCGCTGGAGGGAGGAATGCTGTTTGAGGAAGCACCCATGACGATCGGACCCTGGCAATTGATCAATCCATTGGAAGCGATCAAAAAGCCGGCGGACGGTCCCGTTCTCGTGCTGGTGGCCAGCGCAAAAAGCTGGCCGGCCCCGACATTAAGCGTGCCGTGGGCGCCAACTATGATTTCCCCATTGCAATCAGCTTGGATGCTTCCAGCGTTGGCGCCACCGTTGTCCGCCATCAGGAAACTGTTGGCAGTAATTGTGCCGGTATCGAATTGAAGCAAACCATTGCCACCAACAGCGGAGCTGCCGACGGTCGCCGAATCCGTATCCTTTCCAAGAATAAATGTATTGGCCTTGATATCCACATAGGATCCGTTGAACATCAACCATCCCGTCGTCTGGCCGGTGCCGCCACCGGCATTGCGGTTGCCGACCGTGATGTTGACATTCGCATCCGATTCAGCACCGCTGACACCACGGATCCTCAAACCGCCGCCCGAGTTGGTCACGATAAACGGATTTTTAAAACCAGCTACCAGGATGGTCGCAGCGTTTATTTTATTGGTGCCCGGGCCAAGTGTAAGCTCATTAGGATTACCGCTCGCGATGGGGCCGGAATAATTCTGCACCCCGTTCGGCTCGGTGCCGAAAATAGTGGGACTGGTCGGCCCGATCATGCCGCAACCCACCGTGGCCGTGGTGGGCGCGCCAAGATCGATAAGTCCGGCGGTGATATTGTTGCTGCCACAAGCCAAAATCACGGTGCCGCTCACACGGTTATAAGTACTGCCAGTATTACTGTTGTTCGGCCCGCCGTTGGTAGCGACACCAAAAGTTCCAGTGGGATTATTGTAACTAAAATTTGTCAAACCCTGAAGATACAGGTACGAGCAAGGCTGCCCTCCCGTAGCGCTTCCGCCATCCGCCACCACCAAGCCCGGCGCGGTTACGTTAAGCGTGCCGCCACCGACAAAGTAAGCATAAGAGGATACGGCACCGGAACTGGCGGCTTGAGCGATTCCACCGACCTGAAAGTAGTTTGTGACTGTCAGCGTGTTGCCGCTCGGAATGGAAGTGACCGGGTAAGCATAACTGCCGCTTGAAGTAAGATTGGAGAAACTCAAAATAGAGATGATCCTGCTGGTATCAACCGTATTGTTGACCGTGGTCGGGCTGGCCGATTCAAAAGTGCTGCCAAAGGTGGCAATGTCAGTGCTCGTCGGACCGGCAGCCGATGTGGCCGGCGCCCAATTACCCGGGCTGCTCCAATTGCCCGGGCTGCTCGCATTCCACGTAAAGTTAGTGGGTGCCGCACCGGCTATCTGCACGAATACAAATCCGACAACCAAGGCGAGAGTGGCCGCGGGTATTTTTGTCATGATGCATTTGGCTTTAGAGGTTTTAGGGGGGGTTTTCATGGTTGATTGAAATGCTTGGGCGGGCTGTGATAGGAATCGTAATTATGATTTGCAAAAAAGATGTTTTGACAGATTCTGTATCAAAGTGGATTGCGGTGAATGTTTAATAACCTAAACACTTTCTTATCCTGCTACTACCCCCTCTTTAGAGGGGGTGGGGTGCAACGGACGAACCCGCTAGACTTTTTGCGACCACTGAAAACAACCCGCACCATGATCTCGTCTGGCATACGGGCTTGCTCGAAGCCGGTGGCGATGCTTTGGCTGCTGTCCGTCGGTGCATGCTTGTCCGCTGCGCCTTCCGACGACAAGCTGACCAACGCGGTGCAGATCCTCCAGCTCCCGGCCAAACGCGCGTCCACCGGCGTACCGGTTTCCATCAAGGGCGTGGTCACCGCCGCCCAGACCAATTGGAACGGAAGATTTTTTATTCAGGATGCCAGCGGCGGCGTCTTTGTAGAGAACCTTGGCCTGACCCAGCCGGTACCCGGCGATGTCGTTGAGGTAAATGGCGTCACCCGCTCCGGCGGATACGCGCCCTGCATTACCAAACCGCACTGGACGAAAGTTGGTGTGGCGCCGCTGCCGGAAGCCAAACCGGTCACGGTCGACCAGTTGATGTCGGGAGCCGAAGACAGCCAGCGCATTGAAATCACCGGTGTGATCCGCAATGCCTGGTTGAGTGAAGAAGGGCCGGCGGTCGAACTCACTTCTGGCGGTTACCGGCTGCGGGCCATCCTGCAGTCTCCTTGGGGCACAAATTTGCAATCATTGGTCGGTGCCGAAGTCTTGGTCAAAGGCACCGCCGCCTCTGCCTATAATGCGCCCCTGCGGCATATCACTGCGGTCACGCTTTATGTTCCCCAGTTCACCGGCTTCATCGTCGAAAAACCGGGGCCGGCCGATCCGTTTGACACCCCGAAGGCGCGGCTCAATAACATCGCCCAATACCGGTTCGACAATTCACCCGCTACCGAGATCCATGTCAAAGGCGTCGTCACCTACCAGCGAACAGGTGACGATTTGTTTCTGCAGGATGATAACAGCGGCCTCCAGGTCAAATGCCGGTTGACGAATATTTTCGCTGCCGGGGAAGTGGTTGAAGCCGTAGGGTTCCCATCGGTGAAAAACTATCTGCCGGTTCTGGAAGATGCCTCCGTCCGGGCAACTTCCGATCCACGTGCCAAGCCGCAGCCGCGCTCCGTCACCGTGGCCGACCTGCAAAAAGGGTTTCATCATGCAGATTTCGTCACGGTGCAAGGCCGGTTGATCGACCGCCTGGTGACGGGCATCGGCCGTACCGCCACCGCGCCGGTCATCCAGACCACCTTGGTGCTGCAGAACAGTAATTTCATCTTTGTCGCGGAAAAGGAAACCGTGGATCAAAACAGTTTCCTGACCGCCATTCCCATCGGCAGCCTCGTCGAGGTCAGCGGCATCTGCCTGCTGGACCCCGGCGAAGATGGAAAAATTAATTCCCTCCACATTCTGTTGCCCGCCTCCCATTACGTCACCATCATCCAGAAGCCCGGCTGGCTCACCCCGCGACATTTATTGATCAGCCTGGCCGCCGTTTTTTTGGTCCTGGTCGTCGCCATCAGCTGGTCGGTGATGGTCTCCAAAAGAAATTCCATTTTAAAATCACTGGTCCGTGAAAAAGAAACCGCCCAGCACGAATTGCAGGAGGCGCATGACCAGCTTGAGGTGCGCGTCAAGGAACGGACCGCCCAGTTGAAGGTGGAAATGACCGCGCGGAAGGAATCGGAAGTCCAATTCCGCGCCGTGCTGACGGAACGCACCCGCCTCGCCCAGGAACTTCATGACACGCTGGAACAGACCATGACCGGCATCGCCCTGCAACTGGACCTGGTCGCCAACAATTTCCAAAAAAGCCCGGGCCAATCCTCGCATCACCTGAAACTCGCGCGCAACCTGATGCGCCAGAGCCAGACGGATGTGCGCCAGTCGGTCTGGGGCCTGCGCAGCCGTGCTGCGGAACAGTTCAACCTGGTCAACGCCATCAACGTCAACAGCCGTCAGATCGCAAGCGACGCAGGCATCCAGATCAAAATCGAGACCTCCGGGGAAATTCTGCCCTTGTCCGAGATCATCGAGGAAAATCTTTTGCGCATCTGCCAGGAGGCCATCACGAACGTGGTCAAACATGCCGGCGCACACGCGGTGAACCTCAATCTGAATTTTGAACTGCAAAAAGTTGTTCTGCAAATCAAGGACGACGGCAAGGGGTTCACACCGGAAACGTGCGTCGGACCGAAGGACGGGCATTTTGGACTTCTGGGCATCCGGGAAAGGGTCGAGCGCATGGGTGGCCAGGTGGAAATCACCAGCGCGCCGGATGCGGGAACGACCATTCGCGCGGAGATTCCGGTCGTTGCCCTCATCGCCAAAAACAACGGCGAACCTCCGGCTGCCCCGGTTTCACTCATTCATGAAGAAGGAACCTAAAATCCGCATCCTGGTCGCCGACGACCATTACGTCGTGCGCATGGGTGTCATCGCCATCATCAACAATGAGCCGGACATGGAAATCGTGGCCGAGGCCGTCAATGGCGCGCAGGCCGTCGAACTATTCACCAAACACCGGCCCGATCTCGTCCTGTTGGATTCGCGGATGCCGCTCAAAAACGGCATCCAGGTCGCAAAGGAGATCAAGGCCCACACCCCCGCAGCCCGCATCCTGATGCTGACGGCATTTGATGGCGACGAGGATATTTACCGGGCGATGGAAGCGGGCGTGTACGGCTACGTCCTGAAAAATTCCACGGGTGAACATCTCATTCCCGCGATCCGTGCCGTGGCCGGGGGTCAAAATTGGATTCCCGAGGAAGTCGCCAGCCGGCTCGCCAGACGCAAGAAATTCGAGGCGCTCACGCCGCGCGAACTCGAAGTCCTGCACGAACTGGCCAAGGGCCTCGCGAACAAACAGATCGCCGGCGTGCTGAACATCTCCGAGCACACGACGAAAGATTACCTGAAAAACATCCTCACGAAACTGCACGTTGCCGATCGCACCGAAGCCGTGACCGTCGCCATCCAGCGCGGACTGATCCACATATAAACCGACCGGACAAAGTTTTCCGCGAAAACCAAGGCGGTCGCCGATTTAAGCATAAGCCGGACGCAGTGAAAAAAAATATTCCAGCAAAGCCGCCGATGCACACCCCGCTTGGGCATCGCGGCTGGATGTTCATTTTATTTCTCTTCGCCGCCACGCTGATGGTTTATCTGCCGGCGTGGCGTCCGGCCGCGGCCAACGCGCCCGCCATCGAAAAGCCCGGCTTTATCTGGGACGACGGCGGCCTTTGCGTGGAGAACCGGCTCATCAAGGTCCCGCATGGCTGGTATGAATTCTGGGCCACAAAAATCACGCCGGATTACTTTCCCGTCATGTCCGATGCGTTCTGGCTGGAATGGCGGATGTGGGGAATGAATCCGGCCGGCTACCGCCTCGTCAATATTTTGCTGCATGTGCTCAACGCGGTCTTGCTCTGGCGGATTTTGCGGCAGCTGATGCCGCCCCCGGACACGGCGGCAAGGATCGCGGCCGTTCTCTTCGCCCTGCATCCGGTCAATGTGGCGTCCGTGGCCTGGATCGCGGAATTGAAAAATACGTTGTCGTTTTTTTTCTTCGCGCTGGCGTTGCTCGCGTATTTGAAATTCGATGACGGCCGTTCGCGGCGATGGTATTGGTTTTCGTTTGCGGCATTTTTATTGTCGTTGTTGAGCAAAATTGAAGCGGCTCCGCTGCCGCTCATTCTTCTGGGCGTCGTCTGGTGGCGTCGCAACCGGATTGACCCGAAAGACATCCGGCGCACAATTCCATTTTTTGCGGCGGCATTCATCCTCGGCCTCACCAGCATCTGGTTTCAAACACATGTCGCCATCGCGCATGACGTGGTGCGCACGGATAATTTTTGGTCGCGGCTGGCCGGCGCGGGCCGGGCGGTCTGGTTTTATTTCTACAAGGATGTCTGGCCGGCCAGCCTCATTCCCGTCTATCCACTCTGGCACATTGACGCGGCTGACGCCCTATCGTACCTGCCGGGCATCCTGTTGATCGTTTCATTTTCCATTTTCTGGATTTACCGGCGCGGTTGGGGGAGGAGGTTTTTGTTCGGGCTGGGCTATGCGGTGTTGATGCTCCTGCCGGTGCTGGGATTCGTTAATATTTATTTTTTCCGTTACTCGCTGGTGGCCGATCATTGGCAGTATTTTGCAATTGTTGGCCCGATTGCGCTGGTGTCCGCAGCCCTGGTAAAACTTGTGGATTCCCTGACGAAGAATGAAATTTTAAAATGGTTGTCATGTTTTGGATTTTTCGCCCTGGTCGGAATACTGACATGGAATCAAGCCGGGGTTTATCGGAATTGGGAAACGTTGTGCACAGCAACGCTGGCAAAAAACCCGGATTGTTTTGTCGCGCACAATGAACTTGGCCTGATCCTGCTTTCCCGTGGAGACACGGACAATGCGATTTCCGAATTTAAAAAGACCATTCAACTGGATCCACAATATGAAACAGCCTACAACAATCTCGGGATTGCTTACCTGCAAACGGACAATCTGGATGAAGCGAGCAAGCAATTCCAAACGGCCCTGCTCATCCGCCCGAACTACGCCCAGGCCCATTACAATCTAGGCAGCGCACTGCTCAAACGCGGAAAAACAGATGAGGCCATACTCCATTTCCAAAAGGCGCTCCAACTTGATCCGGATGAGGGAGAAATTGAAGATAATCTGGGTGATGCCTTGTTCAGATACGGGGCCAAGGATGAAGCCATGCTTCATTTCCAAAAGGCGCTTCAACTAAAACCCAATGCAGCCGATGCCCATAATAATTTGGGCAACGCCTTGCTTCAAAAGGGCAACGTGGACGAGGCCATCGCCGAATTTCAAAAATCGCTCCAGCTTGATCCCGACAATGCGCCGGCGTTTTACGATATCGGCAACGCCCTGTGGCAAAAAGGAAATGTGGACGAAGCGATTACCGATTACCAAAAGGCGCTGAACATCCAGTCCAATTATCCGGACGCCGAAAATAATCTGGGCAGCGCGTTGCTTCAAAAAAATGAAGTTGCCGGGGCGATGCTTCATTTCCAAAAGGCGCTTCAATTAAATCCCGGCGACGCGCAAATTCACAACAACCTGGGCAGCGCCTTGTTGCAAACGGGAAACGTGGACGAGGCAATCAAGCAATTCCAGACGGCGGTCCAGCTGGATCCAAACTATGCCCGGGCACACTATAATCTCGGCAATGCCCTGCTCCAAAAAGCCGATCCGCGCGAAGCGATCGTCCAATATGGGCAGGCGTTGCAGTCGAATCCTGAGGACGCGCAAACGTTGAACAACCTCGCATTGGTTCTGGCGACGTGCCGGCAGGATTCGTTGCGCGATGGAAGCAAGGCCGTGGAACTGGCCCAACGGGCGGATCAACTGACGCACAGCGGAAATCCTTACATCCTCGGCACCCTGGCCGCTGCCGACGCCGAGGCCGGGCGCTTTCCCGAGGCGGTCGCAGCCGCCCAACATGCCATCCAACTGGCCGGGGATCAGTCGAACGCCGCGCTGGTCGAAGTCATCCAATCGCAACTGAAACTTTATCAGGCGGGTGTTCCCTATCACGATTCCGCACCGCAACCTTGAGGGGGGCTTAAATTGGTGGGGCGAGCGTCCTCGCGGGGACGCTCGCCCCACCGGCTTTCTTGAAATTAAGACACTGCCTTGAGTAACGTTACTTGAAGTTTCAGGCGGCGAAATTTCCCTGCAGCCAGTTGCGCTCGGCGCAATAGCGGAAATTCCATTCCGAATTGGCCTCCAGCTTGTAGCTCCAGAAAAACCATCCGCGGGTCGCCTCGTAATTCAAGATCTGCGTGCTTCCGTAGGCACGCGAGGCGGATTCGAGCTGCAACCGCGAAAGATTTTTAACGGAGTGCGGCGGCAGCGACAAAGACCATTCCCCGACCAGCGTCGGCAGCTCCTCGCGCTGCATCCGGTTCAACTCGGCGTTCCGGTTGGCGGAGAAAGCGATCTGCTCGAACGCATCACGCGACTTGGATTTATCATCGAAACATTGGTAAAGATGCGTGTCCAAAATAACGTTGGTGAACGCCGGTTCCTGCATGAAATTCTTCCAGTCGAGCGGGCGGAACGAATCGTGGATGACGATGGCCACCTGCGGATCGAGCTGCTTGCGCAGGGCGACATAGGCGTCCTGATAAAATTGCTGGAGGATCTCCAGCGGGATCGAGTTGCGCGGCTCGTTCAACAATTCGATGCCGAAAAGTGCCGGATGTTTTCCAAATTTCTGGGCGAAGGACTCGAGCACGCGGATGGTCTCCGCGATATTTTGCGGGTCCTTGTGCCAGTTGATGGGCCCGCTACGACCGCTGTGGTCCCAGCCGTTCTGGCTGCCGGGCGCGCCGTGCAGATCCAGCAGCAGCTTCAGGCCGTTGCGCTGGCATTCATCCAGGGCAAATTGGATGTAACGCGAGCTTTCGACATACGGCCCGGAGGCTTCCAACGCCCAATAGCCGACGGGCAGGCGGACGGCGTTCAGGCCGTAGTCCCTGATCCAGCGGAAATCGGAGGCGGTGATAAACTTGTCACGATGCCGGTCCAGGTGGGATTTGGCCTTGGCACCAAAATCGAGGCAAAGGCTATATTCATCCTGGGCGGCAGAACTGCCATAAAGAGTCGGCACCATCCAACGCTCCAACACCAGCCAGGAGCCGAGGTTGACACCGCGAAGCTTCGCCACGTCCAAATTATTTTGTGCCGGAACCGGTTTGACCGGCACCGGCGCGTTCGTGGGATCTTCCGCGAAAGCCACTCCGGCCATCTGCGCCGCCGCCAAGGTCAAAGTTCCACCCAAGGTATTCTTAATAAATTCTCGTCGCCGCATATTTTTCTCTCTGCTGGATGCCAGCCAGTTGAAATGGACCTCCAAAAGCTGGCATAGCGCTTTGACAGTAAAACAAATCCACCCTAGTCCAGCCACCCCCTCTTTGGAGGGGGGTGACTCGGGCGGCAAGCTGTGTCAACTTAGCAAGGTCCAATGAATTTCCCATCCGCCAGCCGGGCCGGCTCTTTTTTGCCCTGATATATCCCGTAATTTTTTTATCCGCCCTTCCATCCGCCTGCTGAATGAAAATAAAAATCTTTTGCCTCCTGTATCTTCTGCTCCTGCCGGGCCTGAATTATTTGCGCGCGGATGAATTCGATACGTTGCGGACGTACTGGCAGAATTATCTGATCAACAACGGGGGCGGCGTTTCGAGCATCACCAGCACGGCGAACAGCGACTGGAGCAGCATGAACACCAGTCCCACGCGCACCTATCTCTGGAGTGATCTGCCGCTCGGCTCGGTGTCAGCGAATATCACCGGCACCTTCCAGCGTTTGCAGGCGATGGCCTTGGCCTATGCGACGCCCGGCAGTTCGTTGCAGGGAAATTCCAGCCTGGCCGCCGCCGTGGGCGGCGGGTTGGACTGGATGACGACAAACGTGTACACCACGACCGCGACCGAATACGACAACTGGTTTCATTGGGAAGACAGCGGACCCATGGCGCTGGACGATGCGATGCTCCTGCTTTATCCGGCGTTGACGGGAACCCAAATCACCAATTACTGCGTCTCGATCGATCACTTTAATCCCTATAGCCCGTATGCGACCTTTGGCTGGATGACCGGGGCCAACACTTCGGACAAGGGGCTCGTCATGTTGCTGCGCGGCATCGCCGGGCGGAGCACCAACAGCATGGTCACGGCCCAGACCAATCTCAGCCCGGTGTTTTTGTACGTGACCACGGGAGATGGTTTTTATAGCGACGGCTCATTCGTCTTTCACTCCAACGGCACGATCGACGGCATTGCTTACAATGGCCATTACGGGCTGGTCTTGCTCGGCGACATTCCGGAAATTGTTGACCTCTTGCAAAACTCGACCGATTGGAAAATCACCGACCCGAACCTGGCCAACGTCTATGCCTGGGTGACCAATTCCTTCGAGCCGTTTCTCTACAACGGAACGATGATGGACACCGTGCGCGGCCGGATCGTCTCGTGGTCCTATGAAACGGAATCCGGGGACGGCTCGAGCACGCTTGGGGCGATGGGGCAGATCGGACAATTCGCGCCGCCGGCCATCGGCACGGCCTTCACCAATTTCATCAATTCCCCGCGCCTGGCCTCGGGACAATTTCATTTCCCAAGCATGGGTCGCGAAGTAGCCTTGCGCAGCGGCTTCGGCTTCGCCATCAGCATGGAGTCCAGTCGCACGGCGGATTATGAATCCATCAACAGCGGCAACCTGCACGGCTGGCATCAGGGCGATGGCATGAATTATCTCTATATTGGCAGCACGGAAAACCAGTTCAATAGCGATTTCTGGCCGACGGTTGATCCGTATCATCTGCCCGGCACCACGGCGGAGACCAACACGCTTGGTAATTCCGCCAATCAAACGAAGACGACCGACCAGAACTGGGTCGGCGGTGCGCAGGTCGCCAAAACTTACGGCGTCGCCGGCATGTCGCTGCATCCATTGAGCACCACGGTCAGCGGCAGAAAATCGTGGTTTATGCTCGACAACGAAATCGTCTGCCTCGGTGCGGGCATCACCTGCGGCGATGCCACCGGCGTGGACACGACGGCGGAAAACCGCCGGCTGGGAAATCCGATCACGCAAACGTTCACGCTCAACGGCACGAACATCACGCCGGCCACGGGCTGGAGTTCCAATCTGCCGGTTGCCACGGCGTCATGGTGCGCGTTGAGCGGCACCGGCGGATATTATATTCCGGCGGGCAATTCCAACTTGGTCGCGTCGTTTACGGCCAACACCGGGTCATGGTCGCAAATCAATTCCGGCGACGATTCCACCAGCCGCACCGACGATTACTTCCGGCTTTGTTATCACCACGGCACAACTCCGACCAACGCATCTTATTCCTACATCATCTTGCCGAACGCCACGACGACCACCGTCAGCAATTATGCGAACGCGCCGGATATCCTGATCTTGAGCAATACGCCGGCGGTGCAGGCGGTGAAAAAGGTTTCGCTCGGGGTGGTGGCGGCGAATTTCTGGACGAATGGAAACAGTTCCGCCGATTTGATTTCCGTGAACAACAAGTCTTCGGTGATCACCTGGGAAAATACAAACGGGATTTCCATCGGCGTTTCCGATCCGACGCAAACCAACTCCGGCTCCATCACGGTGACGCTCAATCGGGCGGCGGTCGGCCTGTTGTCGGCTGATCCCGGCATCACTGTACAGCAGCTTTCGCCGCAGGTCATTTTTTCAGCCAACGTCAACGGCTCGGCGGGGAAATCTTTGCAGGCGGCCTTCAGCTATTCGGGACCGGGCATCCCGATAATCTCGTCGGTCTATCCCAACGGCACCAACCTATGCCAGTCCACCAACACTTTGAGTTTCAATCTGGCGGCCGGTGCGGGAATCGCCACCAGTAATATCATCGTGACCTTGAACGGCATCGTGGCGAGCAACCTGGTCTTTAGCGGCTCGAGCACCAACTGGAATGTCGGTTGTCCGCTTGCGCCGAACACCGTTTATACGGCGGTGATCACCGCCACCGACACGAACGGGAACGTCGCCACCATGACCAGTTCCTTTGACACTTTCAGTTTTGGAAATTATGTGCTGCAGGCGGAAGATTTCGATTACAACGGCGGGCATTACATTGATAATCCGCAAACCAACGCCTATGCCGGATTGGTTTCGATCACCAATGTGGACACCCACCAGGTCAATTTTGCTGGAACGGATATTTACCGCAAGAACGGCATGGACACGGAGGTCAACGGTGATCTAGTCAGCCCGCCTTACATCGGCACCGGAAAGACGGATTACAGCATTGGATATTTCAGCGCCGGGGCCTGGGCGAACTATACCCGGCATTTTCCGGCGGGCAGTTACAATCTCTATGCGCGGCTGGCGGCCGGCGGCGGCGCGACGACCTGCACTCTTTCACGCGTGACTGGCGGCTGGGGCACAACCAGTCAGACAACCAACCTGCTGGGAACTTTTTCCATCCCGAACACCGCGTGGGAAACTTATGGTTATATCCCGTTGAAAGATAATTCCGGGAACCTCGTGACAGTGAAGCTCGATGGATCGACCAATACGTTGCGGCTGGTGCGACCCGGTTCAGCCACGGCGGATTGCAACGCTAATTTCCTGATGTTGATTCCAATTTTCGCCGCCAGCGCGGCCCCGAACGGAACCAATGTATCGATCTCATTTCCCACGCAAGCCGGATTCAATTATCAGGTGCTTTATAAAAATCAATTGACCGATCCCACCTGGCTGCCGCTCGGCAGCGCGCTGGCGGGAAATAATTTCATGCAAACCTTCAACGACCCGCCGGGCGCGAACACAAGATTTTATCGGGTACAGATTCAGTGATTGAATTTCGCGGCGTCCAATATTTACGTATTTGGCGTGCGATGATATAACCGGCATAATGCCCGCATGAACCGACGCGAATTTATCCAACGCACCGCCCTGCTGGCCTCGGCCACCGCTTTCACCCCCGCCTTGTATGCGGCCGAAAATGGTTTCCCGGTGGTCCGCACCCCGGAAGATAAACGAAAATTCAAAAGTGCCGCGGTAGAAAAAGCCGTTGAAAAAATCCAATCATCCATCGGCAACAAGGAAATCGCGTGGATGTTCGGCAACTGTTTTCCGAACACCATCGATACCACCGTGGATTTTACGATGGTCAACGGTCGTCCCGACACTTACGTCATCACCGGTGACATCGATGCCATGTGGCTGCGCGACAGCTCGGCGCAGGTCTATCCGTATCTGCCCCTGATGAAGGAGGACCCGCAACTTCAGCAACTCGTCGCCGGCGTCATCAACCGCCAGACGCGCAACGTACTGCTCGATCCGTACGCGAACGCCTTCTACAAGGACGAAACTAAAATCAGCCCCTGGAAGAGCGACTTCACGGACATGAAACCCGGCGTGCACGAACGTAAATGGGAGGTTGACTCGCTGTGCTACACCATCCGTCTGGCACACGGCTACTGGAAAAATTCCGGCGACGCCTCCCCGTTTGACGATGCATGGCATAACGCCATCAAGTTGATTTTGCAGACCTTCCGCGAACAGCAGCGGAAGGAAAATCACGGCCCGTATCATTTCAAGCGCCTCACTGACAAGCAGACCGATACGCTGCCCGGCAACGGCTACGGCAATCCGGCCAAACCCGTCGGCCTGATTTATTCCATGTTTCGTCCCAGCGATGATTCGACCATCTTTCCGTTTCTTGTGCCGTCGAACTTTTTCGCCGTCGTCAGCTTGCGGCAGGCGGCGGAGATGGTGGAACAACTGCGTCAGGACACCGACCTCGCGAAGCAATGCCTAGCACTGGCGGACGAAGTAGCGGCGGCCTTGCACGAATACGCCATCGTCAATCATCCGAAAGCTGGAAAGGTATACGCCTTTGAAGTGGATGCATTTGGAAACTATTACTGCACCGACGACGGCAACATCCCCAACCTGTTGTCGCTGCCGTATCTCGGCGCGGTCGCGGCGCACGATAAAATTTATCGGAACACCCGGCGTCTGCTGCTCTCGCCGGAGAATCCGTACTGGTGCGTGGGCAAGGCGGCCAGCGGGCTCGGCGGGCCGCACGTCGGCACGGGCATGATCTGGCCGCTCGGCCTGATCATCGAAGGCCTCACGGCGACGGATGAGGCGGAATTGCAACGCTGCCTGACCACCTTGCAAACGACCCATGCCGGCACCGGATTCATGCATGAAGCGTTCAACCAGGACGATCCTAAAAAATTTACGCGCAAGTGGTTCGCCTGGGCCAACACCATCTTCGGTGAACTGGTCTTGAAAACCTTCAACGAACATCCGCATCTGCTGGACTGATTTTTTTGGCGCCACCATGCCAGCCGCGAGAAATACATTATGTTTCCTCCGTTAAAATATTTATCGGCCCTAGGGATATTACTGGCCGGGCTGGTCGCGCCAACCATGGCGGAAGTGACCTATGAAAACCCGGTGATTCGCGGCGATCATCCGGATCCGTCCATCATCCGTGTAGGAAAAGATTATTGGGCTACCTGCACGTCATCGGCGTGGGGGCCGCTGTTTCCGCTGCTCCACTCGCGCGATCTGGTGAATTGGGAACAGACTGGAGCGGTGCTGCCGCACCGTCCGGACTGGGCGACCGGGGATTTTTGGGCGCCGGAAATCTCGGAATTTGATGGAAAGTTCTTTGTCTACTTCGTGGCCCGCCAACATGACGGACATCTCGCCGTTGCGGTGGCGACGGCAGACAAACCCGGCGGACCCTACACCGACCACGGCCCGATCATCGCGCAGGGTGACGGCTCGATCGATCCCGCGCCGGTGATCGATACGAACGGCGTGCGCTATCTTATCTGGAAAGAGGACGGCAACAGCCGAAACCAGCCGACCCCGATCTGGTTGCAACGGTTGAATGATGACGGCACCAAGCTCGTGGACGAACTGCATGAACTTATTCGCAACGATACGAAGTGGGAGGGTGGCCTGGTCGAGGGACCGTTCATTTTGCGACGCGGCGACTGGTTTTATCTTTTTTACTCCGGCAATGGCTGTTGCGGCGCGGATTGCAATTATGCGCTCGGGGTGGCACGCGCGCATTCACTCTTTGGTCCGTGGGAAAAAAATCCGGCCAATCCGATCCTGACCGGCAACGCGGCCTGGAAATGTCCCGGTCATGGCAGCATCGTGCAGGATGAACAAGGCAGATATTTTTTCCTGTATCACGCCTATTCCACCACCGGGACAATTTTCACGGGCCGGGAGGCGATGCTGGATGAAGTTTTATTCGGCCGGGACGACTGGCCGACCCTCAATCACGGAAAAGGCCCGAGCATCTCGGCAGCTTCCCCCTTCGGCGCCGGGCAGAAAAAGGTCACCGATATAAATTTCACCGATACCTTTCGCGGGAAAAAACTGGAGGCCGGCTGGCAATGGCCGCAGCATCGCGAGCCGCGATACCAACTGGCACACGGCAAACTGCATCTGTTTGCCGGCGCCGGTCGTTCTGATTTTCTTTCGGCGGTGCTGGCCCGTTCGACGACGGCACTGGATTACACCGTCACCGCCGTCATTGATACTTCTTTGCTGCAAACCAATGCTTCAGCGGGAATCTGCGCTTTTGGCGACATCGACAATGCCGTGGGTGCGGCGGTGGAAGATGGCAATATTGTGGTATGGCGGCGTGAGCGCGGGCGGATCCGCGACTTGTCACGGCAGCCGGCTCCCGTCGGCGACAGATTATTTTTACGGCTCGAATCGAGCCAGGGTTTCCATTTCCAACTTTCAGCGAGTGCGGACGGCAAACAATGGATTCCGTGCGGCAACGCCACCGATGCCAAAAATCTGCCGCCCTGGGATCGCGCGGTTCGCGTGGCCTTGACGGCTGGCGGACCGGCTGACGCAGAAGCGGTCTTTGAATCGTTTTCCAGCCAGCCCCAATAAACGGACCGTGCCGGATATTTGCCCGTGACTTGCGCGCTCAAGATCACTGTTGGGTGAAACCTTTTCCCGCTCGCGCCCCTCTATCCCGTTGTTACCGCAACTCCGCACCGGGTTTTCGATGTCGTATGTTTATACTAGTGCGCCCGGCGGCAAATATCGGCACAATCAACTAAATCTCTGAACTCAACACACTGTCGAATGAACCATCGTCATTTTCAAACCATTTCCCTGGCGCTTTGTTGTGCGGCCCTGCAGGCGTGCGCGCAAATCCAAATTCATGAACCGGCTCCGAACACCTTGACCGCGCAGGAAAAGGCGGCGGGCTGGAAACTGTTGTGGGACGGCCAGACGACCGATGGCTGGCGCAGCCCGCAGTCCGAGAGCTTTCCGACCAAGAGCTGGACGATCCATGATGGTGTGCTGACGGTGGACACCGGATTTGACAACGGGGAAGCCGAGTCCCAAACGGGCGGCGATATCATCACGCGCGAGCGCTATGCCAATTTCGAACTCACCGCCGATTTCAAGTGCACGTACGGCTGCAATAGCGGCATCAAAATTTTTGTGCAGCCGGACATCTCGCCGATCGACAAGGTCACCGGCAAACCGACGGCGAAAGGCTCGGCCATCGGCATGGAATTCCAGATCCTCGATGATGCGCACCATCCGGATGCCAAGCTTGGGCATGACGGCGACCGCACCATCGGCTCGCTCTACGACCTGATCCCGGCGCCGAAGGACAAGCTGGTGATGCCGATGGGCGAGTGGAATCATGCGCGGATCCTGTCGCAGGGCAAACACGTGGAATTCTGGTTGAACGGCAAAAAGACCCTGGAATTTGAACGTGGCTCGGACGATTTTCGTGCGCGGGTCGCGGCCAGCAAATTCAAGAACATTCCCGATTTCGGCGAATGGGCGGACGGTCACATCTTGTTGCAGGAACACGGCAGCGAGGCTTCATTCAAGAACGTGAAGCTCCGTGAACTGCCGGCCAACTGAACAAGACGAATCCACGCTGTATGAATCCGAACCTCGCCTCAAGCTTCGCCCGGCCGATCCGCCGCCGCTCGTTTTTGAAGACGGCCGTCATGGCCGGGGCTACGTCCTATTTTGCCCCGCGCCTTTTGGCCGCAGGCACGACCGGCAAGGTGAACCTGGCCTGTATCGGCATCGGGAATCGCGGCCAGGACGATGTGAAGGCGCTGCACGCCACGGGATTGGCGAATATCGTGGCGCTTTGCGACACGGACATGGGCGCGCCGCATACGTTGCCGGTGCTGAAGATGTTGCCCGACGTGCCGCGCTTTCAGGACTTCCGCCAGATGTTCGACAAGATGGGCAAGGACATCGACGCAGTCCTGGTCGCCACGCCGGATTTTTCGCATTTTCCCATCGCCATGCTGGCGATGTCCTTGGGCAAGCATGTTTATTGCGAAAAGCCGATGGGCCAAAACTACCGGCAGATCACGCAAATGATGGCGGCGGAAAAAAAGTTCAGCGTCGTCACACAGATGGGCAACCAGGGACATTCCGAAGCGAATTATTTCCAGTTCAAGGCCTGGACCGAGGCTGGCATCATCAAAAATGTCACCCGGATCACGGCGTTCATGAACGGCTCCCGCCGCTGGCACGGCATGAAAGTGGACGGCCTGCTGCCCGAACAACCCATCCCCGCCTCGCTGGATTGGGAATGCTGGCTTGCGACCGCGCAAGAGCACAAATACAACGTGGGTTATGTCAACGGCGACTGGCGTTCATGGTACGATTTCGGGGACGGAGCGCTCGGCGACTGGGGGGCGCACATATTTGACACCGCCCATGAATTTTTGCATCTCGGCCTGCCGACGGAGGTCGAGGCCGTGAAGCTGGACGGCTACAGCCCGTTCATCTTTCCGCAAGCCTCGACACTTGCATTCCGTTTTCCCGCGCGCGGCACAATGCCGCCGTGCGAACTGACCTGGTATGACGGCCAGAAAAATCTGCCGCCGCTGCCCGCGGATTTCGGCGCGGCCGTGGTCGATCCGAACATCCCGCCGCCGTCCAAGGGTTCATTGGACACCAAAACCCTCCCGCCGGGAAAAGTCATTTACGGCGAAGGCCTGACATTCAAGGGCGGTACGCACGGTTCCATCCTCAAAATCATCCCGGAATCGAAAGCGAAGGAAATGGCATCCCAACTACCGCCGGTGCCCAAAAGCCCGTCAAACCATCATAAGAATTTTCTGCTCGCCTGCATGGGCCAGGAAAAAACCCGGTCGCCATTTGCGGTGGCCGGGCCGTTATGCCAGACCATGGCGCTCGGCATCATCGCGCAGCGCGTGAATGCCAAATTGTCCTTCGACTCCGCGACCGGGGCGATCACCAACCACAAGGTCGCCAACGGCTTCCTGTCCGGCGTGCAACCGCGCAAAGATTGGGAGCAGTATTACCAAATGGTCTAAACAAGGGGTGTCCAGCCCTGTGTCAGCACGCAAATCGGACGCTTGCGTTCAACGCTCATCTTTTGATATGCTGAATCTGATGTCGTCTTGTGCGCAAAATGCGGCTCAAGTCATCAGGTTGCCCGCGTGGCGGAATTGGCAGACGCGCTAGATTCAGGTTCTAGTGAGTAAAATCATACAGGTTCAAGTCCTGTCGCGGGCACCATTAAACAAAAACGCTCCGAAGTGATTCGGAGCGTTTTGCTTTTTCCGCGCGGATTATTTCATCCGGTCAAAATTCTTTTGCAGGATCTGCCAGTCTTTCATGCCGGTGACCTTGCTCTGGAAGCTCTTGTTGATCTCGGCTTCCTTCGCGTTCTTGGTCGGCTTGTTGTTCTTGTAGAAGATGCCAAAGTAGCCGGGGAACGGTTCGCCCGCGAGCTTGTAGGCCGCGAGTTCATCGGTCACGTCGTGCGTCTTCGGGATTTCGTTGAACACGCCGCCCTTGCGCGGGTTGCTGGAATCAAACGCGCCTTCATAGAATTCCACGCATTCGCTAAGGCATTCGATGAAGCTGAAACCATCATGATCCATGGCGGCTTCCATCATCTGCAACACGTGGTTCGGGTTCGTGTGCGTGGTACGGGCGACGAACGTGGCCCCGGCGGCGATGGCCTGCTTCATCGGGTTGATTGGATAATCAACGGCGCCCCATTGATCGGTCTTGCTCTTGAAGCCGAGCGGCGAGGTGGGCGAGGTCTGTTTCTTGGTCAGGCCGTACACCCAGTTGTCCATGACGCAGTAGGTCATCTTGACGTTTTTGCGTGCGGTGTGGTTGAAATGGTTGCCGCCGATGGAGAACGCATCGCCGTCGCCGCCAAACACGAAGACGTGCAGGTCGGGACGCGAAAGCGAAATACCGCTAGCGAACGGGAGCGCGCGGCCATGGATGAAGTGCGCACCATGCGCCTGTACGAAATACGGGAAGCGGCTGGAACAGCCAATACCCGCGACGGTGGTGATCTTCTCGTGCCACATCTTGCGCTTTTCAATCAGCTTGAAGTACAGCGCGAGCACGGAGAAATCGCCGCAGCCGGGGCACCAC
>DATHOG010000165.1:0-35702 GCA_035485115.1 Candidatus Sulfotelmatobacter sp. | reverse complement strand
CGGCAGCTTGTGGATCGGTTACGCCGGACAGGGGCTCGGGCGTTTCAAGGATGGGGTGTTCAAAAAAATCACGACGGCCGAGGGATTGTTCGACGACAACATTTCACAGATCGTTTCCGATGACCGCGGCTGGTTGTGGTTCGGCTCCGACCACGGCATTTTCAAGGTCCGCCTCCGCGAACTGAACGACGTCGCCGAGGGCCGCGCCCCCGGCATTCTATCCGTGCATTATGGCAAAGGCCACTCGCTGCCCAGCCTGCAGGCGAGCCTTGGTTTTTCGCCGAACGTGCTGCATAGCCGCGATGACCGGCTCTGGTTTCCCACCTACAATGGCCTGGCCGTCGTCAGCCTCGACAACCTTTTGGAAAATCTGCACCCGCCGCCCGTACTGCTGAAACAAGTCGTGCTGGATGACCAAAACATCGCGTCCTACGGCGGCGTGGCGCCGGTGGCAGATGGCATCGAACTCGGTGGAACCAATGCCAGGTTGCAATTGCCGCCCGACCATCGCCGGTTGGAATTTGATTTCACCGCGCTCTGTTTCAGCGCGCCGGAAAACGTCCAGTTCCAATATAAATTATCCGGTTACGAGGACGGATGGAACGACGCCGGCGCGGCGCGCAACATAAGCTACTCACGGCTCGCCGCCGGTGATTACCGGTTCCTTGTCCGCGCGCGCAATGGCGCCAGTCCCTGGAGCGATGCCAGCGGCGTGGGATTGACCGTACTGCCGTTTTTCTGGCAGACGTGGTGGTTTCGTTCCGTCGTGCTGCTTCTGTTCACCGCCGGCGTCATCGCCATCGTCCGTTATGTTTCCTTCCGCCGGCTGCATGCGAAACTGCGCGCGCTCGAACAGCAGGCCGCGCTCGACAAGGAACGTTCACGCATCGCCAAGGACATCCATGATGACCTCGGCGGCAGCTTGACGCAGATCAAATTGCTTTTTGAGCTCGCCCAACGCCGGCGCGACGAGCCGGACAAGGTGGACTCGCTCGGCCAGGAAGGCCTCGCCGCCACGCGCCAGATCATCAAGTCCATGGACGAGATCGTCTGGGCCGTGAACCCGCGCAACGATTCGCTGCCGCACCTGATCGATTACCTCGGCCAGTTCGCGATCGAATTTCTCGCGCACGCGGACATCCGCTGCCGCGTGGATCTGCCTGACCGGCCGGTCGGCTGGGCGGTTTCGCCGGAAGCCCGGCATAACCTGTTTCTCGCCGTGAAGGAAGCCCTGAACAACATCATCCGTCATTCCGGCGCCAGGGAAGTCTGGCTGCGGGTGACGGTGACGGAAAATATCCTGACCATCTCCATCGAGGACAATGGTCGCGGCATCGAAAAATCCGCGGGCGAATTTGCCAACGGCCTTTCCAACATGAAACAACGCATGGCGGACATCGGCGGCAGCTCGCGCATCGACAGCGGGATGGAAACCGGCACACGCGTCTCGCTCACATTTCCCAAACCGGATGAAAAATGAATGCCTCAATTTACTTGCCTGAAAATTTATCGAGGGACAGCATGACCGCAATGCCCATTTCCGTCTCCATCGTCGAGGACAACCCCGGCACGCGCAACAACCTCGTCAAATTGCTGGGTGGCGAGCCGCAGTTGCGCCTGCTCCATGCCTACGCGAGCGGCGAGGAAGCCGTGCGCGGTATTGTGTCCGCGCAGCCGCCGGATGTGCTCGTGGTGGACATCAAGCTGCCCGGCATGAGCGGCATCGAATGCGTGGCCAAGCTCAAGGAAACGATGCCGGATTTGCGGGTGTTGATTTTGACGACGTATCAGGAATCCGACCTGATTTTCAACTGCCTGCGCGCCGGCGCGAACGGTTACCTGCTCAAGGACATGCCGGCGGACGAATTGATCCAGGCCATCCAGCAGGTTCACTCCGGCGGCGCGCCGATGTCCATGCAGATCGCGCGCAAGGTGGTCGCCTATTTTCACGAGATCAAAAAACCGCAGCCGGACGCCGCCCGGCTCACCGCGCGCGAGCAGGAAATCCTTGAGTTGCTGGCGAAGGGTTATCTTTACAAGGAGATCGCCGACAAGCTGGGCATCACCTTGAACACCATGAAATCGCACCAGCATGCGATCTATGAAAAACTCCACGTCCAGTCGCGCACCGAAGCGACGCTGAAATTTTTGGGACAAAAACTGAACTAGCGAAGCTGTTGTTCAAGCCAGGGGCTTACTTTTTCAAACCACAAATGCGCGTGCGCCTTCAGGCCTTTGGCGCTCATGTGGATTCCCGTTCCGTTCTTCTCGCGCATGTCACCGGTAAGCGTGTCGGTATCGGGGCCAAGGTTCGCAAAGCCGTCATCGCAAACGGCCTTTTGCGCGGCGTGGATATCCGGTGAAGTCGGGTCGGCGGGATTGTGGTAGCCGACCTGGGCGACAAACCACGGAGCGTCCCAGCCGATTTCCCGGCGCGAATCGTGGATGAGCTGCTCCAGGTATTGTTTGTAAAAATTGCCCGCGAGCGTGCGCGTATTGTCGTCCTGCTTCGCGTCTGATTCGCCCTGATGCCACAATACGGCGCGAAAACCGCCCGGCCCGGGCAACTTCATGCGCACGGTAAAACTTTCAAAGATTTTCCCCGAAGACTCCCATTGCCCGGCGCCGACCGTGACCACGTTGCGCGTCAGCGGCGGGAGGTTGGAAAGCCGGGTGCCGGCGGGCAGCCATTCACGCACGCTGGTCGAACCGATCCCGGCGGCCACAATGCCGATGGGAACGTGGAAATGTTCCGCCATTTCGTCGCCGAACGGCGGCATGAAACTGCCTTTTTTCCCGCCCGCGCCGGGTTCGGGATCGGCCGCGAGCTGCCAGTTTGTGCCGTCAAACGCAGCGACCAGGCCGGTCACGGTTTTATTCTTCTCTTCGCCATAATTCGCCGAGTTCGATTGTCCGGCGATGACAAAAACTTCACCGACGCCAACATGTTCGACGGCGTTGGTGGTCACCGGCACGCCGTGCGCGAGCGCCCGGACTTCAAGCCGGTACCAGCCGCCCGCCGGCGCGTTCACTTCGCCGCGAAAGGCCGCGACCTGTGCATCGAATGGCAGCGGCTGCCAATCGCCCGGCAATGATTTTCCGGCAAGCCTGACTTCCAGCTCGTCGAGCGGCAAAACGGTCCGGCTTTCCGGCTGGATCGTTCCGGCCACCATGATTTTTCCCGCCGCCGCCGTCGCGCGTTGGACGACTTGAAAATCCACCGGCGATGCCAGCCGGATCTGCAACGCCGGAGAATTGGTTTCTTGCGCGGCACAAATATGCAGCGCGGTGAAAAAATAGAAGGCCGACAGGAGCTGTTTCATGGCAGGCCGGTCAATATTGGAGGGCAAAAAACCGGAGTGTGCCGGAGATTTTGTTCGTTGCGCTGAAATTTCCGTTTGTGCCGAATACATTCGTCGCCAGCACCGTCCATTTACTAAATGGCTGGAACAGGTTTGTGCCGCCAAGCAGATAAAAAGTTGAGTTCGCGAATCCGTTCGTTCCTCCCATCACCAAATTCGTGCCGGTCAGGCTGGTGTTCATGATTACCGGGTGCGGTTTCACAACCAGGGCGAGGGGCGCCGTCCGCACTCCGATGCTGCTCGTGCCGGAAACGGTCACTCCGTTGGTCAGCGCAAAAATGCCGCCAACCGCCGTATTGGAAGCCGTCAGCATCAATGTCACGGAACCGGAGCCGTTGGTGATGGCGCCTGGACTGAAGCCGGCGGCGACCCCCCTCGGCAAATGACCTGCTCCGAATGTCACGGTGTTGGTGAACCCTGCGAGCGGGTTCAAGGTTATCTTGCATGTGATATTGCTTCCGACCACGACGCTTTGCGTCCAGGGAGTTGAGATGGTGTAATCCGGCAGCGAGTTGTTGGTCGGGTAGGTTCCGATGTACCTTGCGTTTTTCACCCACAAGATCAGGGCGTCATAAATCGCCGTGCTGGACTGCTGCGAGCTGTCCATGTTGGCCATGATGAAATACGTCTCGGAACCGAAATTGGCCACGGGCATCCAGCCGGGGTAAATAAAGCTCCGCGTGCTGTTTGGGCTGCTCGTACCATTGACGTAGTAAGAAATGTGATTGGTGCTGACATTCATCACGTATTGCAATGTGTTGGCAAACGGCACGAGTGTCGCGTTTGAAAGATTGTAACGCCCGCTTTCCCACGCCCGCGTGATGCCCCAGATGTCATAGGTGGAATGCAGCGTATTGTCCTCGCTGCCGCCGCTGCCGGGCGCATAAGTCCAGTTCCAGACCGGCATGCCGTTGGTCGTGTAAGGCTGCAAGGCGGCGATAAAAACATTCATCGCCGCCGTCACAATGGCGTCATATTCCGTGACGCGTGACGGGCTGTCGCCGAGCAACTGATGGCATTCGGACAATCGCTGAAAGCCGTTCAGGAACATCATCTGCCGGTTATAGGCGTTCACATTTTCATCCTCTGCCGTCCAGGCGGCATTCGTCGGGGCGACGATTTGAAAATTATTGGTGTTGATGAACCATTTGAGCATATACGCGTCCTGGACCTGGTCCATCTGGGTGATGTAGGTCTTTGCCCGCTGAAAATAGGTCACGCCGTTCGTGTGCGGGTTGCCATCGGGCACGGTCACGTTCCAAAGCCATGGACTTTCCAAAATCAGGCGCGCACAAAGGGCAATGTGGCCGGCGATGTCATTGTTTTCACAGCCGGCATAACCCGCCTGCGTGTTGACCGAGCCGTCGCTGTTGGTCGCGGGTTTGGTCAGCCAGACCGGGTCAATGTTGCCCGTCCACATCGCCCGCCGGTCGGTAAAATCGTTTCGCAACGCGAGGAACTGGTCGGAGTAGCTGATCAATTGATTGAGCAACACCGGATCGTTCGTGACTTCATACATCAATCCGAGCGCTTCGGCTTCCATGCCGGCGGTGCCATCGGCGATGGTGTTGTCATAAGTTTGTCCGGCGGGCGGCGATTCACCGGCCATGAAGGATTTGAAGGAGGCGGTCTCGGTCGAAGTGACCGCGCCGTAAAGGCTTTGCAAGGTCATGCCCGCCCGGCAGGTCGCCGCGTCAAAACCGAGCGCAAAGCTCAACCCGATAACAAATAAAATTTTTCTGCACACGGTCATTTTAACTTCCTGTGGATGCTTGTATCCTCGCCCACATTTTGATGTTTCGATAAAGCACTTCCGAACGGCCGCTGCCTTCGCGCGCATACACGCCGCACTTGAAATAGTATTCGCGCGGTCCGCGACTGGCATAGGTGCCGGCCAGGACATTATCCACATATATGTTTATTTTGCCGCCGTCGCGGGTGTCATTCTGCATCTTCAGGTTCCACCAGCGGCCGATGGCATTGGTCAGAATCATATCGTGAACTCCGGGCGAATCGTGCAGGCTCACCGTGACCGTGCCGTCGGGATGCGCGATCAGCATCGCCACCGGCCCGTGCGCGGCGTCGAACACCTGCCCGATACACGCATATGTTCCTGCACTTATGTTCAAATCGCCATCGAACATCCGTTCACCCTCGTTGTAGGTTTCCAGCCGCATCTCTGAACGCGCATTCGTCCTGTTCGGCGGCGGCGAGTGTGGCTTGTCGGTGTAATAAATCCAAAAGTGATGAATGTTGTTCGTCGCATCAAAATCGTACCGGTCTGGGGCCGGCAAATCGTACGGATGCTGGATTTCATATTTGAACGCGACTTGCTTCCATCCGCCCGTCGGATCCGCCAGGGCATTTGTTTCCGCGCCCTGCGCCGGACCGGCGACAAAAGCCCCCCAGCCGATGGGGATTATTAGAGCAAGCCGCATCAGAAGTGATTCAGGCTTCATCACAAGAAAATTGATCATGCGGATTCCGGGCGATGGATTTTGATTCACTTCATTTTCGTCCATCTGCCCAAGCCTCTCAATCACCCGTTCGGGTGGGAAACAAGAACCATTATGCCCAAAACCCGCTTGTCGGGCGCTTGCAGTCGTCCATGCACTTCGGCCAACGGGGGGTGCGGATCCGCTTTGACCTGACGTCACATTTGCCCGTTGCTGGTCTGCTTAAAATTTTTGTATAAACGGTTGCGCGCGTGGTGGAATGGCAGCCACGCCAGACTTGGGAAACGAAAAACGCCGGTTTCAGGGAGTTTCAACCCGGTTCAAAAAGTTTGACGTTCCTATTGATTATATTGGCTGGAAATCACTTTTTCAGCACAAACAAAGGGGTTTCAAACGAATGGCACAAGTGTGGTAAATTATTTTAGTCAAAACCGGCTTGTTGGCCTGCACGCGCCAGAGGCACGGTTATTGAAAAAATTCGTTGAAGGTTTTTGGCGCGGGTTATTTCAGCGCCGACAAGACTTTTCCGCGCACAATCAAAGTCATGATGGAGTGTGCGGGGCTGGTGGTTCCGGCCGCCATGCCTTTTTCCCACAGATAAAACGGCTGTTCCGTTTCACCCGTGTTGAGCACCACCACCGCCAGAGTGCCGTCGGGATTCACAAAGGCTGTTGTCATCAGATTATCCACCGTGGAAGAACTGATGATCCGTTTCGCCCCCGGACGGACGAACTTTGAAAAGTGACCGATGTAATAAAAGGAATTCAAATAGTGCAGCTCGCCGGTTTTCGTATCGGCATGGATTGGCGCATAACAAAAATTGCTGACGTGGTTCGGTCCGCCGGTTTCATCCAGCAACACGTTCCAATCCGTCCAGCCGACCGCACCGTTATTGAAATCATTCACCATGGACCGCGCATAGGTCTCGCCCCATTGCCATTCGCCATACTTGCTGGCGTCGAAGGGATAGAGACAAGCCTCGGTTAGAAGCACATTGACCTTGGGATAAGCCTCCTTGACGCGTTTGACATTTTCAAAGTTGTCGCCGGCATACCAGTGGAACCCGACGCCCCATACGTATTTTGCCGCCGCCGGGTCATCCAACACACCGCTGGCGCATTGAAACAGCATTCCCCGGTTGTGATCCCAAATCATCAATTTTTTATCGCCCAGACCGGCCTTGTGCAGTGTCGGACCGAGCACCTTCACAAAGTCGCGCTCCTGCTCGGCCGTATAGACACACGATTCCCAGGTCTGGACGGCCATCGGTTCGTTCTGGACCGTCAATCCCCAGATGGGAATCCCCTCTTTTTCGTAGGCCTGGATGAATTTCACGTAGTAGCCGGCCCACGAGGCATAGTATTGCGGCAACAAGGAACCGCCGTGTAACACGTCGTTGTTGCTTTTCATCCACGCCGGCGGACTCCACGGACTGGCAAACAGGGAAAAGTTTTTCCCCGCCGACGCCAGCGCTTCCTTGATGAATGGAACGCGATATTTGAGATCGTGCGCGATGTCGAAACTGTCCAGATTGGTGTCGCCGTCCTTGATGTAGCTGTAGCTCTCGCTGGAAAAATCGCAACTGCCGATGTGGGTCCGGCCGAGTGAATAACCGATGCCGTTGACCGGATCGAAGTACGCCCGGATCAATTCCTGTTGTTTGTCCGCAGGCAGCTTGTAAAACGTCTCCGCCGCCGCATCCGTCAACGCTCCGCCGATGCCGAGCACCGTTTGAAACTTGGCCGCACGGTCCACAAACACGCATTGCTGGTGCTCCGTCGGCTGCGGCAATGGCGCAAAATCCAGGTCCGCGACGCGCGTTAATCTTTGCCCAGTGTCCTTGGCCGTCAGATAAACCTGAACCGCCCCGCCGGCTTCAGCCGGGCTGGCGGCGGTTACCGATGACAGGAATGTGCCGATGGCCAGTGCCATGATGAATGTGTTGGTTTTCATTTCATTTAGTCCGCTTTGGCATCCCGTTGCGCGGAAGCCGCCGACGGTTTGGGTTTTTCCGGTGCCGACCATTGCAGTGAATCGCTCACTTGAACCTCGCCCTTATGGCCAACCGCCCGGACTGCGTTGGCCCCGCCGGCCAGCGTGACCGGCCAGGTGAAGATGCAATTGGTGCCGCTGGCACCGCCTTGTGAAACCCCGTTCACAAAAAGCTCCACCGAATCGCAGTTGGCATAGACCTTTGCCGTGATGGCACAAGCCTGCCGGTTGGTGAAAGTATGACCCGTGATATACACCATGGGATTGGTCGTCCAATTCGCCTTGTAGTAGTAGAAGGCGTCTTTGCGCGTCTGCCGGTCGTAGGTGACCAGCCCCTTGTCATTCCGGCCGGGCGTGTTGCCTTCGTTGCGGGCGGCCACCGCAAAATCGCAGAGGTTCCAGACGAATTTGCACCAGATAAACGGACGTGCGTTCAACTGCGACCATTGTGTTTCGTGATAAATATTTTGATATTCTTCCGGATGAAATTTTCCGGTGGGAACCGGCTGGGCCACCTCCCCTTCCTGGTGTTGACTGATGCTGGCACCGGCCCCGTATTCGGTTATCCCCACGCATCGGTCCGGATTCTTGCGGTGGATTTTATCGGTCCAGGCACCCAGATCACCCACCTTTCCGTTATACCAGCCGAAGTATTTATTGAACCCGATCAGGTCGGCACACCAGCTGGACGGCTCGGTATCGGATGAATTAGCAGCGGAACTCGCCGGCCGGGTGGGGTCTTCCTGTTTCACCACTTGCACCAATTCCCGCGCCAGTTCCGTCGGCGATGGCCCGCGTCTCAAGGTGACCTCGTTGAAAACGCCCCAGCAAATCACCGAGGGATGGTTGTATCGCTGGCGGATCAATTCCGTCAATTGCTGCTTGGCGCTGGCGTAAAAACCGGGCGACTGCGTGATGCGGTTGACCAGCGGAATTTCACTCCAAACAACGATGCCGTTTCGGTCGGCCAGTTGATACGTTTCATCGTTATGTTCGTAGTGGCAAAGGCGGAGTGCCGTCGCCCCGATTTCCTTGAGCAATGCGAAGTTGGTTTCGCGTTCCGCGCTCCCGATGGCCCAACCGCGCGAAATCCAGTCCTGATGCATGCTCACACCGTGCAGGTCGAGATAATGACCGTTGAGAAAAAATCCCTTGTCCGGATCCACATGGTAATAGCGGAAGCCGAGCGGCTGAGTAACCAGATCGGCGATGTCGTCGGGACCGGACAACTCCACCGACACATGGTACAGATACGGGTCGGCCAGCCCGTCCCACAAATGCGGCTGAAGAACCGTCGTGTTCATAACGATATTGGAGGCCGAGGCCGGCGAAAGCGTCACTTCCTTTTCCAATACCGTGACAATGTTCGTCTCAGCATCCGTCACCACGGCCCGCAGCGTCACCGTTTGCGCGGAGGCAACGGCATTGGATAGAACCGTCGTCACCTGCAGATCGGCTGAATTGGTGCCGACTGCCGTCGTCTTCAAATAAACTCCCGGCGATCCGTAATCCAGCGGTGAAATCTGTACCGGATCGGTCACCAACAAATGCACATCGCGATATAACCCGCCAAAAAAAGTGAAATCAGCCGACAATGGCGGGATATTGGTATTGACGGCGTTGTTGACCTTGACGGCGATGACATTGTCCTCGCCGATTTTCAAATACGGTGTCGCATCGAAAACAAAGTCCGCAAAACCACCTTCGTGTTCACCCAGATGGGTTCCATTGACATAAACGTCCGTCACCAAAAAAGCGCCGTCGAATTTCAAAAATAATTCCCGGCCGGCGAAACCCTTTTCCACCGTGACATGACTCCGATACCAGCCGGTGCCGCGATAATAATTGGTGCTGGCCGCCTGCCCGTCGAGGTTGTTCCACGTATGCGGCAGGGAAATCGTCGCCCAGGCCGAATCATCAAAGTCACGAACCTGCGCCCCGGATGCGTCCTGCCGCAAAAACCGCCAGCCGTTATCCAAAAGCACATCCACACGATGACTCGCCGGTGGCTGGTACGCCTGCGGCTCCCCTGCATAAGAACTCGCGCCCAGACAAATCGCCCCGATGATTCCGCGAATCAAACATTGGATTCCAAAAGTATATTTCATTTTGTGACACTCGCCCGTCGGCGCGCCAGGACGACCGTGCTGGCGTTTCCCGCTGGGAGTGAGTTTCCAAGGTTATAAGTTTAGAGAAAGTTTTATCATCCCTCTTTCGAGGGAGTTGTAAAAATTGGTTTGATCTGGCTTGCCGCGCCGTAGTTTTAACGAAGGCGGGTCGGATTCGTTAGCCCGTTCGGGCCGGATTGGGTTCGTTTTTTTCACGAAATTCAGGTTTCACAAGGGATATTTGGGTTCGTTTCGTAATTTTACATATCTGATCTTCGCTCCCTTCGCATCTTCGCGCGACACGTTTGCCCGGGGCGGCCCTCCGCAAGAAATTTTTCTCCGTTAAGCGAACATAAGCGAATTTATCCGAACATAAGCGAACATATGCGTAGATTTTTTGCCGCCATAAACGAACATATGCGTATATTTTTCATTGCCCGTTGGTGCGCGACGGCGGGCGGGATGGATTGCCGACTCGCGACATTCCACCCCGGTACCCGCGCCGCCTCGCAGCACGTGCCAACTGCCACTTCGTGGCTATGTCAAAGAACACCTGTCCTCCAGCTTGTCCCGCCAAAGTTTCAACGAAGGCGGATCCCGCCAGCGGCCTGTCGCGTCCCGCATGTGGGACTGACCCAGTCTAGCCAACAACGCCCTCCATGTCAACAGTAAAATATCTGTGTTTACTAATTCAAAAACCAGCCGGGCATTCCCCAAAATCCGCCAGCCGTCGGCGGCCTGCCGGAGTGCGCCCGTCCCCGGGCGCTGCAACGTGGCCGGCAAAACCATCTTCCAATTGACTGAGGCTTGGTAGTCAGGATATTGCAGCGGCCGGGGACGGCCGTACTCCATTGTCATCACTCTCGCCAGAAAGGAGGCGTTTCGCCCGTCCGGCTCACCCTTCCTTCGTCAGCACCCTTTCCAGCAATTGATTAAGCCGGGTCAGCATGGCCCGCGGGTCTTCGAGCAGGCCGGCGGCCACGCGCGCATTGTCCAGGATTTGCTCCGCCACACTGGCTGCCAGGCTGCCGTCCTTTTGCCGGATGGCTTCCAGTCGCAGCACCAGCGGATGTGCCGGGTTGATCTCCAGGTCTTGCGTCACCGGCGCGTCCGGTGTGGCGTCCGGCTTCATCGCTTTCATCATCCGGCGCATACTGGCCGTCATGAACTTGTCCGCGTCCACCACCACCGCCGGACTCTCCACCAGGCGTTTGGAATTTCGCACCTCACCCACTTTGTCACCCAGCGTCTCTTTGATCCATCCGGCCAGTGCCTTGGCCGCCTCGTCGGACAGGGCGCCCTCCTTCTTCGCCTCGTTCAAATCCAGTTCGGCCTTCTCCGCCAGCCGGATGGGTTTGCTCTCAAACGCATGCAGGTGTTCGATCACAAATTCATCCCAGGCGTCGTAAAGGAACAGCACCTCGAACTTCCGCTCCCGGAACACTTCATAGTACGGACTGGCCTCCGCCGCCGCGCGGTTCGACGCCAGCAGGCAATATATTTCCTTCTGGTCCGACGGCATCCGCTTCACATAATCCGCCAGCGACGTCAGCTTGCCCTGGTCCAGCGTGGAGGATTCAAAGCGCAACAGTTTTCCCAGCGCCTCCTTGTGCGTGAAGTCCGTCACCACGCCCTCCTTGAGAAAACGCTGGTATTCGGCGTAGAATTTTTCATACGCCTCCGCCTCTTTCCCGGACTGCTCCTCCAGAAATTTCAGAAACCGGCTCGTCAGCACCTTGTTCAGCTTCTGCATCAGCGAACTGTCCTGCATCGTCTCGCGCGAGATGTTCAGCGGCAGATCTTCGCTGTCCACTACGCCCTTGAGAAAACGCAGCCAATCCGGAAACAACCCCTTCGCCTTCGCCTGGATCAAAACTTTCCGGCAATACAGGTTCACTTCCGACTCGATGCGGCCCATGCCGAGCGTTTCAAAATTGCGCGGCGGCACAAAGAGCAAGGCCTGGATGGCCAGCGGCGCGTCCGCGCTGAAATGCAGCCGGAACAGCGGCTTATCGTGGTCATGGCCGATGAACGTGTAAAATTCGTTGTATTCCTCCTCCTTGATCTCGTTCCGGTTCCGGGCCCAGATGGCTTGCACCGTGTTCAGCCGCTGGCCGTTCAGTTCAACCGGAAACGGCACGAAGCTGGAATACCGCTGGATGATGCGTTCCACCGTGCCTCCTTTGGCAAAGTCCTTGGCGTCGTCCTTGAGTTCAAGCGTGATCCTGGTGCCGCGCGGCAAATCCGCGGCCGGTGCCAGGTCATAACCGCCCATCCCCTCGCTCGTCCATTGCCAGCCTGATTCCTCCGGCACAAACGAGCGGCTCAAGACCGTTACTTTTTTGGCCACCATGAACGCCGAATAAAAACCCACGCCGAACTGCCCGATCAAACCAACGTCCGCCTTTTTATCCTCCGCCACCTGCTTTAGAAAGGCCTTCGTGCCGGAATGCGCGATGGTGCCAAGATTCTCCACCAGTTCCCCGTGCGTCATCCCCAGGCCGGTGTCCGTGATGGTGATGGTGCCGGCCTTGTCATCCGTCGTGACGGCAATGAGCGGGGCGATTTCGGATTGATAAACACTGTGGCCCGACGACTGCTTGAACCGCAATTTTTCGCACGCATCGGCGGCGTTGGAGATCAGCTCGCGGACGAAAATCTCCTTGTCGGTATAAAGCGAGTGAATGACGATATTCAGCAGTTGCTGGATTTCGGCCTGAAAATGATGTGTCTCGGATTTGCTCATGACCTTAATTGTGTAGCCAACGATTTAAAATCGTCAAGGGTTCCCGCTAGAGCCGTTCAGGAAAAACCGTAGCTATCTTGGCTGGTACGGCATTCTCCCTCACCCGCTGGGGGAAGGGAGAAAACGCACCTCGCGTTTCGCCATGACCACGGCTGAATTCGGCAGTAGGACTCACAAATTTTACGAACCCGTTCAACAGCTGTTCCCTCTCCCAGCGGGAGAGGGTCAGGGTGAGGGAGAGCGCACTGCCCAGGAATAAACGGCCACAGCTTTTATTTAATGTAGCACCCGCGTCCCGCCGAAAATATCGTTCGCACTACCGAATGCGCCCAAATCGCCAAGACGCTGCGAGCGTTTCCACTTCTCCCTCGGGAGAGACATGATCCGTTTTGGAAACGGCGAAAGGAATTCGGCCGGAGGCGTCATCCGCGTTGGCTCCGGCGAGAGGCTGTGTGAGGCATCGTGGTTATATCAATTCTCTCCGCTTCCGAACCAGACCAATGAACAATCCGAAATAGATCGTAAAAAAACCAAGAATAGATCCAATACCAGCCATGAAGCCAATGATGAAGATAACAAGACCGTGCTGCTGAATAAGTTGTTGCGCGTCGGAACGCGTAGGCCAACCGGAAGGGTCAAATAAAACGGAGCCAACCACAAATGCAGACGTAGCTGCCCCGGCTAGACTGGCCATCCAAGCTATCCGCCAGCGGAAAAACAAACCCAATGCTCCAAAAAACCAAACAAGATCAATCGAACCAAGGACGAGATTTCGAGTGGAATAATGATAACCAACATGTGCGGCCGCCAACCATGAGGTCAAGACACCAAACAAGGCACATAAAATATTGCCACCTCGAATGAGTGAAATCGTGTTGTAGCTGCGAGTGGGCATACGATGTCTAGCGACCAAAACCGACTCGTCGCGGCGTAGCGCTGCGAAGACGGAGCCACCGCCGACCCGCAGCGTGGCCTGCAACCGCAGCGGCAATCAGGGTTGGCGACGGGGAATGTTTAGGCCACTGGCTTCTTATTTCCATATTTTTTTGGTCCTGGCAGACCCATGGCGCTGTTTCTTCGCTTCTCTGAGATCGTGCTTAGCCAACCAAATAAGTATGCGCAACACTCTCCACATCCAGCAGCAGCAAATCCAATTTGGCCAATGCTCTCAGCCCGTATCCCGCCAAACCACGGAAAAATAGCAGCCGTCAAAAGGCCGACGATCCAAACCGCAATCGAAACAAGCATCAACACTGCAAAACTGATGACGAATATATTTCTCATGGCGTGTGAGTGGCCCAGCGAAAAAGGCTGACTCGTCGCGGCGTAGCGCAGCGAAGACGGAGCCACGCGGGAACTGTGGCGAGGTAAATCCGGGCGGTCAAGCGTGAACCTGCGGTGGCCATCTGCGTTGGCTTCCGACCTTCGCCAAGGCTTCCGCCTCCGCCGTGCTGTGGCGCGACAAGACGGCGGGACAAGCGCGGCGATTGGTTAGCACACCAACCCCATCCGATGTGGGCAATGACGAAAGAAGCTGGAAATTCATAACTATTTGAATATCAACACTTCATGTTTCCAGCTACTTAAGAGTCAGCAGGCTTTTGTCTGAAACACAATCCAATAACATAAGATAAAAACTCGACGACGCCGAGATAGAAACCACCCATCATCAGCACGACGATGAAATGAAAAAAGACCGAATGATGATGAATCTCTCGCTGCTTCTGGATAAAATCCGCTGCTGACATCGAATCAATCTTGGACAGTTCCGAAGCGTCTATCCCAAGCATCAGCCACGCTCCAACGATGCTAACTAAAAGTAACGCGATAAATTTTGGAATGGCATTTTTGATGGTCATAAATTAAATATGCGTCATGCAGCCTAACCGATAGCAGGCGGCTGGGTATGCAGCCTATCATTTTTAAGACCGCCTGAATTTTTTTCAGTTTCATCCCAAAAGCCAATAAGTTAAACCGGATTTTTACGTTTTCCCGAGCCGGGCAAACCAGGCGCAAAGCGCCCGTTAATCTTGAACCACCGTAAGCCGGTCACCTTCCTTCGTAAAGCCCTTTTTACACGAGTTTTTTCCCGCTGCCACATACGGGGAACGAAATGAGAATTCTCCCAAACGGAATTCCGCGCCTTGAACCTCCGAATCACCGAACGCATTCCAACGCCAAGACGCTGCGAGCGTTTCTCCTTCTCCTGGGGGAGAAGGCCGGGATGAGGGCGAGCGTCACACCACCTCTGGGTTCATTGGCCATGAAATAATTATCGGAGTCCAACGGCGACAACTTATCTTATCTTCAACCACTCCGGAACGTCAGCCATTTGTTTCGGACAAAAACCCTCGCGCGAATTATTCCGACTCTGCGAAGCTCCGCGTTTCTCTGCGTCTCTGCGTTGAAATCAAACCTGCACTAAACGCAGAGATGCAGAGGACGCCAAGGGGCGCGGAGAAAAAGCTGAATTTTTAAAAAACTATAAAACTAGGAACCCCTTTTCGACCCTTTTTCTGTATCTCCCCAAATAATATCTGGTTCATCATTGTAATCTCCACCCCAATAACTACCAAATCGTATCCAACCCGAACGCTCGCGTCCCGAATCATCCCGGACGGTCACAAAAAACACCATCTGCCGTTGTGATGTTGTCCACCATGGAAAAGCTCCGCAGAAAAAACAACGCTCAAAATGCAAAATTTCGTATCGCTTGGTCACTGCCCATCGATGTAAAATGGAGCGTGCATAAGCTGGCCAGCGACGCAGAATGAGAACACTAAGTGTGAGAAAAATTAGCGGCAGCAACCAAAGCAGCCATAATGGTGGTTCCGAATTTTTCATTTTCTCAAGGCACCTTGCAACGAAAAATCTACGCGGGAACTGTGGCGGGGCGAATCAAAACGCTCAAGCGCAAAATGGAAGGTGTCATCCGCGTTGGCTCCGGCGACAAAATCATAGCTGTCCATCAAACTTTACAATCCAATGCTCACAGCGGCTTTTCCAAGTGCCACATACACACCTGATGATAAATGCGACAACAAACCAGCCATAAAAGAGCAACATAAAAACTCCAATTATTCTCAAAAACACAGCCTTCCGCTCGTTTGTTTCGGGCACACCAAATAAGCAAAGTGCGCCAATTGCAATTCCAAAACCGAGGCAGCAACACAAGAGATGAACCACAGGCCATCGCAAAACCGTCCTCCAATATAAACTGCCGACCCGACTTCCTAGATACGGTGAATACATAGTAGTGGCCTAACAGGCAGTAGTCGGCTGGGTTTGCAGCCTGTTCATTTTTAGAACCTCGTGAAATTTTTTCAGTTTCATCCCAAAAGCCAATAAAGTTAAACCGGATTTTTACGTTTTCCCGAACCGGCAAACCCGGCGCAAAGCGCCCTTTAATCTTGAACCACCGTAAGCCCGTCGCTTTCCTTCGTAAAGCCCTTTTTTAAAAGTGTTTTTTCGCTGCCCGCACCGTCATCGTTTCGATGAAGGCGCGCCGCGGCGGAGTGCGCCCGTCCCGGGCGCTGCAATGACATAACGACCGGAGTTCTCAACCATTTAAGACCCGTATCAATTGAACATTGCAGTGGCCGGGGACGGCTCCGCAGCCGGAGCCGGTGACCCTCACGCGCGGGCAAAATCTATAAAGCCGCGCTGGACGTCCGTGTGGATGAGTTTGACGCGAACGTGGTCGCCCACCTTGAGGCCTTGCGTGCCCTGCGTGAGCCGGCCTTCGGTCGGTGGCTGGAGCAACCGCACCCACGTGCCTTTGTCCGCCGCGCCGGTGACGATGGCGTCAAATTGCTGTCCGCTTTTTCCGGATAAGAGCAGCGCAGCCGCCGACTTCTTGACCTGGCGTTCTACTTTGGAGGCGGCGTCTTCCTGATCGGTGCAGTGCTTAGCGAGTTCCGTCAGTTCCGGAATCGTATAAGGTAGCGGCGCACCCGCCAGCGCGGCTTTCAAAAGCCGTTGCGTGATGAGATCAGGGAAACGACGGTTTGGTGCGGTGGAATGCGTGTAGTCCTTGACCGCCAGCGCGAAATGTCCGGGCGCCGTGCCGCCGGGCAGATCCAGCGCGTATTCGCCGCGCCCGATGAGCTTGATGATGGACAGGGACAGGTCGGCGAACTTCTCCGGCGCGGCGGCGCGGCGGCGCGTCAGAAATCCTTCCAGCGCCACGGCATCCGGGGCGGCGGGCAGCGGTTCTTTGAGTTCCGCCGCGAGTTCCACGATGCGGGACCAGCGTTCCGGATCGCGCAGGACACGGCGAAAGGATGGAAAACCTTTGCCGGCAAGGTAAACCGCGGCCACGGCATTCGCCGCCACCATGAATTCCTCGATCAACTGCGTCCCCCGGTTGGTTTGATCCAGCTCCAGCGAAGCCAGCGCATCGCCGGCGAAAGTCACTTGCGCCTCCAGCGTCTCCAGGCTGAGGGCTCCGTGATGGTGACGCAAACCCGTGAGCCGTTGGGCGATTCGATCCTGCAGGCGCAGATTTTCGTCCAGCCCGGGAACTTCGCCGATCCGTTTGGGGGCCGGGCCGGTGCCGGCCAGCCACGCGGCGACACTGTTGTAAGCCAGCTTGGCGCGATTGCGTACCTGCGCCCGGTAAAGTTCCGACGAGACCAGCGAACCGTCGTCCTTGAAAACCATGTCCGCCACGATGGCGATACGGTCCTGATCTTCGTTCAACGACGTCAGGTTGGTGGACAACTCTGCCGGCAGCATGGGGAAAATCGCCGCGGGCGTATAAACGGAAGTCGTGTTGCGCGCCGCATGGGTATCGAGCGCCGAACCCTTGCGCACCAGGGCATCCACATCCGCGACGGCCACCAGGATTCTGACCTGTCCGCCCGCGAGCGATTCGGCCACGGTAAGCTGGTCGAGATCACGGGAATCGTCATTATCAATCGACGCCCAAAGCAGGGTGCGCTGATCACGGATATTGTCTGTCGGTTTGGCGGGCCCGCTGATGGCCGCCAGTTCTTTTTGCGCCGCCGGCGGAAAGTCCGGTTCCAAGCCGTGTTCAATCATCGCCCGGTGCGCGATGACCGCGAGGGTGGCCCGGTCCGTAGTTTGAGGTTTTGACTCAACGCGCCCGGCAACGGGAGCGGCAATGATGGGTTTCATCGCAGCAAACTACCAAAATCGCGCCGGCCTTTCAGCCGAAATATCAGTGCCGCGGAAAATATTGTGCCCGCAATCCCCGCGAGCCGTCTCCGACCTGCCGGAGTGCGCCCGTCCCCGGGCGCTGCAACATGACCATGTAAAACCATCTTCAAATGAACCGGTGCGTTTGGCAGTCAGGATATTGCAGCGGCCGGGACGGCCGCCTTCCGCCGCCATCGCCCGTCCGGCTCGGACCGCCGTCCCCCAATTCCCCGGAGCGCGGCTGTGTCCCGCGTAGCGGGACCAGCCGCAGCAATATTCAACCCGATAAGACCGTCACCTTGCCCGCAATTCCCGCGCGTCGTCTCCGACCTGCCGGAGCGCGCCCGTCCTCGGGCGCTGCAACATGGCCACGCAAAACCATCTTCAAATTGACCAGCGCCTGGCAGTCAGGATATTGCAGCGGCCAGGGACGGCCGCACTCCGCCGTCATCACCCTCGCCGAGAAGGACGACGTATCGCCCTATTGATAAAACACCCGGTAAAACCTTCCGCTCCCCGGTGTCGGATCAGTGACCGTCTGCTGCACATCATTTCCGCCGAGCGCATTTCCAAGATTCAACCAGCTCGGATCACCCAGCGAATTCTTATATTGCAACTGGTACACATGCCACGACTCGGTCGGGAACGTGACCGGCGTGCCTGCTGCATTCACACCCGTGAAGATGCTGAACGTGGGCAGGTTCCAGAGATTGTTCAGTGTCGCCGTGCCGCCAAAACCCGGCCCCGCCACGGTCGCGCCCGTTCCGTTGATGATATGATTCATTGTGGAACTTCCGCCATTGGCGGTATTCCCCGCGATGTACACCGTGATCATATGATGCAGGTTGACCTGTTGTGAATTCGCCGGCGTCTCGATCGCATTGAAGCAACTGATGTTCGTGCAGTTGATGAACACACCGTAGATGCCCAGGCCGTAGGCCTGATGACTCGTCACCGCGTCGGTCACCTTGTACGAAGCGTAGCCGTTTTCGCCGTCATGCGACCACGCCGCCTGGTTCGGTACATCATACGGCATCTCCGACTGGTAAAAATACACCCGGCCCCAGTTGCCATTCCATAAGGTCTGATATTGCTCATGGTGCTCGACGAACAACCCATAGATCGTCACCCGGTCGCCGTTGACCACCAGCCCGTTGACGGAAGGATTCAGGGTCCAGCCGGTGACGGCATCGCCGTGGTCCGCGCGCCAAAGCCAGATATTTTCACCGATCGTGTCGCTCGCATCGATTTGCAAGCAATTCAAGGTGGAACCGTTGGCCGCCCCGCCCACGCGCATGGAAATATCATAGACGCAGATCGGATCATTCGGATGGCTGGATGCGCCCGTGCCCGCCTGAAACAACGTCGGCGATTGCACCGGGCCCGCATCGAACAATAATCCGCCCACCTTCACGCCGTCCACATTGGAAACCACCAGCGCCGCCTTGCCCGTTTGCGGAATCAGCGTGGGATATCCCAATCCCAGAATGACCGTATCCGGTCGCGTCACCTGCAAACTGTCGGTGAGTGGATAGACACCCGGCGTCAGGATCAGGTTCAATCCCTCTTGCAGGGCCGCGTTGATGCTGGCGGCGTTGTCCGCTCCCGCCAGCGCGATGTAGAACTGCTTGATCGGGATGGAAGTTCCCGGCGTCGGCCCGTTCGCCCACGTCGTGCCGATGGTGTTCGTCTGCAAGGACGGAACCATCACATTATAATTCCCGTTCGTATCGAGATAGAGATAGGGCTTCTCGCTCTCCAACGGGGTATTCGTGATGATCGTGTAAACATTCGTCGGCCACGTTCCCGCCGGCGGATTGGACACGCCGACAAAAACCATGTTCCAGACGCCTCCGGTCCATCTTCCAAAAATGTCGTTGCGGGAAAGCCACTGCTGTTGCGCGATGGAACTGATCGTCGTGTCAACTTTGGAATCCGCCAGGAATCCGCCGCTCGCAAAATTCCCGTCCGTGTGATTCGCCAGGTCCACTTCGCCCAATACATGCATCCGCCGGAACGCCGTGCCCTGCGAGACGGCCCAGATGATCCAGTTCCCGCTGTTGGTCGGCACCACGGCCAGGTTCTCCGCGCCGCGCCAGAAATTCACCGTCGCATTTTCACTCTGCAACACGCCGTCGGAACGCAGGTCACCGATGATGGTGGCGTCATCCGGCATTAATCCCAAGCCGAGCGCCTGCGTGTAATAGCCCAGGTCGATCTCAAGGTTCGTGTATACGCCCGGCTTGAACAGCAGCGCGGTCCGCTGCGGGCCGAACTGGTTATATTTCTGCACCGCATAAACCGCCTCCAATTGGCTTTGGATATTCACCATCGTCGGATCAAAGATCACCACATTGGTCCCCCAATAGGGTGCCGTGCCCACGATCACTGTACGGGTGAGGTTCCCCGGTGTGCCGTCGGCGGTTGTGGCCGAGTACGTCACCGTGTAGGTGCCGGGCACGGCCGTATTCACCGTGTTGTTGGAACTCACATTCAAATAGCCCTGCGCACACTGATCAAAAGCCGTCGCCCCGAGGTCCAGGTAAGCTGAGTTCGTGATCAGATGCACCGGATTCGCGCCGATCAAGGCCATCACCGGCAGCGCGGTGTGATACACCGTGTTGATCGCAACCGTATTGGTCAAAGAGTTGTAGGCGTTCGCCGCGATCACCGTGTAATTGCCCGTGCTCGCATCGGTTGGATCAATGACTGTGTAACTGGCATTGGTCGCATTCGCGATCGGATTGCCATGGACGTCATACCACTGATATGCGATCGGCGGCAATCCGGCCGCCGACGCCGTGAACGTCACATTGCTGCCGCACTGCACCATCGTGGTGGATGGCACGATGTCGAGACTGCTCAGCGGTATGGTCTGGATCCGGATGATCATGCCGCCGATCTGGCCTTCAGTTAAGGAGCCGCCAAGGCCAGTCCATGAACCCGAAACCACCCTGTTCGTGGCGATGGCGGTTCCCACATACTGAAACTCTGCGATGTTCGGTGCGGTATCAAAACTGCCGGCCGTCACCGTGCTGGTCTGTCCGCCAAAGGTGATGACCGGTGCGTTCCCCGAACCATCCCAGCCATCTACCGCGTAGAGGGAGACACATTTTCCCGCCGGCACTCCACTCAGGGTGAAGGTCGCGGGCAAGCCGCTGCCTTTGGAACCGTAGTTGATGAAGCCGCCGGCGGAAATTCCCACCACACCGTTGCCGTTTGCGCCGGTGAACTCGCTGCTCGCCGTGCTCCACCCGCTGATGTTGCCAAAACTCAAGGTCAACCCGGGATTGTTGCCGTCCGGATTCGAAAATGTCGGACTGCCCCACACATTCGGGCTTTGATTCAGGTCGCCGAACGGCAGCAAGGTCCAGCCGGTCGGCACGGTGATCGGATTTCCCGCGTTCGCATCCGTGGCCGCACCGAAATCCAGGTTCAGGGTCACCGCCGGCGATGTGGCGGCCGGGTCAAATACGATCACCGCGCGCGTCACGCTGTTGGTCGCGCCATTGCCGATGGTGGCGGAATAAGTCACATCGTATTCGCCCGCCACACTCGTATTGACGCTGCCGTTGGTCGTCACCGCCACACTGTCCCCCGAACACAGGTCATAGGCGCTCGCTCCCGCATCCATGAAGGGGGAACCCAGCGACACCAAAACCGGGCTGCTGCCGTTCAAGGTCACGACCGGCGGCGCGGCGTCCACGATCAGCAAGGAAACGGAATTGGTCATGGTCCATGTGGAACCGATGGCGACAACCTTGTAAATGCCGCTGTCGGCCGGATGCGGATTGACCAGCGTGAGCGTGGTGTTCGTCGCCGACGTGATGGGTTGCGATGACGGATCATACCACTGGTAACCCGTCGTCCCGGCGGCGGGCGTGGCGGTGAAACTAACCGGTGAGCCGCAGTTGTTGGTGGTGGCCGCGGGTGAAACACCGAAACCGTCGACCAGTTGCAGGTTCTGTCCGTTGATGACCAGTTGCGGCATGGCGTTGTCCGCCAGTCCCAGGCCGGTGAGCGTGAACGCGGGCAGCGGGCCGTTGACGACAAATCCATTCGTGGCGGTCAGCAGGGTATAAGTGCCTTCCGGCAACGGTGCGCCGGTGATGTTCACCGTGACAGGATTGCTGTTCAAGGTCACACCGCCCACTACTTTGATGCTGCCGGCGGTGGCGGTGTTGCTGATGGCGTTGGCATTGACCGTGAAACTGGTCTGCGCGCCCGGGGCCAGGATGACCTGCCCCGCTCCCGCCGAAGTGCTCGCTGCAATGGTCGCCGTACCCGCCCCGTTGGTGTTTCCTGAAAGTGTCTGGCTGCCGCCGATGGTGAACGGCGTGGCGAGTGACACATCCAAGGTGGTATTTGAGTTCAACAGGATCCCCGCGGTGCCGGCGATCGAGCCGTTGGTATTGATGATCAATTTGCCGCCGTTGACGACGGTGTTGCCGCTGTAGGTATTGGTGCCGGCCAGCGTCACGACTGCGTTGCTGTTCAAGATGAGGCCGCCCGAGTTGGTGATCGCGCCAAAAAATTTCACCGGCGCGCCCTGGACCTGCCCGAAGATGGTGAGCGTGTGTCCGCCGTTATCCACGTTGCCCGCCAATGTGAGATTGAAAGACATGAAAGTCCACTTCCACGTCTGGTCCACGCCCAAGGCAAGGTTGTTGCTGAACGTGAGGCTGTGGGCCGCTGCGGAACCGTCCAGGCTGCCCGCACCCAAGGTCAGGGTGTGTCCACCCGTGGTGTCCGTTACCGTCACCGCGCCGCTCGCAGCGTTCAACACCATGCCGTACCACGAGGCGCTGCCGCCGATGTCCACGGTGCCGCCGGTGGAACTGGCGTCCCATATTCCGAGGCCGTCCGATGCCGGGGGACCCGCCGGACCGGCACCGCCGGAATTGGTCGCCCAACTGGCCGCCAGGCTCAGGGCCGAGGCGTTGTTCACCTTGTAAAATGTCTTGGCCGGCACATTGAAAACGCTGCTCTGCACCGGACTGAAACCGGAAACCGAAGCGGTCAAGTAAAGCCCGGATGAAACCGCATGAATGGAAAGATCGTTGAATGTGGCCTTGCCGTTGGCATCCGTCACCAGCGGAGCCGTGCCGGTGAACGTGCCGGAATTGATCGACAGGTTCACCGTGGCTCCGCTTTGCGCGACCGGGTTGCCGGTTTGGTCCTCAATCTGCACCACCACGGGCGGCATCGTCACATTGACCGGCGTGGTCACCGGCTGCACCGTGAAGGCGATCTGCGTGGCCGCACCCGCCACAAACGTCACCGTCGGTTGCTGGCTGATGGTGGTGCCGGCGACGTTTACCGAGATGGTCTTGGTCCCGGCCACGGTCGATTGGATGCTGGCGGTGGCCAGACCGTTGACATCGGTGGTCGCAGCCGGTTGTGTCAAAATGTTTCCGGAACCGGTTGCCGAAATCGTGACCGCCTGGCCGGAAAGCGGAGTACCGGTGCCATCTTTGGCCGTCACAGTGATAGTGGAGGTCGCCATTCCGTCGGCGGTAAGCCCGCCGGTCGGACTGGCAATCGCAGTGGAGTTGAAGGCGCTGACACCTCCGGAGGTGAACGTGACCGTCGGCTGGGCAGTGATCTGGGTGGACCCAATCGTGACCGTGATGGTCTTGGTTCCCGGTACGGTGGATGACAGCGTCGCCGTGGTCTGGCCATTGGCAGCAGTATTCGCCGGCGTGGAAACCGTGTTGCCCGTCCCGCTCACACCGAGCGTCACCGTTTGTCCGGACAATCCGCGGCCTTGGGCATCCAAGGCCGTGATGGTGATGGTGGAAGTCGTGCTGCCGTCAGCGGCGCAGTTGGTCGGACTGGCCGTGGCGGTGGACGTGCCGGCACTGACCGGACCCAGCGTGCAGTTGATGGTCACGATCGCTGAATTGGTGGCGGTACCGGCCGAAGCGATGGTTATGCCGCCCAGTTTGGCCGAGATGACCGCCGTCCCCACGCTGCCGGGAGCCGTGAACGTGGCTTGATACGTGCCGTCGCCGTTATCCGTGGTGGCACTCATGGTCCCGATGGCGTTGGTGAAGATCACCGTCGCGCCGCCGGTCGTCAAATTGACGCCATTGGTATCGCGCGCCTGCATCTTGACGATGCTCGTGCTCACGCCGTCGGCGACCAGAGTGTTCGGACTGGCACTGAGCATCAACGAGTGGGCCGGACTGAGGCCGTTCGGCGTGTTGCTGGCGGGAACGGCCTTGGCCCAAGTGGTGCCAATTCGCACTTCGTCCCAGCGCTGGGCCAGGGTCGTATCGTTGCCATTGGCGGAGAGGGTGAAGTAAGCGAGGCTGGGGATATTGCCCGCGCTGGTGACGGAGACATCGGGTGTCGGCGCGGAACCGGCGCCATAACTGGCGCTGGTGGGATTGACCCAGAGGTCCACGACATCTTTGGCCGGGCTCGTGTGAAAGGTGTACCGGGCAACGACCAACACGGTGGTATTTACCGGCGTCACGCTGGTTTCAAATTGCGCGCCGGTGAGAGTAGGAGTGCCGGCATTGATGCCGATGTGCCCGGTGTGATCAATGAGCAGAGCCAGGGCCATGGTTCCCGGTATGATGCCTGGCTGGCCGCCGAGATTCGTGGAATCGAGGAAAGTCACAATTCCCGGGCTGGTCGTGGGATAAGCTACGACCTGGTACAGAAAGGAAACAAAAACCGTCTTGCCGTCAACGGCAGTCTGGGTGGTGAATTCAGTCCCGGTGTAGCGGTAGGCCTTGGTGGTTCCGGCGGCGCTATTTCCAGCCGAGGGGACAAATCCCGGAAGAGTCAGATTAACATTCGTGACGTAGATATTCGCCGTGCTCCCCCAGGTTTCCCAAACCGTGGGCGAAGCTGCGTACAAGCCGTTCGGAGTATAATCAAAGCTGTCGTAGAACGGCAGGGTTTGGATCACCTGGGTGGCGGCGGATATTTTTTGAGGACTGGCTAAAAAGGAAACCAGCAAACATCCGAGGGTTAAGGACAAACAAGTTTTGATCAACCAGATCATTTTTTTCATAGGCTGTGCTTTTGAGGGCATGGGACAACAATGGCGGTGTTAGTGGTAGCGGGCTGTGATGAAAGACTTTTGCATTTTTCCCGATTTGATTTCATCCCTCTTTCGAGTGATTTGGAGCACTGGAGTCCGTCGAAGTAAAAACAAGGTGTTTTCAAAATGCTGAAACCACCGTGTCGGCTACGTGCCGTTCCCCCTCATCCTTACCTTCTCCCTTGGGGAGAAGGAACAGCCGAAGATTAGTTTTATAAAACTCGTGGCCGATAGAGCCGCTTCCGTCTTTGGATTTGCATTTAATGGCAGCCCGATCTCGTCAAGACGCTGGGAGCGTTTCTCCCTCTCCCCAAGGGAGAGGGCCGGGGTGAGGGGAAAGTAACCACTCATCTTCCCGGGCGTAATCAATTGCTGTGGTTTCTCTCAAATAAACGCTCAAATCTGAATAATCCCGCGTTGGATCGCCGTCGTTACCGCCTCGGTCCGGTCCGCCACCCGGAGCTTGCCTAAAATATTTTTCAGGTGGGTTTTCACCGTGTGTTCGGAGATTGTCAGGCTTTCGGCGATTTCCTTGTTCGCCAGTCCCTTGGCCAGTTCCCGCAATACCTGCACCTCGCGGTCGGTCAATTTCTCAAACGATTTTCGCGATGCCAGCCGGCTGGCAACCTCCTGCGGAATCCAGTTGCCACCAGCCAGCACCGCGCGCAAGGCCGGGATCAGTTTTTCAACGGATGAATTTTTGAACACATAGCCGCGCGCCCCGGCTTGCAGCGCCTTGTGGATATTTTCGTCGCCTTCAAATGCCGTCAACATGATGATCCGCGCGTCGGGAAACTGGGAACGGATCTCCGTGGCGGTCTGGACGCCATCCTTGACCGGCATTCGCATGTCGAGCAAAGCGAGGTCGGGGCGGTGGCGGACAAACAGCTCCAGCGCCTGCGCGCCATCAGCCGCCTCGGCGACGACCTGCATGTCGGATTCGACGCTGATCAATGCGTTCAATCCGATGCGCACCACGTAATGGTCGTCAGCGATCAGGATCCGGATTTTCTCTGAGTTCTTCATCAAAATTGTTCAGGTCGGCAACGGTTTGCGTCGCCGGTTCCATGGCCGGTTCCAGGTTGATCTCTACTTTCACCGACGTGCCCTTTCCCGGCGCGCTGATCAGGTCAAACTTGCCGCCCAATCGTTTGATCCGCTCCGCCATCCCAAGGACGCCAAAATGGCCTTCATCCGGCCCGGCGGCTTGTCCGGGCACAAAGCCCCGGCCGTTGTCCTTGATTTCCAAAACCACCCGGCGCGGCTCGAAGGCCAGCCGGATGTTGACCGTGGTGGCCTGCGCATGCTTGATGACATTGACGATGGCCTCCCGCCCGATCCGTAAAAAATTTTCCTCGATCACTTCCGGCAGCGGCCGGACTTCGCCCTGGACCTGCAGATCCACCTGCAGATTGGTGCCCGCGAGCAGTTGCCGGGCGTTTTCAAGCATCGCACTGGCGATATCGAAATGCTCCTGCACCAGCCGGCGGAGATTCCAGATCGATTGCCGCACTTCCAGCTGACTGCGGGACATCAGGTCGCACGAAAGTTCCAGATGCGCCAGGGCGTCCTGCGGATTTTTTTCATACAACTTGACGGATGTGTCGAGTTCCATCGCGATGCCCGCGAGCGTTTGCTCGACCGTGTCGTGAAGTTCCTGCGCGAGGCGGGTGCGCTCGGCCAGGATCGCCTTGAATTGCAATTCCGATTCTTTACGCGCCGTGATCTGGACCCTCAACTGGTTGGTCCGCTCCTTGACCCGTTCTTCAAGCTGGTCGTTGACCTGCTGCAAGGCCAGTTGCGCCTTTTCCCGCTCTCGTACCAGATAATTCAGGACGGAATTTTTGCGGGACAACATCACCGACCAGCTCATGATGACCACCAGCACCGCGCAGATGATGGCCACCCCGATCAACAACCGCCGCGGCGTCCACCAGCTTGGCTCCTGGATGACCTGGACATCTTCGGGACCCCGGACCAAAACTTGAAAGGCCCGCAACTTTCCGTCGCTATCGATCTGCGTCAGGCAAACACCCGTGACCCGCACCAGGCTGCCGAACTGGATCGCCTCCAACTCGGGCTGATCCGGCAGATAACCCGCCTCCGCCGTGAAGGTGAAATTGGAACCCTGCAATACCAGCACGGTGGTTTTGTTCGCCGGCGAATACTTCGAGCCGCCGCCGTGCCGGATCGTGCGTTCGATCAGCTTGCCGGTCAAAGAAATGCATTCCGCGTGATGCAGGCCGTTTTGCAATTCGGCGATGGTCACCCGCTTGGGCTGGATGGGCGTGACCGGTCCGGAAACTTTTCGGAAAATGGCGTCCTGCAAAACGGGGAGGTAATTTTCAAAGTTCAGAAAGCCGACCGCCTCGACCGTTTCCCCCAGGTTGCACACTGCCGTCTCGCGGCTTTGGATCTGCAATCCGCCCACGTCATCTTGCAGGAAAAGGCTTTCACCGGTGTTCTGCAACGTCACCACGCCGCGCACGTGAACCCGCTGGTCCAGGGAGTTGTCCCGGCGGTATTGTGCGAGGTTGTTCAGGGGTATGACCGGCTTTTCAAAAGGGTCCCGCGATTCCGTCCGCTCGATGACCAGGTCGGAAAGCGTCGGGATATAAATTTCAACCAGGATCAATTGGCGCAAGGAACGGTTGTGCGCTTCCGCCGCCGTCCCCCGGATCCGGACGCGGGAACCGATCAATTTGTCGGACGCGTAATCCGCCGGCACCGTGGCATAAGCCCGGAAGCGATAACCGCCCTCGGCCAGGTCGATCAGCAGACGCGTCCCATCCACCCGCGCATCCCGTACGATCCCGGCGGTTTCAATCCGTTGACTATCTTCCGCGCCGGACATCAGTTCTTCCACCGAAACCGGCTTTGCCAGCGGGAGTTTTGCCGTGCCAATGACCTGAACCTTGGGGGCGGTAATGGTCGGCGCATAAGCACCGGCGTAAGTGATGCCGGAAATTTCGACCGCCGTCCCGGGCTCCAGATGGGGGCCGTTGACATTATCCACGAATACACCACTCGTGGTGTCTTGAAGAAAAAAACGGCCTTTCAACGCCGGATCCGAAGCCGTCACCACGCCGCTGACCGATACTTTGAGGGAACGGGCCGCATCCGCCGCCGACAGCGCGATCACGTCGGCGGCATTGGTCAACACACCCGCCGCCGGTTCCGCCGGAACCGAAAATTTTCCCGCGATCAATACGCATATGACCATCAGCGGCAAGACGGATGGCCACCGGCTACGGCTGTTGGTCGCTGGGTGATTGATGGTCACATTACAATTTTCAGTCTCCGCCAAGTCCAGCCTATTCTTGGCCGACAAAGAATTTCATTCGCTTGTCATGCTGCGCGGCATCGCCACAAGCGGATGATCGTCACGGTTGCTTGTTCGATACCTGACGTCCCGCCAATGGCGCAGCCCCCACCTCCTGGTCCACATAAAATGGAATATTGACGTGCGCGGCGTGACCTTGCCCGTCGAAGATGTACGCAAACAAGCGATAGGCGCCGGGTGCGGTCGGGGCTTTCAACTTGATCTCATCGGTGCCGGCGCTTTCAACCAATCCGTCCAAACTTTGCGGCCGGCTTTCAAAATCGCCGCCGGTCTTCAGGTCCGTGCTTTCGGGCAGGATGTCCCAGACAAACTTCAACGGGTTTTGATTGTCGTCCGTGACTTGAACCCTGGCCGGATATGTCTGGCCGGAAGCGAGATGGATGTTCTGACGCGCGGTTTTGCCGTCCAGCCACGCACCGCTCAATTGCGGACTGCGCACCGCCGGCCACGATCCGGTCCAGACATATTGCATCACATCCACGGCGGCGGTCTCTTCACCCGATGACAGGAACATGCCGTACCAAGTCGGGGTGCGCTCCTGTTTCTGGCCCCAAAGAAAAACATAGGAGCCAAGGCATTGTTTGTTGTCCGCCGCGATCACCTGTTCATAACGCGACTTGTAATTATTCGCCTTGGTGGTGCTGTCGTTCTCAAGCGGCGCACCCCATTTTGTCCTGCCGACCTCCCAATGCCCGGTCGCCCCCCACTCGGTGATCAGGTAGGGGCCGTCCCAGCCGGATTCGCGCAGATAACGCGGCAGGTTCACGATGTCGCCGTACATCTGAAACGAGAGCAGATCCAGATCCGGCGCGTGAGATTTCACCTGGTCAACCGTCTCCTTTTTGAAGCCGGCGAGCGGCGTCGTGGTGAGGTGGTTCGGGTCAACCTGATGGATCATTTTGGAGATGTCATTGACCGCATCCCACACCGCGGGATTGGTGGCATCCAGGTTCAATTCGTTGCCGATGGCCCAGATGATCAATGCGGGATGATCTTTGTATTTCAAGACCTGTTGCCGGATGCTTTCGAGCTGCCGGGCCACCGCCGTCTTGTCGCTGTAATTGAAACCCAGCCGCTCGCGACCGAGTTCGAGCCCCATGGTGACATACAGGCCGTTGGTCAAGGCGCGATCCAAAATTTGCCGGCCGGAATATTTGTCGGTTTCGCTCCGCCAGGTGCGCAGGGAATTGCCGCCATGCTCCGCCAGTTTCTCCTGATCACCGAGCTCCAGTCCCGCACCCTTGATGTAAAACGGCCGTTGATCCACCAGCAACTGGTAGCCACCGTTCGTCTTGAGGATTTCGACTTTGACCGGACCGTCGGTCTTCATCAGTTCGCCGGCACGGACGCTCATCTGGTTGATGGAAAAGATGACAGCGGTGCAAATCAAAAGATTTTTCCAATTGAGCGAATATGCATTGAGCGGTTTCATGACATGAAAGGGGTTGGGCGGTTGAGGCGGATCATTGCAGGCGGATCCGGTAAAATTGTTGCGAACCTATGGGTGAATTCGTGAATGGCGAAACGACCCCCGGCACATTGTTCCAAGGACCGGACAAATTCGTGGCTGATTGAAGTGTTCCGTAGGGCCAGTTCAAAACAATGCCGCTGGCGGACGACTGGACCGTGAAGACCAGCGGCGGATTGACGACCACCGACACGGCTCCCGGCGCCGAAGTCAGACCCCCGACGGTGGCAGTCACGTTGTAAGTGCCGGAGGCGTTCTGGCTGACCTGGCTCAGGGAAGGATTCTGACTGGTGGAACTGAATCCATTGGGTCCGCTCCAACCATAGGCCGCCCCCGAAATTGTGGAGGCGGCAAGATTCAATGTCATGCCGGCATAAAGCGGGCTGTTGTAGCTCGCCACCGGCGGGGAAGGCGGCGGCGGTAGTACTGCGATGGCCTCGGTTGGAGAATTTGCCGTCTCGCTCGCAGTGCTGATGGACGTCGCCGCGGAAACGACATAGTAATAAGTCCCGCCGTTTGTCACCGTGCCATCAACATAGTTCATCCCCGTAACCATCCCGGCTATGGAAATCACCGCGTAAGGCCCGCCACTGACATTTGAACGCTTGATGTTGTAACTCGTCGCGCCGGGCAACGGATTCCAAGCGAGGTTCACTTGATTGTTTCCGGGTGTGGCTGTCAATCCAGCCGGCCCTGCCGCCGATTGGCGCACACTTTCGACCAGACTTAAATCGCCCTGTCCGGTGTAAAAACGGAAATCATCGATCCACCCGGCAAAACAACGGGCGCGATCCGGCCGGTTCCCGATATACAAGGAAGCCGCACTACCCATTGGAACCGTCTGTCCGGTCGCCGGCGTGACGCTGATCAAAGCCGCCGGCGTCACATCGGTACCTTCATATAACGATACGTTCGTTTGGTCATAGACCATGGCCAAATAAACCCAGGTGTTGGTCGGCAGCGCGGAACCGAAAGACGCCTGAGCCTGGATGGTGTTAACAAAAAAATCCAGGTTGGTGCCGTCCTGAAATTTCATGCCGATGCTGTTGGCCGTGCCGCAATCGCTATTGGTGCTGTTGCCAAAAATAAACATGCGCGGCCCGAAATTGGCCGGCAGAAGATACAACTGCTTCATCCACATCGTGGTGATGAAATTGCTGATGCTTCCAAAGCCGAGCGTGGAATTGGTGACGGCGGCAAAGTTTCCACTCGCGCCTCCGGAAATTCCCTGATTAGGATTCATGGAAAGGTTCAAAGCCCGATTGGGATTGGTCCAGCCAGCCACTCCGGAATTGGCGGCCCCGTGCAAGTTCGTGGTTCCGCCATTTTGATTGAGCATTTGCAACGAGACGTTCACGCCGCCGCCGCTGGTGTCGCCGGAGGTGGTGGTGCCCGACCCCGTGTCGTCAAAAGGAAATCTCACATTGAGCATCGGGCCATACGGGACATTTCCGACCACGACGGTCAGGCCCGCGCTGGAAACCAGTGACCCTTTTATCGCCTGGATTTGCAGGCCATAGACTCCCTTCGTGCTGAAGGCGGCGGTCGTCGAAAGAGCGGCGCCGTTCCCAAAAGTGATCGCGCCCGGCCCGCCGGTCTGGCTCCAGGCCGTGGTCATCGCCGGCGGGCTGGCCGGCTGAAAATCAGTGGCCGTCGCGGTCAATGCCAGCACGACATTGGTGCTCGCAAGATAAAGCGTTGGCAGCGCCGGATTCACAATGGCGATTGCGGGTGGCGAAGCCGGGGCCATCCACGCCAGTGAATCCGTGACTTGAATGCCGCCCTTGGTGCCGATGGCCAGGACGGAATTGGTTCCGCCAAAAAGAACGGCCGGCCAGGTGTAAATGCAATTGGTGCTGGTGACGCTGCCTTGGGAAGAGCCGTTGACAAAAAGCTCCACTGAATCGCAGTTGGCATAAACCTTTGCGATGATCTGATTGGTCAGCCGGTTGGTGAAAGTGTGGCCGGTGATATACACCATCGGATTGGTCGTCCAGTTGGCCTTGTAAAAATAAAAAGTGTCCTTGCGCGTCTGCCGGTCATAAGTCACCAGCCCCTTGTCGTTGCGGCCCGGGGTGTCGCCTTCGTTGCGGCCATCGGACGCAAAATCAAACGAAGTCCAGACCATCTTGCACCAGAGAAACGGGCGCGCCGCCATCAACTGCCAGTTGGTTTCATCAACGATGTCCTGCCATTCTTCCGGATGAAAGGAGGTGGACGTATTCGCCGGAAAGGTCGGATTCTCGCTGTGCTGATAAATGCTGGCCCCGGCACCATACTCGCTCACACCCACGCAGCGCCCGGGATAATTGGAGTGGATGTTGTCCGCCCAGGCGGCGATCCCGTTCAACGGACTGGAATACCATCCGTAATATTTATTGAAGGCAATGACCTGCGTATAAAAAGTGGAGGGATCACCATCGCTGGTGTTGGCGGCGGCAGTTGTAAGCCTTGTGGGATCCTCCTGATTGACCAATGGAACTTCCTGGCTGATGAGATTGGTCGTTGAAGGGCCGGCATCAAGGGTGATTTCATTGTAGATACTCCAGAACATCACCGAGGGATGGTTGTATCTCTGGCGGATCATTTCACGCAATTGCTGAAGGGTGTTAGTGGTAAAGGCGGCGGATGTGGTGATGTAATCGATCAGCGGTATTTCGCTCCAGAGACATATCCCGTCCTGATCCGCCAGCTGGTAGGTGTAGTCGTTGTGTTCATAATGCGACAGCCGCAGAAAGGTCGCGCCGATTTCTTTGAGGAACAAGAAATTGGTGTCCCGTTGCGCGTTGGTCAGCGCCCAGCCGCAATTCAGCCAGTCCTGGTGCATGTTCACGCCGTGGAGATCGTAATGCCGTCCGTTCAGGAAAAACCCGTTCGTCGGGTCCACGCTGAACCAGCGAAAACCCAACGGCTGGGCCACGAGATCGACTACATTTGTGCTGCGCCACAGTTCCACGTAGCCCTGATACAAATAAGGGTCGGGAAGACCGTTCCAAAGATGCGGATTCACGATGACCGTGTTGAACTGCACATTCGACGTGGTCATCGGCGGGAGCGAAACCGTGTTGGTCAACACGGCAACGATATTGGTGGCGGCATCGGTAACCACGGCACGTACCATGACCGGCTGTGCGGAAGCAGTAGAATTGGAAACCACGGCGGTCACTTGCAGGTTTGCGGAATTGGAACTGACCGACGTGGTGGTGAGATAGACGCCCGGCGATCCGTAATCCAACGGCGAAATCTGCACCGGATCGGTCACCAGCAGATGCACGTCACGATACAACCCGCCGAAAAAAGTAAAATCCGCCGCCAACGGCGGGATGTTGGTGTTAAACGAGTTGTTGACCTTGACTGCGATGACATTGTCCGCCCCGACATTGAGGTAGGGTGTGACATCATACACGAACGCGGCAAAGCCGCCTTGGTGTTCGCCCAGATAATTGCCGTTCACCCACACATCCGCGACCGAAAATGCGCCGTCGAATTTGAGAAAAAATTCCTGGTTGGTGTAACTGGCACCAGGTGTGACATGACTGCGATACCAGCCGATACCGCGATAGTAATTGTTGCCGCCATCCTGACCATCGAGATTGTTCCAGGTGTGCGGCAGGTTCAGATTGGTCCAGCTTGAGTCGTTGAAACCATTGGTTTGCGCCCCGGCGACATCCTGCCGGATAAACTGCCAGTTCGCATCCAGAGAAACGTCAGCGCGCTCGCTGACCGGCGGCGTATAAGCCTGCGGTGCGGGCGGCGCGGGCGGTGGCGGCAACGCCTGCTCACGTAAATTTTCGACAAAATTGGAATCGCCGGTACCGGTATAGAACCGAAAATCATTGATCCAGCCGTTGAACGAACGTTGGCGAGCCTGCTGGTTGCCGACCAGTAACTCGCCGCTGACACCGAAATTGACAGTGGTGGTCACCGACGCGGTACCGACCAGGCTGACGGAATTCGATTCCGTTCCTTCGTACAACATCAGATTTGCCCCGTCGTAAGTTGCCGCGCAAAACAGCCAGACATTTGTCGGCAGGTTGTTCGTAAAATTAGCCGCCAACGTGGTGCCGCCCAGTTGAAAATAGAGCTGGCTGGCGGTTTGAAACTTCATCCCAATGCTGTTGGCCGCCCCGGTATCGTTCGGCGTACCGCCGCCCAGGACAAACAGACGGGGACCGACATTCGCCCCCTGTGCCATGGCGGCGTTTTGCTTGAACCAAATCGACACCGTGAAATTGCTGACGATTCCAAAGCCCAGACTGGCATTGGTCACGGCCGCCATCGGACCAGGATTGCCCGGCTGGCTGGTTCCGTTCGAGGTCAAATCCAAGGCGCGAATTCCGGTCGCCGCACCGCCGACACCGGAATTGACCGTGCCATGAAGGTCGGCGGCGGTACCGGCCCCGTTCACCATTTGCAGCGTCACATTCACACCGTTGCTGCTGATGTCGCTCGGCGTGGTGGTGCTGCCGGATGGATCGGTGAACGGTACTGACAATTGAAGAACGGGCGGCGGTGGCGGCGAGGAAACCCAGGTGTATGCCCGGACATAATCCACCTGCATATCGCCAGGAAAAACCGTTGTGCCGTCGGGATTGCCGCCGAAATTGCCGCCGACCGCCAGGTTCATGATGATATAAAACGGCTGGTCAAAGGGTGCGGGATATGGATTGCGGATGTTCGTGTTGGTCGGATTGCTGGAACTCCACCAACTGGTCTGGGTTTCGTACAGTTGATTGTCCACGTACCAGCGGATGGCGTTGTTGGTCCATTCCAGTGCGTACTGGTGGAAGTTTGTCACGGAATCGCCAGCGGGAAAATTGAAGGACGGTCCGTAGGATTGGGTCTGGTTGGGATACATACCCCCATAGTGGATGGTCCCGAGCACGTTCGTCGGATTGCTTCCCTGGTTTTCCATTACATCGATTTCCCCGGAAGCCGCCCATCCGCCGTATACCGAATCTTCCGGCATCATCCACAGCGCGGGCCAATACCCCTGCCCCGGCGGCAACTTGGCGTAAAATTCAAAACGGCCATACGCCTGGCTGAATAGTCCGACCGTCTCTAATTTCGCAGACGTATAATTGTATCCGGCATAGGATTCCTGTTGCGCGACGATATGAAGCAACCCGTTGGTGACATAAACATTCTGCGGACGGCTGGTGTAATATTCCAGTTCGTTGTTGCCCCAACCGCAATTACCGGGACATCCGTTGCCGGTTTCAAACGTCCAATTGTTTGGGTTGACGGAGTTGGAATTGAACTCATCGCTCCAGGTCAATTGCCACCCGGCGCGCGCCTTTTCCGGAGCGAGGATGAAGATCATCGCCACCAGGCATGGAAGAACAACTGTCGGCAACAGCGATCGAACTTTTTTCAGCCTGGAAAAACAGGGAATCATGCTTATAGCTACGGCTTCCAGTGCTGCACACCGCCGTCAAGGTACGGGCAACATTGCAGAAATGTTCAATCGTTGCAGCAACAGCGCATCAAAATCCTGGCTGTCCTGGTAAAAATAAAGTTTCCGGTCGTTGGTATCCCAGGTGGTAAGCAGGCGCATGGTGTTAATCTTGCACCATTGGGACGAGCCGTCGCAAAATACTTCATTGCCTCCGGCCGGGATCACCGTGCTGCCCGTACGATGCGGGGGTAGCGCCGCATAACAATCAGGATTGCCATAATCGTTGGCAACCGGCTGGCCATAGCCGTTCGCACCTCTAAATACAGCATCCGCCGCGAGACACCAATAAGGTTTGGCGGTGCTCAACTTGACCGGACTATGGCTTGGCTCCCCGCTGCTGTATATCGGATTTACCCACGTGGCAACTCCGCCAAAGTATTGATAACCAATATTCCATTCACTGTAAGTCGGATCATAATCGGGAAGATTGGGTCGATTGGGGCAAGTCCAAATACTGGGTGAATTCGACTGGACAGTCAGGCCGATCGATTTCAGCCCGCTGGCATCCGTCAAATTTAAGTCCAATTGAACATAGGCAACACTGCTGTTGTA
>DATHOG010000164.1:0-17266 GCA_035485115.1 Candidatus Sulfotelmatobacter sp. | reverse complement strand
CTCAATGTCCTCGTCTCTTCCAATGGGAGTGTGAGGGTGCTAGCGCCGGAATAATCAACACTCCATTGCATCGCTATAGGATATAAGAGATGTCGATGATCGTCAGTTGGTGCACCCCGCCGGGCGATTTGAATTTAATCTGATTTCCGAGCCGCGCTTTTAACAACGCTCTGGCCAGCGGCGAACGCCAGCTGATGTTGTCGGGTTGCAGGTCCGTTTCATCCACGCCCACGAGATGGTATCTTATGAGTTCACCACTTTGGTTTTTCACAGTCACGTAAGCGCCAAAGAGAACTTGTTCCCATGGCAACGGAGGCGGTTCGACCACCACCGCCGAATCCAAACTTTGCTTAAGTTCGTTTATTACCTGACGATTGGAAAAATCCGCCGGTTGTGACAACAGGTGAGTTAATCTGTTACGAAGCCGCTCCATTCCCGACGCGGTGAGATAATTAGGGACCCCGGGCGGAAGTTTTGCGGGCCTAAGAACAACGGCCTCCACATCTTCATCGGTTTCGCGAGTAAAGGCTTTGCTCATAATTTTTAAGAGGCCGATGTCTTTTCCCAAAGGGAATAAAAATGGAAGGTAAAATCTTCTGTACTGGTCTGCCTGAGGTTTTGAATTTCTTCGCCACCTGGAGCTTTCGCAGTTCAATGACTCACCTTCCAATCATTCTTAAGCTTTAAACCTGCCAAGCCGAGTCTGTTAAATTTCCCCAATAAATTCAAGGGGACAGGCCGGATTTGAATCCGTTTCATGCAAATCGGCTGCGAAAATTTTTGCAATTTGCATATTTCAATCGGAAGACGAGGAGGAGAACGAGGATGATTCCCTTTTTCCCCCTCAAAAGGGATTGATTTTATCGGGGCATCGAATACCGTCGTTCTTCAACTTATGCCGTCATTCGATATCGTTTCCCAGGTCAACTCGATGGAGATCGAGAACGCCGTCAACCAGGCGAAAAAGGAACTCGCCAACCGCTTTGATTTCAAGGGCAGCAAGGCCGAGATCGTGCTGGAAAAGACGGAGATCAAGCTGACCGCCGAGGATGAATTCAAGGTCCGCACGCTCAACGAGATGGTCATCGGTAAGCTCGCCAAACGCAGCATCAGCCTCAAGTGTGTGGAGCAATGCGACCCCGATCTTTCGCCGCTCGGCCACGCGCGGCAGGTCATCAAGATCAAGAACGGCATCGAATCCGCCGTCGCCAAGGAGATCACCACCTTCATCCGCGACGGCAAGTTCAAGGTCACGACGCAGATCCAGGGTGACGAGGTGCGCGTGAACGGCAAGAGCCGGGATGAATTGCAGGCCGTCATGGCCGCCGTGCGCGCGAAGGATTTCCCCGTGGCGGTGCAGTTCGTAAATTTCCGCGAATAAAAAAACCGGCAGTGAAATCAAAAGGCGGACGGAAATTTCCGTCCGCCTTTTGTGTCAGCGGGAGGGTTGCCGGGCCGGGCCAAATTTTGGCCCGGCAAGGCGTCCTTCCCAAACAGCTTGGCCGGTTTCACATGGCTTTTTTTCGGCGTAAAAACAGAAGCCATCCCGCCATACCGGTCGTACCCAGGGCGAGCGCAGAAGGCTCGGGCACGGCCAGGACGGGGGAGAATTGCGGGCTGCTATCGCCGCTTTCGACGAAGTTGCCGTTGTAAGCATAGGAACCCCCGGAAGGATCGGTGGTGATGGATGTCGGCGTGTCGGTGCTGAAAAAGGTGAAGGAGGCGGTGGCATTTGGCGCCAGGGCGGTGCCGGAGCTGTTCTGCCAGATGATGGAGGTGCCATCCAGGTCGTTGTCCCAGCCAAGCGAATTGCCGGCATTACTGGGATTGGACGGCAGATTGTTGCCATCGAACGTCCAGCCATACCAGAAACTGTTGATGTCTTCGTTGCCGGTATTGAGCAGCTGGATGGTATAATCGTATCCGCCGCTGGCTGCGACGCCGGAAATGGTGGCCTGCACATTGACGAAGCCCTGCGCCTGGCCGGGCAGCGTGGCCAGCACCATCTGGCCGGTTATCGTGAGGGCGAGAAGTTTTAAGGCGGTTTTCATCAAGCAGTTTTTCATGATCGAGTTGGGTTAAATGAGTGCCTACATAACATGAGAGACAACAACGGCAAAAAAGTTCCCGTCTTGCGAAAGTTTTTTTGGTCGCAAAAAACGGAAAGGCGAACGGATTGCTCCGTTCGCCTTTCGTGCTTCAGATTTTGAATTCGCTTAGTACCGGTAATGTTCCGGCTTGTAGGGGCCGTCTTGCGGGACGCCGAGGTATTCGGCTTGCGCGGGCGTGAGCTTGGTCAGCACCACGCCGATCTTTTCGAGGTGCAGGCGCGCGACTTCTTCGTCGAGCTTCTTGGACAGGCGATAGACGGTCTTTTCGTATTTGTCCTTGTTGGCCCAGAGGTCGATCTGCGCGAGGGTCTGGTTGGTGAAGCTGTTGCTCATCACGAAGCTCGGATGGCCGGTGGCGCAGCCGAGGTTCACGAGGCGGCCTTCGGCGAGGACGTAGATGCTCTTTTTGTTGCCGGGCAGATGATAACGGTCGTACTGCGGCTTGATGTTCTCGATGCGCAGGCCCTTCACCTTTTTCATGGCGTCGATCTGGATCTCGTTGTCGAAGTGGCCGATGTTGCAGACGATGGCCTGGTCCTTCATCGCGAGCATGTGGGCGACGGTGATGATGTCGCAGTTGCCGGTGGTGGTGACGTAGATGTCGCCGGTGCCGAGCGTGCTTTCGATGGTGTTGACCTGGAAACCTTCCATGGCGGCCTGCAAGGCGTTGATGGGGTCGATCTCGGTGACGATGACGCGGGAACCGTAGGCGCGGAGCGAATGGGCGCAGCCTTTGCCGACATCGCCGTAACCGCACACGACGGCGACCTTGCCGGCGAGCATGACGTCGGTCGCGCGTTTGATGCCGTCCGCGAGCGATTCGCGGCAGCCGTAGAGGTTGTCGAACTTGGACTTGGTGACGGAGTCGTTGACGTTGATGGCGGGCACGAGCAGTTTGCCGGCCTCGGCGAGCTGATACAGGCGATGCACGCCGGTGGTCGTTTCTTCGGAAACGCCGCGCCAATCCTTGACGATCTTGGTCCACAGGCCGGGTTTTTCCTTGGCGAGACGGCGGAGCAGGGCTTTGACGACGGAAACTTCATGGCTGTCGCCCTTGCTTTCGTAAGCCCATTTGGAACCGTTTTCAAGTTCGTAGCCTTTGTGGATCAACAGGGTGACGTCGCCGCCGTCATCGACGACGAGTTCGGGGCCTTGGTCGCCCGGGAACAAAATCGCCTTGAGTGTGAGTTCCCAGTATTCCTCCAGCGTCTCGCCTTTCCACGCGAACACCGGCGTGCCGGTGGCGGCGATGGCGGAGGCGGCGTGGTCCTGGGTGGAGAAGATGTTGCAACTCGCCCAACGCACGTTCGCGCCGAGCGCCACGAGCGTCTCGATGAGCACGGCGGTCTGGATCGTCATGTGCAACGAACCGGTGACGCGCACGCCCTTGAGCGGCTTGGTCTTGGCGTACTTGGTGCGGACGGACATGAGGCCGGGCATTTCGTGCTCGGCAACGGCGATTTCTTTGCGGCCCCATTCGGCCAGCGAAAAATCGCGGACGATGTAGTCCTTGCCGGCGGGCGTCTGGCCGGCATATTTCGCGTACGTCTCGCTGACTTCATTCAATACGGCAGCGGCATGGCCGTTGGATTTCACAACCGTGCGGCGGGCGGGGGACAATTTTATTTTGCTCATAATTTTTGTTTTAATTTTTTAAATTGCTTTGAGCAACGCTTCAATTTTGTTCGTCGCTTCCCAGGTCAAATCCTTGTCGTTCTTGCCGAAGTGACCATAGTTGGTCGTCTTCGAATAGATCGGCCGGCGCAGGTTGAGCTGGTCGATGATGTCCGAGGGCTGGAAACTGAAGACCTTGCTGACGGCCTTGATGATCTTGGCGTCGGCAACCTTGGCGGTGCCGAAGGTATCCACGTGCACGCTGACCGGGTCAGGATGGCCAATGGCGTAGGCGAACTGGATCTCGCATTTTTCGGCGAGCTTGGCGGCCACGATGTTTTTCGCGACCCAGCGGCCCATGTAGGCAGCGCTGCGGTCCACCTTTGTCGGGTCCTTGCCGGAGAACGCGCCGCCGCCGTGACGGCCCATGCCGCCGTAGCTGTCCACGATGATCTTGCGACCGGTCAAACCGGTGTCGCCCTGCGGTCCGCCGACGACGAAACGGCCGGTCGGATTGATGAGAAATTCCGTCTGCTTGGTGATCAACCGCGCGGGGATGACTTTTCTGATGATGTTCTCGATGCAGAACTTTTCGATCTCGGCATGTTCGACATCGGCCGCATGTTGCGTGGAGATGACGACGTTGGAAATCGCAACGGGCTTGCCGTTCTCATAAACGACCGAGACTTGGGACTTCGCGTCGGGGCGCAACCACGACACCTTGCCGCTCTTGCGGACCTTGGTCAGCTCGCGGCCGAGACGGTGCGCGTACATGATCGGCGCGGGCATAAGCTCGGGCGTTTCGTTGCTGGCGTAACCAAACATCAAACCCTGGTCGCCGGCGCCTTGTTTGGCGGTCTTTTTGCCTTTGGCCTTGCGGGCGTCCACGCCCTGCGCGATGTCGGGCGATTGCTGGGTGACGATGACGTTCACGAACACCTTGTCCGCATGAAACACGTCATCGTCATGGATGTAGCCGATCTCGCGGATGGCCTTGCGGGCGAGCGCGACGAAATCAAGCTTGGCCTTGGTGGTGATCTCACCGCCAATGATGGCGATGTTGGATTTGACGTAGGTTTCGCACGCGACGCGGGAAAATTTGTCCTGGGCCAGGCAGGCGTCCAGCACGGCATCGGAAATCGTATCGGCGACTTTGTCTGGATGGCCTTCACCGACGGACTCGGAGGAAAAGATGTAACGGTTGCTCATTTTAATAGTGTTTTAAGTCAACAACATATTGACGTATCAAGATTTGATGATATAACATCTTTGGAAGGCGTCAAACGCTTTCTCGAAAAAGATTTGCCCGCCGATGACACCGATTTTCGCCGGCTGGAAAAATCTGCGGAAGAACAAATAAAATGTCCTCAACCCTGAAATCACTGCGTGCGCTGTCCGACCCGACCCGGCTGCGCATCGTTGCGCTGTTGGAAAAAGACGAATTATCCGTCGCCGAGCTGCAGGAGATCACGCGGCTGGGGCAATCGCGCATCTCCACGCACCTCGGCCTGCTCTCGGATTGCGAACTGGTCACTTCCCGGCGCGACGGCAAGCGGACGTTTTACAAATTGAATGAAGAGGCCGACGCGACCGCGCGCGAATTCATCCAGCTCGCCATCCGCGGCGCGCATGAACTCAGCGAACATTCGCACGACCAGATCAACCTGAAACGCGTGCTCGCGCGGCGCAAGGAACAGGCGCAGGTCTATTTCAACCAGATCGCCGGGCGCTTCGACCGCATTTACGGGCCGGGCCGTTCGTGGCAGGCGTTCGGGCATCTGCTGCTGCGGATTTTGCCGCCGCTCGTTGTCGCTGACCTGGGCGCGGGCGAAGGTCTGTTGAGCGAACTGCTCGCGCGCCGCGCGAAAAAGGTCATCGCCGTGGACAACTCGGAAAAGATCGTGGCGTTCGGTGCGGCCAAGGCGAAAAAGAACGGCCTGAAGAACCTGGAATTTCGTTTGGGCGACCTGCAGACGCCGCCGATCGAGGCGAACAGCGTGGATCTGGTGATTTTGAGCCAGGCGCTGCATCACGCGGAGGTTCCGGCGGATGCGCTGGCGGGCGCATACCGGATCTTGAAGCCGCGCGGCCAGATTTTGATCCTCGACCTGCTCAAGCACAGCTTCGAGAAATCACGCGACCTGTACGGGGACCGCTGGCCGGGTTTTGCGGAGAGCGACCTCCACCGCTGGCTTGAGGGAGCCGGGTTCAAAAAGATCGAAATCAGCGTCGTGGCGCGCGAGGAACAGCCGCCGCATTTTCAAACGCTGCTGGCAGGCGCGGAGAAATGAGTTTTCGGCAGCATCGACCCGGCGCGTGAGCCATATCCACCATGCTCAAGCGCGTAAGCTTGCCGATGAAAGCAGCCATCTGCGCTCCAAATTCTGCCCATTCATTGTTGAAGCCGGAAGAACTGTTGTTGGCCTGTCACTGTGTTGGTGTAGGGGCTGGTTGCGTTGGGAACGTTGGTATAAGTGCCGGAAATCACCGGGCTGCTTTGCAGCGCAAATGTCGGATCACTCCAGTTAAAAATCATATTCTTTCCGACCATTTTCATGCCGAGCATGGGCGCGCCGTTTGTGTTAGAAGAAGCCACCATTGCAGAGAATGTGTTTTCCCCGTTGATACTTGGATCTGAAGAATTGATCTGCCAAACAAAGGCGGTTAGCGTATAACCATTTCCAGTAACCACGCCAGTACCTGTAATGAAGACAAATCCGCTTCCTGGTATTCCACTTTGTGTCTCAACGGTCGAAGTTAACAACTCGAATTTAAACCCTGCCACGTTCCAAAAATTCGTGATGGGAACATTTGTATTAAAATCCCATGTAGCCGGCGTAAAGGCCATTTCGGTCCCGCTGGAAATGGAAGCGAAAGAACCGGCTCCAAATTGAACTTTAGCCTGGTCCCAATCGATCACCGCCGTTGCTGTTGCCGCTGAACCGGTATCAAAAGTTACTGCTCCACTTATTCCAATTTGGCCCGTGATCAAATCGGCGTGAGCCCTTTGTGTAAGCACGGTTGCGATGATTGCAATTCGGAGAACTTGGATTATTGATTTCGTGCCCATTGAAACCAGAAAAGCAGATTTGACTTTTCGGTCAAGCCTCAAATACGCCAGGCACAATGATTTGGCGCTTCCTGAATAGATGGGCCGTACTTGCCGCGAAACCTCAATCCAAATGCTGTTTTAAAACCCGGCATTGTTGAGCAGAATTGATTTTGGATGATTAATCCTCCACCGGCACGACGAGGCTTTCCATGATGTAATCCTTGCGCTCCGGCGTGTTCTTGCCCATGAAAAAATCGAAGATGGGTCCGGACTCGGCGCGCGGGGCGTACTCAACCTTGCTCAAGCGCATTTGCTTGCCGATGAATTGCTGAAATTCTTTTGGTGAAATTTCGCCGAGACCTTTGAAGCGCGTGATCTCCGGTTTGCCGCCGAGTTCCTTCATGGCGTTCTCGCGTTCGGTTTCGCTGTAGCAGTAAATGGTTTTCTCCTTGTTGCGCACGCGGAACAGCGGCGTTTCCAAAACGTAAACATGTCCGTCATGGACCAGTTGCTCGAAGAACTTGAAGAAATACGTGATCATCAAGTTGCGGATGTGCATGCCGTCCACATCCGCGTCGGTGGCGAGAATCACCTTCTCGAAACGCAGGCTCTCGGTGGTGTCCTCGACCTGCAACGCTTGCATGAGATTGTACATCTCGTCGTTCCTATACATCACGTCGCGCTTGAGGTCCCAGACATTGAGCGGCTTGCCCTTGAGCACGAACACGGCCTGGTTGTTCACGTCGCGGCAGCTCGTGATGGAACCGGCGGCGGACTGGCCCTCGCAGATGAAGACCATCGTGCCCTTGCCCTTTTCCTTCTTCTTGTCGAAATGATTTTTGCAGTCCTTGAGTTGCGGGATGCGGAGTGAAATGGCCTTGGCGCGTTCGCGCGACAGTTTTTTCACCTCCTGCAATTCCTTGCGCAACTGCTGCGTGTCCTTGACCTTGGCGACGATCGTTTCGGCGATCTGTTTGTTGCGCTGGAAAAAGTGCAGCAACTCCTCGCGGACGCTGTTGACGAGTTCCGTGCGGATCTCGGTGTTGCCAAGCTTGTTCTTGGTCTGCGACTCGAACACGGGGTCCTTCAGGCGGATGGCCACCGCGCCCACCATGCATTCGCGCACGTCATCACCCTCGAACTTGCCGTTGCAATATTCGTTCACGGCCTTGAGCAAACCTTCGCGAAAGGCGCTCAGGTGCGTGCCGCCGTCGCTGGTATATTGGCCGTTGACGAAGGAATAAAACGTCTCGCCATAGCGCGAATTGCTGTGCGTGAAGCAGAATTCCAGCGTCTTGCCCGCGTAATGCAGCGGCGAATAGATGGGTTCACTGCCGTCGCTGGCCAGGTCCTCCATCACCAGATCCATCAGGCCGTGGCGCGATTGGAAAACCTTCGGCTCGGCGAGCAGCGGCGTGTTGAGGATGAGCTTCAGCCCGGTGTTGAGATAGCTGTAATGGCGCAACCGGCGCTCAATGAACTCCAGCTTGTATTCGCTGTCCTTGAAAATGGTCTCGTCCGGCTCAAATTCGATGAACGTGCCGTTCGGTTCCTTCGTCTTGCCCGTATCCTCCTTCTTCAATTTGCCGATCTTGAAGCTCGCGTCCGCAAATTCGCCGTCCCGATGGCTGCGCACGAAGAAATATTTCGAGAGCGCGTTGACCGCCTTGGTGCCGACGCCGTTGAGGCCGACGCTGAACTGGAAAACCTCGTCGTTGTATTTCGCGCCGGTGTTGATCTTGGAAACGCAGTCCACAATCTTGCCGAGCGGAATGCCCCGGCCGTAATCGCGCACGGACACCTTGTTGCCATCGATCGTGATCTCGACCTCCTTGCCGTGGCCCATGATGTATTCGTCGATCGCGTTATCCACAACCTCCTTGAGCAGCACGTAACAGCCGTCGTCCGGATGCGCGCCGCTGCCGATGCGCCCGATGTACATGCCCGTGCGCAGCCGGATGTGCTCCAGCGAAGACAGCGTTTTGATCTTGCTCTCGTCGTAAACTGCAACTGGTTTGTCAGCCATAGAAAATTTGTGACGGAGAAGATGCGGCAAACGGAATTTTTTTTCAACGCAAAGACGTAAGGGAGTCCCGATAACATTTCTTGGATTTCAAAAACTGCAGTCGATTTGTCGGCAAAAAAAATTGCACAACGAAATGGCAAAAAAAGTTAAGTGCGTGAAATCCACGCAAAAGCGGGTGAAATTCACGCAATTGAGCCGGGTGAAAATTGCCAGACCCGCTGTTTTACAGGGTTTTTAAGCTGGCACGCGTTAAGCATACACATTTGTAAATCAACCCATGGGTGCCTTGACGGGCAGACAAATCAGAAAACGATGAGCCAAAAATTTTTAGAACTGGGCCTGGTCATTGCCATCGTTGCAGTGATCATCACAGGCTTCGCACAGACTTGGACATCAAGCACGGCCAGTTCATACTGGCTTACCGTCGCCAGTTCAGCCGATGGGAAGGTGCTCATGACGGTGAATTCTGGGGTGAGGCCTCTATTTTCAACTAATTCAGGCTCTACCTGGAGCACCAACGCTTCTTGGCCGAATGGTTACGGCATGCCGACCATTTCGGCGGATGGAACCAAGCTAATGGTGCCATCAATTTCAGGCTATCTTAATGTTTCCACGAACACCGGAAACACTTGGTTTCAAACGGTCGCACCACATGGTGATTGGCGTGCGGCTGCATGCACTGCGGACGGGACCAAGTTATTCGCGGGGACATATAACGGTGGAATTTGGATTTCCACTAATTCCGGATCGACCTGGCAGCAAAGCAGCCCAAGCAGCTTGCCCAATGCAAATTGGTTATCACTGGCCACATCCGCCGACGGGACAAGAATAGCCGCCAGCGGAGGCAATCAGATTTATGTCTCGACCAACGCCGGTTACAGTTGGCAGTTAAAAACCGTTGCCGGCAGTTCAGTTGCCCTGTCCGCCGATGGTGGTGTTTTGGTGGTGACAGGAAACGGCAGCACTTACATTTCAACGAACTTTGGGAGCACCTGGCGGACCAGCGCGATTAACGGCAGTAGTGAAGGCGGCGCTTCCGGCAACTCTATCGCTTTATCTGCTGATGGGAAATACTTGGCGCTTGCTGACTTTAACTCCAAAATCTATACCTCAACCAATTCGGGAGCGACTTGGGTGACAAACAATGTATCTACCACCTGGTCTGGTATCGCTTCATCGGCTGACGGTTATAGATTAGTCGCTGTCAGCGCCTTCAATCAGGGAATCTGGCTCGGACAGTACGTGCCCGCGCCACAACTGAAACTCACGCCCTCGAGCGGCAATGTCGGGCTTTCGTGGACACTCTCATCCACCAATTTTGCCTTGCAGCAAAGTTCCAATTTGAACAACTGGTCAACCGTCACCAACGCGCCGGTCTTGAATCTCACCAATTTGCAAAACCAAGTTTCACTCCCGGCCTCAAACGGGAGCACCTTTTTTAGACTTAAGACACCCTGATTTAGTTGGCGCGATTTCCGGGAACGATTTTCTCAATGTCCGCCGCAATTTTTTCAATTCACGCCATTTGCGCGCCGGTGATTGAATGGAACCATGAAAACCAAACCCGACCTCCTCCACCTCGAAACCCACACACCGCGCATCATCGCGCTGATCCTGCTGACGGCCTGTCTCCTGATGCTTTTCAACCGGGGGTAATCCTCCTCGTCCTTATCGTCATCCTCATCCTCATCCTCAAACGCCCAATTTCCGCCCCTAAGCTCGTCACCCATCATTTTTCTAGTCGGATTTGGTCGGATTTACCCTGATTCGGTCGGATACCCGGCCGTCACCCCGGTGGTTTCGGCCCGGAAATTGGGTTCGTTTTTTTGGACACTGATGCGCTTTCATTGGCTTTTTTGCTGAAAAATTGGGTTCGTTTCGTAATTTCCACCCCCGTCTCCTTTGACCCCTCAACTCAAATTTGAACCTTGACTAACTTTTACTATGCTTGACTGGTAAGCCCGGCCTCGCCGGTTGGTTTTGAACCGTTTTTCCGTCTTAAACTATTAAACCTGAGGGTTAAACACCGTTTTGTCCCTTCCAGCAACCTGCAACATTCAACCCCTTTTCCGGTTTTCTATGCTTGGATTAACTTGGATAAAGTCGGATCCGATTCCCCGAAATCCGAGATCCGAGATCTGAATTTGCGATGCCCGGCAACCAGGTTGGTGCCAGCGGACCGGGGCGGAACGGCTCGGATCAAGCCATTTCACCCCGCGCCCTTGTCGCGCCGTAGCCCGGCGTAGGCGGACTTGTCGCGTCCCGCATGCGGGATGGATCGCGCCTTTATCTCGCCCGGCACCAGGTTGGTGTCTATGTCAAAGAACAGACCGCAAATCCGTTATCGGCCATTGCCGATCGGAAATTCCGATGCCCCGCACCAGATTGGTGCATCCCGAACTCCGAAAACCGGAATCCGTCCTGTCGCGTCCCGCATGCGCGGACGGATGCACCATAGCCAACAGTGTAAACATTGTCAATATAAAATAAGTCTAAGTTTACCAATGCGCCTGCAACCGAAATGTGTCAAATGTCCCCAACAACCAGCAACGTGCAACCATGAACTCACCAGAAGACCGTCCGGCTCGGACCGCCGCCTCCAATCAACCGTAGCCGCGGACTTGTCGCGCCGTAGCTTGGCGAAGGCGGACATCAGTCCGCGCTATCTGAAGACCGGAGTGCAAGCAGCGCGACATTTTTCGCTGATCCTCTGACCATCGCTCAAAGGAACTTGTCTGGTTGACCGGAACTTAATTTCGGTCTTAACTGCCTTGAATCTGAATCCGGCAATATGGGAAAATTTTTCAAAATCCTGTCCTCAGTCGTTGGCTGGCTGCTTCTGGCCTCTCTTCTGGCCGCCTCGATTTTCGTTCTGCTGGCGTTATACGTGAGCTGCCACCAGTTGGCGTCGCGGTTGGGAATTTTTTATGAGGCCGGTCTTTTTCTCTTTTTCTGCGTCCTGGGTGCTTTGGTCATCATTCAGATGTGTCGTGGATATGGGGCTTGCAGGACGTTTCTTGGACTTTTCAGCTTGGCCGTCATCATCGGGCTGTTTTACGCCGAGGAAGATTTGCGCGGTTGGAGCGAATGGCGCTCGTTCAAAAAACAAGCCGAAACCAAGGGAGAGAACATGGATTTCGCCGCAGTGATTCCACCCGCCGTGCCGGACGACCAGAACTTCGCGCTATCGCCGGTGGTGGCGAGCAGTTATGAATCACGACTCGACAAACAGGGGCATCGGATAATCCCAGCGGACACGAATGTCGAAGACCGGCTAGCCATGAAAATGTATCGGGGTTATGAGTGGGAAAATAATAATTTTCCCACCAATGGCTATTGGCCGTTGGGCACCCTCACGGACTTGAAGGCATGGCAAATTTATTTCCGCACCCCGGTCACCAATGCGGATTCTTCGTTGACGAATGATTTTCCGGTCTCTTTCTCACCCCGGTCGCCCGCTGCGGATGTCCTGTTCGCTCTTAGTAAATTTGATTCTGCCGTCGAGGAATTGCGCCAAGCAAGCCATCTGCCTTTGTCCCGCTTTCCGCTGAACTACGACGGAGAGCAACCCTTTAATACTTTGATGCCGCACCTATTCTCCACCAAGTCGTGCGTGCGAACTTTGGAGTTGAGATCATTGGCTCATCTGGAGCTTGGGCAGTCCGGCCAAGCCCTGGATGAAATTAACTTGTGTCTGCGATTGATTGATTCGACGCGCACTGAGCCGCTGCTAATTACCCATCTAGTGCGGAGTGCCGAACTGCAATTCACGATACAGCCGGTGTATGAAGGGCTGGCTGGACATCAGTGGTCGGATGGAGATTTAACGGAACTGGAGCGAGAACTGGCGAAGTTGGATTTTCTGGCTGATTTCCAACAGACGATGCAGGGAGAAAGATGTTTCGCCATCGCCTGCGTAGACCATTTGCGGCGACACAGGACTTATGACGATTTCCAAACCATGACGTTCACGCCAGACAGCGACGACAACGGGATTAAGTGGGATGTCGTTTTCGATGCGGCATTGTATGACTTGGTGCCGAGCGGTTGGTTTTATCAGAACGAAACTAGAATCGGCAAGTTTTACGAGCGGTGGATTGTTCCGTCGACCGACCCTGCGAAACACCTTTTATTGCCGCAATACGCAATCGAAGAGGACAACTATTTGGATTCTATACGCAGAAGACCTTGGAATTTTTTTATGCTAATGTTTTTGCCGGCCCTAACCACTGCCGAAACGAAATTCGGCTACGCTCAAAACGAGGTGGATATGGCGCGGGTTGGTTGTGCGCTGGAGCGTTTCCATCTTGCGCACGGTGAATACCCCGCCTCGCTGACGATGCTGGCTCCTCAATACATCGAGGCATTGCCAGATGATGTGGTCGGCGGCGAACCGTTGCATTATCACCGGACAGATGACGGAAGGTTCGTGCTTTATTCGGTCGGATGGAATCAGACCGATGACGGTGGTCAAATTGCACATCTGCCAAGCGGTCGGCCGGACAACAAAAATGGTGACTGGGTCTGGCAGTATCCCGCCAAGTGAATTTAGGAAACTAGTCAGCCCATATAATCACACATCTGCGCGAATCGGCGAAATCCGCAGATAACCCTTATCTGAGTTCCATCTGTGGCTAAAGCCTCCGCGCCTTTGCGTCTCTGCGGTTAAATCTTGCTCCGGTTCTTGAAACAAAACCGAACTATTTCAGCGGATTCACCGCGCGGACACCGAGGGCTTTGAAATGGCCAACATCCACGGTGGCGACGGTCAAATCTTCCAGGTCGGCCACCGCCGCGTGCAGGCCGTCCCCAAGTGGTACGGTTTTTCCCGCGCGCCGCGCCTCGGCCAGCAGTTCACCAGCCCTTTCACAGACTTGGTGATCCAGCGGCACGGATTCTAAAAGCGAAACGAAGGAGTCCCAATAATTCTGCCAGCGCTGCTCCTTGCCCGCGTCCTTCAATGGCTTGCCGGCGATGTATTCCGCAACCGTGGCGTCGCAAATAAAAACTTCATGACGGGCGGCGACCACCCATTTGCCGAGATCAAAATTCCGGCGTTCACCTTCCACCAGCAGCGAGGTATCCAGCAGGATTCTCATTTCGCCTTGTCCATCGCGGCGAGATTGGCGGAGATTTCCTTGGCGGTATCAGTATCCAAAGGAGTGCGGGAGCGGTAGAGCCTGGCAAAAGCGTCCGCGCTCATGCCGGTTTTTTTGACGCGATGCTTTTTTTCGGGCGAGATAAACCAGCCGCCGGGCTGTTCGCGCACGAGGTAGTGCTCGCCGTCAACCAGTCCACGAATGGTCAACCGGCTCTTGTCAGCTTTGGCCACAGTCGTCATACGGGAAATTTCCCACAAACCGCGCCGCCGTCAAGTTTGTATAAGTTTTACAGCTGTAAGCGCCCAAAAATCGAAGTTGGCCCTGCAATTGAAACGACCTGTCGCGAGCCCGTTGTGGGGGCGCGTTGCCCGTCCGGCTCGGACTCCTCTGCGCGCCGCGCCTGCAACCGGAATGTGCAAAATTCCCCCGGCGTCATATTCATAATGTGATTGCAACTACATGTTCCCGCCGCCACCGCTACCGGTAACCGTAGGGTCTTCCATGATAGCGATCAGCGGCAGAAACATCGCGATGACAATGCTCCCCACGATCACCGCCAGGAAGACAATCATCACCGGTTCCAGCAACGAAGTCATCGCGGTCACGGCGTTATCCACCTCCTCGTCACTGTTGTCGGCGATCTTCAAAAGCATTTCCGGGAGCGCACCCGTTTGTTCACCCACATCCACCATGCCGCTGATCATCGCCGGAAAAATCCGCGAGGCCTTCACCGGCTCGGCCATGACGCCCCCTTGTTTCACCGAATCATGGATCTGCAAAACCATGTTGCCGACGATGACATTGCCCGTGGTTTCCTTGACGATGTTCAACGCCTGCAACACCGGAACACCGCTGCCGAGCAGCGTTCCCAGCGTCCGCGAAAAACGCGCCAGCGCCAGTTTGCGGGAAACCTTGCCGGTGATGGGCGCCGATAATTTAAACCGGTCGAACCAGCGCCGGCCGAATTCTGTACGTATAAAAAATTGGAAACTGATTATCAGAGCGATCGCAGTCATGCCCATGATCAGAAAATGGTCTTTGAACGCGCCGCTGATATTCAAGACGGCGACAGTGAATGCCGGCATCGGTTTTCCGCCGAGCAATCCGTCGAACACCGATTGAAATCGCGGGATGACAAACGTCATGAGCAGCGTGATGATGCCGGCGGCCACCAGGATCACGGCCGCGGGATAAAACATCGCGGTCTTGATCTGGCCTTTGATCTTGTGTGACTTCTCCATGAATTGCGCCTGGCGCTTGAGCACCAGTTCGAGGATGCCGCCGATTTCTCCAGCCTTGACCATGCTCACGAAAAGCGGACTAAAAACTTTCGGATGCGCGGCAAGAGCTTCGGAAAAGTTTCCCCCGCTCTCGATGCAAAGTGACATTTCACCGATTATTTTTCGCAACGACGGGTTTTCCTCCTGTTCCTGCAACAATCGCAGCCCGCGCAACAGCGGCAACCCGGCATCCAACAGCGTGGCAAGCTGGCGCGTGAACCCCATGATTGACAGGGATTTAATACGGCGCTCCGTCATCCAGGCCGGCAGTTGAAAGGATTTGGATTCGGCTTTATTTGCGCTTGGACGGGTCGCCAGGGCAATATTGACATTCAGGGGAAAAAGCCCCATTTCCTTGACGCGTCGGAGTGCTTCGGTTTGGGTTAGGACATCCAGCGTACCGTGCTTTCTAAACCCGCTGGCGTCCACAGCTTCGTAAGAGTAGTTGGACATAGAATTAGGGAATCTAGAGCGTTTGAACAAATACTGTAGACAGTCGGAGCGGGGATTTTTTAGTTTTGGCGAGGCTTTGGCGAAGGCGCAGGTTTAAAAAACCTGTAACTGAGCCGAAACGAAGCCAAAACTAAAAAAGACCGCCCCTCCATCTTTTCAGCCGAATGGCTGCAGTATTTGTGAAAATGCTCATGGTTTACAAGGCTCTATACGACCGGTTCCTGTTTAATGCAAATAACTTTTTGAAAAAAACTCAATGTTTACAATGTGTTTACGCGCTTTTTTAATTTATTCTTAATCCGAAGCCGCCATGTTTTTTGTGATTGTAGCGCCGGCTTCCAGCCGGCTTAACGTGCCCAACCAAACCCAAGTAAACATTTTCCAGTTTCGCGCCAACAAAGAGCCGGAGCGCCGAGTCCCGCATGCGGGACTCGGCAAGGACTACACGACTGGTAATTCAATTCGTGCCAAACAACCAATAAACAAAGGCAGTTTAAGGTTTAACGATGGATAAAGCAGTCCTCGTCGCAGAGCGACACTGGAAATAAGCCCGGCACAAGGTGCCGGGAATTGGTTGCAAAACCGGCACCGTCCTGACGGGACGGCGGAATTTTGACCGATTGGGAAGAACCATAAAATCATGAAAACTCCCATAAACAAAGGCGATCTTAAGTCTCCGGCACGGTTTTCAGGTCTTTGAAAGCGTAAGCGACTCGTTTTGAGGTGGATTTGCGACGACAAAACGAGAAAGTTATTAACAAAAGGGGGTTGCCGGCGGGTGTTAAAGTGATAATCACATTGCAAACAAAGGGGCAATTCGACTTTTAAGACACGTGAAAATAATTTAAAAAAACCATTGCATTAATTTTCAGCTTTGATAGATTTTACGTCCCTTCGCGTTGTACGCGAGTGGCTGGCGAAAGCCGGTTGAAAATGGATGCTGATGCATCCTCAAAATTCGAATCTGATTGCCGGATTCAAAGTGGTGATTCGGCAATTGGGTTTTTTTATCCCCTAAATCGGGAGATAAGAACGTCGGATTTTGTACGAGTTTTTTGGCGGTAAAACGCCGACTGCTCTTTGAAAATTGAATTGTGCGATTAGTAAAGAGCCCCTTTATTATCAGCGAGTTAGATCGCTGGTTTTAAGGGTTTTAACCAAAAATTAGTAAAAAAGCTGTCTGATTTTACGATCAGACAGGAATCATCTAACGTATTTTATACGGAGAGTTTGATTCTGGCTCAGAACGAACGCTGGCGGCGTGGATAAGACATGCAAGTCGAACGCTGACATTTAGGTAGCAATATTTGAATGTTGGAGTGGCGCAAGGGTGCTTAACACGTGGATCATCTGCCGTGAAGCCTGGGATAACTTGCTGAAAGGCGAGCTAATACCGGATGTGAACGCAAGTTTAAAGTTGGGGACCGCAAGGCCTGACGCTTTACGATGAGTCCGCGGCCTATCAGCTAGTTGGCGGGGTAACGGCCCACCAAGGCTAAGACGGGTAGCTGGTCTGAGAGGACGACCAGCCACACTGGAACTGAGACACGGTCCAGACACCTACGGGTGGCAGCAGTCGAGAATTTTTCTCAATGGGCGAAAGCCTGAAGGAGCGACGCCGCGTGGGG
>DATHOG010000163.1:0-32878 GCA_035485115.1 Candidatus Sulfotelmatobacter sp. | reverse complement strand
ACGCGGGCAGGCACCCTTAAAGGAACCTCGCCAAATTGAAATCGAAAAAAAGCCCGCCAGCAGAAATCCGCAGGTTTTATATGGCCCAAACCACAGTCAGAAAAAACTTAACCGGACAGTAGTGGTTCGTTTCGTAATTTCACCACCCATCGGCCCTTGCCCCCTCTTGCCGCGCCGAAGTTCGACGAAGGCGGGTGGGGCGAGTGGTGCCGATCATCGGCCCGTGCGGCTCGCACCCCGTCCGGTAGGGCGTTGCTGCCGCGAAGCCCCATTCAAGTTTTCTCTGCACCTGTGTCTCTGCGGTGAAAAAATTCCCTGTTATCCGCTAATAGCCGCAAATAAGCGCAATTATCCGCAATTTGGGAAGGATGGCGTGCCGCCGTCCCCATCTTCCATCGCCTGCTGCCACAAATTTCAAAGGTCGGATTAACCCGGATAAAATTCCGGCGACGCCGGCGGTCGGATTTGGTGCTTCTCTGGAGGTTGGATGTTGGCGCTTGGAGCTTTTCTCCGCCCTTCGCATTCCGCACTCCGCACTTATCCCGCCCGTCCGGCTCGGACCCCGTTTCCATCAACACCGGCTTCTCGCCGGCTATGTCAAAGAACAACACAGACGGCTAAATGATATGATAACTTGGTTAACAAGTCAAGAAACATAGTGACCGTTTGATTTGCGGCCACGTGCCGCCCCTCGACCGCATCAATTCCGGCTTGTCGCGCCGAAGCTGTGCTTTCATGGCCTTTTGCCGGAAAATAAGTTTAAATTGCATAAAATTTTCCCGCGGAATAGGATTCCTTCTCGGCAAATGAGATCGATTACGATCAACAAAATCTCTCATAAAGTTGCTTCGACGCCATGAAACGGCTTCGGACGATATTGAATACTGTAATCGATTGGGTCTCATGCGTCATTTGTATCCCGATTAGAGTTCGGGTGGCTCCGCATGTGCCGGCTCAAACCCAGCTGCACAAAATTTGCGGCTGTGAGAATCCCCACCGCACCGTGGATGTTATTTTTGTGCATGGATTGGACGGTGATGCCGTTGAAACATGGCGATATTCACAAAAGCCTGACTGTCTTTGGCCAGAGTGGTTGGGGCAAGAGCTGCCGAACGCTGGTATCTGGACGCTTGGTTATGCAGTCAGCTCGTCAGCTTGGAAAGGCACCACCATGCCTCTTACAGATCGGGCTATTAATGTTTTGGAGGTCCTTGATTTAGACGGTATTGGTAGCCGCCCAATCGTATTTATCTGTCACAGCTTGGGCGGACTATTAATCAAACAAGTTCTTCGCACCGCTTTTGATTATTCAAACGAAAATCATTTAAAGATTGCGCGCCAAGCAAAGGCAATTATTTTTTTGGCAACCCCGCATTCAGGCTCAAACTTGGCCGACTGGATGGAATGCATCGGTGCTTTGCAAACAACGGTTAGCGTGACGGAGCTCAAGGTACACGACCCTCATTTACGTGATCTGAATAACTGGTATCGAAATAATACTGAAGCAGCAAAAATCGAAACTGTCGTTTATTACGAGACATTGGCTGTGGCTGGGCTTGTAATTGTTGTTAATCCTTCGACTGCCGACCCTGGCATCCGTGGCGTAATCGCAACACCAGTAGATGCGGACCATATTTCCATTTGCAAGTTTCCCACAAAAGATCACCTGATTTATCGGCGTACCAAAAAAACCATCGAAAAATACCATACCCAAGTGGGAAACGAGCCAAGTTTAATAATGGCGCAGATCGCTGGCAGTCCGTCTTCAAAAGGCATCGTGCCTAATGGAAATTTGCCGGAATTTCATGAATTTCGTACTGAACTGGAACAGCACCGCCAGAAAATCGCCACCCTTGAAAGAGGACTCGAAAAAGTTACGGCCAAAACATTTGGAGATTCATTAGAAAAAGAACCGGCAAAACAATCAAATCCCGCTGCAACTTCAAACATCAGAGCCGAAAATGAACCAGTTCCGGTGGAAACCAAATTGATACAGCCGATGTTTACTGCCGCTCTAGATGCTGAATCGCACGAGCCGCATTCCGCGACTTCTTGTCCAGATGGGGACGACCAAATAGCAGACGATTGGATTTCTAAACTTGAAGATTTACTTGAAGTTGACGTGCCAAAAGCAATTGAGTTGTCACCCACCGTCGAAGCTTGGGTCAAAACGAATGAGACGCACATTTCTCGTGGCCGAGTGGTCAAACTGTACCGCCTACTGTATCGGATAGAACATGTAAAAATCGCGCAAAACTACCCTGATGCAGACAAGATTAAAGCCAAAGAATTTTTAGCTAAGGGACGACTATGAACGAATACGATTTATCACAAGACAAGAATGAACAAGAAAGTCTTGAAGCTTTATTTGCATCAATTGATGAAGGACCAGATGCTGGTTTGAAGAGACTAGAAGGTAAAACCGATCCGTATTCAATACGAAGAAAATTAATCATCCTGATGAACGCCCAACGTTATCGGGAAGCGGCTGATATTGTTCGAGACCATATGATTAATGAAGAATGGGCAGAACAAGGGATTCAGGCTCTAATGTTGAATGATGATCTCGTTGAAGCAGAAAAATTTTTCGAATCGACGCAAAAACTTAAATCCAGAATAAAATGCGACAAATGCCGGTTCACTTTTGCGTATGCTCTTACTGATATTGCACTTGTTCGTGTGCCGAGCGCGCAGAGCTCACTGTTCATGATTGATGAGGCGCAGAAAGTCAAATTGAACCGCGCTGAACAAATTTTGACTCCATTACTGGCCACCATCAAACGACCCGAAAATGATTTTGAAGAAAAAGTTCTAGGATTGGCCTATAAACTTTCAATCCTGAATCAAAAGAAAAATGAGTCACGTCAATTAATGGCGCGCTTGTTTTCTCGCACTCCTGTTCCATTAATTCTTGGCGAGATGTTTTTAGGACAATTGACCAACGAGATGCCGGTTGGACTTACCGATCGGTTGATAACCGATCACCCAAAATCTTTCGACGCAAAGTTCATGGCGGCCCTCATACTAGGACTTTATGAAAAAAATCTATCTAAAGCTTTTGAGATCGCACGAAGCCTGATTTCTGAAGCGAAAGATTCAGAGCACAAGCAAAAAGTCGCTCAACTGTTGGATGCATTAAGTGATAATTTAGATAAAGTTTCAAAAGAATTTGCTTTGCAGAAAATTAATGACTTATTAGCGGGAAATGAATTCGAGCTTGCATTAAGAAATGCGCGGACTTCCATCGAGAACAATCAACTTGTTGTAGCGCGCGAAATTCTTGAGAAAGTAAGAGATGAAAAGAATGTTCGTTGGCTTCAAATTTTAGCTGACTTGGAAACGCAAAGTAGCCAACCGGAAAAAGCATTTGAAGTTCTGAAGCAAATTGCGATTCTCCACCCTCACCCGGTTGCATCCCATCGTGCTGCACAGGCTGCATTCAATTTGGATAAATTTGAAGACGCAATTCAATTGTTACAATCTCAACTTTCAATTGATGCCTGCAATGTCAGGTCGCGATCTCTCCTAGCATCGGTTTATGTAAAAATGGGTGAGTTTGTGAAAGCAGCTGAACAATATGGGCGATTAAAGGAACTCGAACCAGGCGAACATCTTCATGCTTTAAATCAAGCAATTAGTTTACAATCTGCCGGCGAAACAGATTCCAGCTTGAGCGTTTACGAAAGTTTAAGTAAGGCACCGCTAGCCCCGATTCAGGCATTTCTAGGAATGGCATTACTTCTAAAATCTAAAAACGAGGCAGATAAGGGTTTCCAAATTTTAGAATCAATCAAAACTCAGCATTGGGATGATCCTCGCTTTGTCGGAACGTTTATGGATTTGGCTCATGCCTCCCAGGCCGACGTCGAGGCCCACAATGCATTACTTCGTCTACAAGAACTTCAACAAACTGGGAAAATCGAAGGTGCAATTAAGGCGGTCTCATTTGATGAGATAGTGGACCACATGCAGCAATTCGCTAAGAGGAAGGAGGAAATTCTAAATTTTTCGATACGTGGTCAATTCCCCTGGTTAATGGCGGAGGAATTGTTTGGCCGTGTGCCTTATTGGGGGTGGACTCTGCGCACAGAAGAATTGAACTGGCTTCCAGAAGATGCTTTAGTTCGTGCCGAACACTCGATTTATTCTACGAATTACTTTTTTGTCAGTCGCGAAAAAGATGGGAAGGGAAGCGTAAAGGAAATTGCTTGTTCCCCTAAAAATAAGCCAGTCGTTATTGACCTTTCAGCTTTGATTACAGTTCATCGATTGGGTCTTTTAGAAAAAACTGCCGAATATTTTGGCAGGGTGTTAATCCCGGCAGATTATTCAACGCGGATAATGGAGGAAAACAGTCGATTGGTTCTTCATCAAAAGTCACAGAAATCTTCTGCTTCGGCCATTAAAAGTCTGCTTGATCGAAATAAAATAAAGGTGGCCACAGATTTCAATCAGGAGACAATGCCTCCAATGCCGTATTTGAACGAATATCCGTTGGATACGGAAACTTTTCATTCATATAAAATACAAGACGTTCTTGACCTGTTTCTTAGTAATGGTCAAATCTCTGCTGCAAAATACAACGAAGCGCGCCGTGTTGCTCATAGGCCATCTTCTGCTGATGCTGCTCACCCCGCTCTAAAACCCGCTCAACTGATATTGACCGCTCTCTCGACGCTCAAAACTCTTCACGGGATCGAATTGCTTGAAACACTTACTTCAATCTGTGATGTACATATTTCACAAGCTGATAGAGACACGGTGGTTGGCGAGGTGCGCGGTTTTGAAATGTTAGAAACTGTGTATCGCTGGCACAACGAATTATGGGCTTTAATTCGAGCCGATAAGAGGTTTGTACACTTGCGTTATAATTCGGTGAAGTCACCATTTTCCGTTGGCAAAAATGAAAATGAAATGCCCCTGAGTGCATATTTATTGTCAACCCAACAGCAGGTTCCTTTATTCGCTGATGATCGTACATGCCAGACTATCGCAATTAATGAACGCCCTGGATTTGAATATGCATCCTTTGGAACCGATCGGTTACTGAATTCACTAGCAGCCGAAGGGCTTATTACAATAGAGAAGTTGTCTGCTGCATATCTTCAGCTTATCAAATGGCGGTATCGCTTTTTAGTGCCACCGAAACAGGTTTTGACACATCTAGCATTAGAATTCTTGTCCAACTTTCCCGGCAAGCCATTGCGGGAAATTGCCCGTTATGCCCATGATTCCATGCGCGATGCGGGACTTCTTGCTGGATTCGAAGCGACGGAGCCTCCAACTTCCATTGCCAATCGCCTCTTTTTAGAGTGGGAAACGGTAATAGTTCAATTTTTGATGGAACTTTGGAAAGATGGCTCGATCCCTGACGACAAGTTAGAAGGACTGACTCGTTGGGCGATCCGAGAATTTCTGCCATCCCCTCCAAGGAGCTCAGGGCCGGCAATTTCAGAGGTGTTAACGTCTCTGCAATCCAAAACTGTTCTCAGTCATGCTTTGATCTTTTCCCTGAACATGAAGAATCAGCCGAAAGCGAATCGAGTGATAAGATTAATTTCAAGTGAATTGGGCATAACCGATGAAAATTATTCCAAAATTATAACGGAGGTTATCAATGAAGTCTAATCCAGTTCAAAATAGTCCCGAAGAACGGCTAGCCATTAAAATTCGAGCAGCACAATATGCCTTTGACCATTTAGAAAATATCGATGGGCGAACTGGATTAATTCTTTTGCGAAATAAGGTTTTGAACACGGACGCTTCCGTTGTTGAGGATGCCGATGTCGTTGAAGTATTATCCAACTATTCGCATAAAGATCGGCTATCCATTTCTTTTGGACCACTCGTCGCCTACTACGTTAACGGCGATAAAAAGGAGGCTCAGATAATTGATGTGACACTCCTGTTGCTGAGTCGTGACAAGCGGGCGCGAGCGGCGGCGTTTGAACATTTTCGAAAGCTGACCAACGAGTGTGGGCATGTAAAAGCCGAACGGCTGGAATCGTTGCTTGATTCTTGTAGAGAATCTTTTTGTTCTGATGAAATAGCACTTTGGTCCGATAGCGCAATTAAGGTTTTTGACGCCATCACGGATGATTTTTTCATCAACTTGACTGGAGTCAAGCAATGCATCGAATTGAACTATGAGCTTGGGTTAAACCAGTTTATTCCAAAAGTTTTTGAGCCATTGGTACCCAGCGTGGAATGGATCGAGCTACCTATACCAACTCCAAGTAAACAACACGCTGAAATAGGGAAAATCATCACTGATTTTGTGGAGCGTTCAAATTCTTTCTCGGATGCTTGCAATCTCTATTATAAAAATCTAGGAACAATCCCGCTCAGCCCTTCATTTTCTATATGTAAATTATTTGATGTTTGGGTTAACTCAAAGGGAGACATTCAAAATATTTGGCCAGCGGTATGGGCCTGGGCGGACCAGACTCAAAGTCCATTGGCTCGCTATCACGCAATCCAGCTTTTTGTTTCGCGTCCATTGCTTATTCCCGGTGAAAAATTTGCTTTATTGTGGAGCGAAATAGACCAAATGGTGACCTCATCTGTTAGCAAAAACAGAGAGAACCGATGGACTCAGGAAATATTGCTTCGTTCCGAGTTGGCGCAACATTATTTGAAATATTTTGAAAGCCGACGCCCTGCACGAAATGGTGAGGCGTTGTCGAGATTCGCATGGTGGCTTTCGGAGCAAGTTGCTTTAATATTCGCAAATCGTCCTAAGGTTGTAGACTGGATTCGTTCATCAGTTCTGAAAAATGTTCAGATTCGAGCAAACTATCCCTGGCAAACTGGCGCTCCACCGTTGGAACCCTCGACGTTACGGCTGGCGACACTTTTTTTAAATTCTCCTTGGTCGCTAGCATTGGAGTGCCAAATCTTGGGTAATCTAAATTCCTTAAAATATGCTGAGGTCGATTCACTGCTACGATCGCGTTTTGAACAAGCCATCTTTGAAAGCCATTCTTGTTGGTTCATACCAAGGACTAATCCTGGGGAAGTTCTTACATACGAATTTGAATCTGAAACAAATGTTAAAAATATTGTCCCGCTCATAGAAGATGAAGTTGAAGCCAAAACGTTTCGTTCTCTTATTGTAGAACGTGAAAAGCTTGAAAATTTGGGCGGCATATTGACCGAGCTTGGGAAAATTGCTGAACTTGATCAGCAGCAGCAGGCATTAACTATTTTTGCTTTTACAAGCTATGCTTATCTCAATGAAGTTCCTGCAGAAAAATTATGGAAAATAGTTGGAGATGAAAAATGGAATGAGCAGGTGTTTTTGTCTATGGATGCAAAAATCTTACAGATACTTTTTGAAGGAGTGATTGCTGTGCAAATAATGGGTAATGACTTATTGAGGTGTAACTTTCCTCATCTATTAGGACGTCTTGCTGAAAAAGCGCACCAAAAAACCGAGCGTCAAAAAATATTATTCTTATTTACAATCTTGTCTTCCATAGCAGGCGATACTGTCAGCGGCGTTGAAAGGCTTTTAAAGGGACACTATCGAAATGATTTTGGGCAAGAGGCAGAATTTTGGCGGATGCAATTCACTCGAATTATGCAGCTCTCGCCGCCTTGGGCTGCTGCTCGTATTCGTCCGCTAATTGGAAGTCTTATGTCGTCATGACAGGATCGTTATGGTCGAGGGTTCCTTCAATGTGAATCAGCGGCTACAAAATTGCTTTTATGGGGGGCGTCAAGCTTGCCCGAATAAATCCCCCTGCGGCGAAGGCGCAAGACCTTTTAGCTTCTCACGGTCCTGCTGTTTGCGCGGCTGGCGCACGTTGCCCTCCGGCGTGAGTTCGGATTCCTCGAGGTTGGATAAAATCTGTTTCGCGCGTTCCAAGACGGCCTTCGGCACACCGGCGAGCCGCGCGACCTGGATGCCGTAGCTCTTGTCCGTGCCGCCCTCGACGATCTTGCGGAGAAAAACGATCTGGTCATGCCATTCGCGCACGGCGACGTTAAAATTTTTCAAACGCGGCAAGCGCGCGGCGAGTTCGGTCAGCTCGTGGTAATGCGTCGCGAACAGCGTCTTGGCGCCCACTTGATTATGCAGGTGTTCCACGATCGACCAGGCCAGGCTCAAACCGTCAAAGGTGCTGGTGCCGCGGCCGATTTCATCCAGCACGATGAGGCTGCGAGGCGTGGCATTGTTAAGAATATTTGCGGTTTCGGTCATCTCGACCATGAACGTGCTTTGCCCGCGCGACAAATCGTCGCTCGCGCCGATGCGCGTGAAAATGCGGTCAATCAGGTCGATCCGCGCTTCGGCGGCGGGAACAAAACCGCCCGTATGCGCGAGGAGCGTGAGCAAGGCCACCTGCCGGATGTAGGTGGATTTGCCGGCCATGTTCGGGCCGGTGATGAGGGCGATTTGCGGAAATTTATCCTCGGTAGCAGCCGACGTCAGGAGGCTCTGATTTTTTGCCGGGGTTATAGTTTGAGCCTCCTCACGTCGGCTGCTACATAGCAAGGTATCATTCGGCACAAATCGCTCATCCATCAAATGCTGTTCCAAAACCGGATGGCGGCCGTCGCGGATTTGCAGGATACCTTCGTCCATTACCTGCGGACAGACGTAGTTGTGCAGCCGCGCCGTTTCGGCAAATGAACCGAGGACATCGAGCTGCGCCAGGGCGGAGGCGGTTTGTTGGATTTCTTTCAACCGGCCGAGGACGTTTTCGCGCACGCGCTGGAAGATTTCGTATTCCAGTTTCACGCTGCGTTCTTCCGCGCCGAGGATTTTGCCTTCCATGTCCTTCAACTCCGGCGTGATGAAGCGTTCGCCGTTGGCGACGGTCTGCTTGCGGATATAGTGCGCGGGCACCTTGTCGAGATTCGATTTGGTGACTTCGATGTAATAGCCGAAAACGGAATTGAACCGCACCTTGAGCGAGGAAATGCCGGTGCGCTCGATCTCATCCTGCTGCATCTTGGCGAGCCAGTCCTTGCCGCCGCGCTGGGCATCGCGCAATTCATCGAGCGCCCCATCAAAGCCGTCGCGGATCATGCCGCCTTCCTTGATGGGCAACGGCGGTTCGTCCACGATGGCGCGGGCGATCAAATCCACGAGTTCAGGCGATTCAGAGATTTGCGAACCCAACTCAAAAATCAAACTGGTGGGGCGAGTGTCCTCACGAGCCGTCGGGATGTCGCTGATTAATGAGTCGGCTCGCGGGGACGCTCGCCCCACCGAATCCAGGGTTTGTTTTAATGTCGGAATCTGTTCGAGCGCGATGCGAAGCGCGGCGAGGTCGCGCGCGTTGCCGCTGCCGGAGCTCAAGCGGCCGATGGTGCGTTCCAGATCGCGGACGTTTGCAAGCTGCTGGCGAAAACTGTCGAGGCCGAAGGAGTTTTCGATGAACGTTTGCACTGCGATCTGCCGTGCGCGGATCGGTTCAACTCTTGCCAGCGGTTGCGAAAGCCATTGGCGCAGGAGGCGCGCACCCATCGGCGTGGCGGTCTTGTTCAACGCGCCATAGAGCGACGAGTTGCGCGGGGCATCGTGATGCTGCGGCTCGAGAATTTCCAGGTGTCGCAGCGTGGTATAATCGAGCGCGAGGAAGTCGTGGCGCTGATAAAACGAGATGCGCGTGAGATGTTTCACGTCGCGCCGCAAATTTTGGGCGAGATAGTGCAGCGCACCGCCCGCTGCGCCGATGGCGGCGGACTTGTCCTTCAGGCCGAAACCGTCGAGCGTGGCAACCTTGAAGTGTTCCTTGACGGTGAAGAACGCCGTTTCGGGCGCGAACGTCCAATCGTCATAGCCGCTAAGAATTTGAAACGATCCCTGCAATAGTGCCCGTACGGAAGTACCTTCAGTGGGAAAAATGATTTCTGCCGGACGCAGGCGTTCGAGTTCGGCGAGCAAGGCGGAATCGCTCTCTAATTCGGTCGTCAGAAAATCACCGGTGGTCAGGTCCACGAGCGCGAGGCCGAAGATTTTTCCACTCGGATAAACCGACGCGAGAAAATTATTCCGTTCGGCGACGAGCATCCGTTCGTCGAAGTGCGTGCCGGGCGAGAGGATTTGCGTGACCTCACGGTTCACGAGTTTGCCCGGACGCGCCTCCTCGGTCTGTTCGCAGATGGCGACCTTGCGGCCGTTTTTCAAGATGCGGGCGATGTAGGAATTGGCGGCGTGGTATGGCAGGCCGCACATCGGCGTGCCGTTGCGCGCGGTCAAGGCCAGGTTCAAAATTTGCGCGCCCTCCTTCGCGTCGTCGAAGAACATCTCGTAAAAATCGCCGAGCCGGAACAGCAGGAGCGCGTCCTTCGGCAGTTCGCCCTTGATGCGGCGATACTGCTGCATCATGGGCGTTAGTTGCGTTTCAGCGGACACGGCGGAAAATTTAGCGGAAAATCCGCGAGGTCGAAGTGAAATTTTTAAATCAACGCGAGAAGCAAGGTGTGAACGGCTTTCACCGCAGCAACCGTTTGTGCCATTTCTTTGGATTTTGTGAGCAATGAAAAACGGAATAAATAATAATCGCCTTCTCCGTGGCTTCGTAAAAATTTTCGTAGGGAAAACGCCGTACGAACGCCCGGCGAAAATCGTCCACGGCCACGCGGTAAATCTTTGGCTGGCGGCGGATCATCAAAATGCGGGCTTCGACACAGCGCAAAAATGACTCGCCCAAACCCGGTTCGCGGCTTTCAAACCAATGATAGGCCTCCGCGATATCGTCGTCCGCCCCGGCGGTGAAGATGACCTGTTCAATCATTTCGCGCGGGCGCGGCTTTTCACTTCTTCCCAAGTGCGGCCGGAATTTGGATGATTCCGGTAATGTTCCTTGCGCCGGCGCAATTCTAAGATTTTTTCATCTGACACCGGCTCGTTCGCATCCTCGGCAGCGATGCTATCCCACAAATCCTCGACTAATTCCAGCCTTTCAGCACGGCCGAGTTTGAAGAGCGGGGCGAATTCAGTTTTCATCCTGCTACGAACATAATTTGCGGTTGCCAAATTGCAAACAGGAATAATTTGTCAACCGGGAAGGAAAGGAAATAACGGAGGACAATTTATGTAAACAACTCGTCAGTCCAGCGCGTTGACTGGCTGTTAAATTTTTGTTGAAATAAGTGCACATGAAGCCCGTTTATTCGTTTTTTAAAAGGTATTTCCTATGTGCCTGCGCGATTTGTGGGTTTTTCTTCCTGTCCTTGCCATTGCAGGCTGCGGATACGGCTTCCACGCCCAAAATTGACTCCGGCGACAACGCCTGGTTGCTGGTGAGTACTGCGCTGGTGCTGATGATGACCGCGCCGGGTTTGATCCTGTTTTACGGCGGGTTGGTGCGGACAAAGAATGTTTTGTCCACGATGATGCATAGTTTGGTTTTGATGGGCCTGATTTCCGTGTTGTGGATGGTCTTTGGGTACAGCATGTGTTTCGCGGGGGGAAATTCCTTTTTCGGCAATCCCCTGACTTATTTTTTCTTGAAGGGCGTCGGCAGCGCGCCGAACCCTGATTATGCGGCGACGGTTCCCCAGGAGACCTTCATGATGTTCCAGCTCATGTTCGCGATCATCACGCCCGCGCTCATCAGCGGGGCGGTGGCGGAACGCGTGAAGTTTAGCGGCTATGTGATCTTCATGCTGCTGTGGATCACGCTGATTTATTTTCCGCTATGTCATATGGTCTGGGGCAAGGGCGGCTATTTCAACTGGGCGCTGGGCGGAAAAATTCCCGTGCTGGATTTTGCGGGCGGCACGGTGGTGCATATCAGTTCCGGGGCGTCGGCGCTGGTTTTTGCCCTGTTGCTGGGCGGGCGGCACGGCCACATGCGCGAGGCGATGATGCCGCACAACGTCGTCTATTCCCTGATCGGCACGGGGCTTTTGTGGGTGGGCTGGTTTGGATTCAATGCGGGCAGCGCCTTGAACGCGGGCGGCCTGGCGAGCAGCGCGTTTGCCGCGACCCATTTTTCCGCCGCCGCCGCCGCGATGAGCTGGGTGTTCGTCGAATGGCTCACCAAAGGCAAGCCCAGCGTGCTGGGCGCGGCGTCCGGCATGGTGGCGGGGCTGGCGACCATCACACCGGCCAGCGGGTTCGTCAACGTGCCGGCGGCCTTTTGCATCGGCGCGGCCGGCGGCGTGGTCTGTTATTTCGCGGTCACCAAATTGAAAAACATCTTTGGTTATGATGATTCGCTGGATGTGTTCGGTGTCCATTGCGTCGGCAGCATCGTCGGCATGCTCATGCTCGGCGGGCTGGCGAGCGCAGAAGTGAATCCCGCCATTGCGACGACATTCATGCAAAATGGTGCGATTGTTTCGCTGGCCGGGGGTATGGCGCAGTTCAAAAACCAGCTCATTGCCGTCGTTTTCACGGCGGTCCTTGGCGGATTGGGCACTTATATTTTGTTCAAGATCACGGATTCGCTGGTCGGTTTGCGGGTGGATGCGGAGGACGAAAGTCTCGGCCTCGACTTGTCACAGCACGGTGAGCGTGCCTACAATGAATAAAACCTATGAAAAAAATCGAAGCCATCATCAAGCCCTTCAAGCTGAGCGACGTCAAGGACGCGCTCCATGAACTCGGCATCCAGGGCATGACCGTCAGCGAAGTCAAAGGCTTTGGCCGCCAGAAGGGGCACACCGAAATCTATCGCGGCAGCGAATACACCGTGGATTTTCTGCCCAAGATCAAGGTCGAGACCGTGGTGGCCGACAACCAGTTGCGGGCCGCGGTCGATGCCATCGTCAAGGCCGCAAAAACCGGCAAGATCGGCGACGGCAAGATTTTTGTCACCACGGTTGAGGAAGCGGTACGCATCCGCACCGATGAACGAGGGGACAGCGCGGTGTAAATTTTTTGGCTGGGTGACAGGACCATTCTCGTAGTTCTAGTTGCCTCGCGTTGTCTCCCTCACCCTGACCCTCTCCCGCTGGGAGAGGGAACAGCCGTTGGCTGATTTCTTAACCTTGCGAATCTCCAACCTGAAGCAGCTTTTATTTTCGCAGAGAAAGAGCGACGTGAGTTCATCGAAAACTGGGAGCATTTCTCCCTCTCCCGGCGGGAGAGGGCCGGGGTGAGGGGGAAAACAACTGTCTTCCTTCGCCGTGTGAGTGATTGGCTATTCAACCCACTCCGTGCAGTGAATCTGCCTTGGCCCATTTCGGCCAGGTCAGCGCATAAAAGGCCACGAACGCGAAACATGCCGCGGGTACGACGAAGGCATGGCAGAGATTGGAATCATCGGCGATTTTGCCCATCAATTTTGGCAGGAGCGCGCCGCCCATGATTGCCATCACGATGAAACCGGACGCCTTCTTTGTCTTGTCGCCGAGACCAAAGATGCCCAACGCAAAAATCGTCGGGAACATGATGCTCATAAAGAAGTAGCTGGCGAACACGGCGAAAACCGAAACCCAGCCGAGGTTCGCAAGGACCAGCAGGCAGCAAACCACGTTCAACACGCCGTAAAGTCCCAAGACTTTGTGCGCGGAAAATTTCCGCAGCAGGCCCGCACCGCTGATTCGTCCGAGCAGGAAGCAGATGAAAGCCGCGCTGGCCAGCGTGGCTGCGCCCGCATCACTGACGTGCAATGCGCCATCCGCACCGGTTTCCAACAGCGATTTTAACGCGCCATTGCCCCAGTCCGCCGGGATCGCCGGCATCATCGAGAAGCCGGTTTTCTTATAGACCGTCATGCAGTTGATGAAGAAGCCGAAAATGCCCGCCTGGGCCGCGACGTAAAAAAATTGCGCCGCCACGCCGAGCAGAAAATGCGGACGCGCCATCAACGAGTGCGAAACATCCGGCACCTTGTCATCAATATGGAAATCGTCCTCGTTCTTGATGTCCGGCACATAGGCCATCTTGAAAATGACCGCGAGGACGAGCACGACCACGGCCACGGCGACATAAGGCACGAAGATTTTCGGATCCTTGGAATAAAAATACTGCGCGCCGATGATGGGACCGAAGATCCAGCCGACGCCGTTGCACGACTGGGCCAGGTTAATCCGCGCCGCTGCGTAGCGCGCCGGTCCCAGCACCGTGGTGTAGGGATTCGCAACTGTTTCCAGAAAAGTCAGTCCGGCCGCAATGGCGCACACGCCGATCAAGTAGGCGACGAATGCCGTGGTGGTGGAGATATTGCCCGCATGGGCTTCGGCCTGGATGTGCGTTGCCGGCAAAAACCAGAAACCGCCGACGGAGACCATCAGCAGGCCGGCGATGATGCCGCCTTTCCAACCCCATTTGCGCGCGAGCCAGCCGGCGGGCAGGGCCATGAGAAAATAGCCGAGATAATGCGCAAACTGCACATTCGCCGACTGTGACATCGTGAGGCCAAGCTCGTTCTGGAAATGTTTGTCCATCACGTCGATCATGCCGTTGCACAGTCCCCAGAGCAGGAACAGCGAGGACACGAGCGCGAAGGTGACGACCATGTTTTTCCCGTCGGGCAGTTGAAACATTCCGGGCTTGGCGGATTGGCTGGGTGTGCTCATTTTATTGGTGGGACTTCGTTTGAGTCTTTCGGAACACCGACATGGGTTCAAGTTTCAAATATGATTTTGATGGTGAACAAATGTTCGAGCCGGCATCGGCTCACCCGTTCGGGTGGCTAAACAATTTAAGAAAATTCGCAGGCTTTCGTTAGCGCCATGAAGACAGACGGTTGCTATCCCCTCACCCCGGCCCTCTCCCTTGGGGAGAGGGAGAAACGTTCCCAGCGTCCAGGCAAACCGATGGCTGCAAGCTGCTCGAATGCCGGTTATAAATCCGAGAACAGGCAGCGGCTGTTCCTTCTCCCCAAGGGAGAAGGTCAGGATGAGGGGAAAGCGCACAGCAACTACAACGAGTTTAGATCTGGATGAATACCGCGCCGTTTTCGGTTTTCACCGGATAGGTCTTCAGGTCCACACACACGGGTGCGCCCTTGGCTTTGCCGGTCGTGAAATCGAAACGGCCATTGTGTTTGGGGCATTCGATTAGGTTGTCCATCACGAACCCGTCGGCGAGGTGGACTTTGGCATGCGTGCAAATGCCGTCGGTCGCAAAAAATTTGTCGTCGCCCGTGCGGTAGATGCAAAATGTGAGGTCGCCGTGGTCGAATCGGATGACATCTTCCGGTTCGATGTCCGTGGTATTACAGGCCTTGATCCAGTCGCTCATTTTAAAATTTAGGTTGTGGGTTGCGGTTCGGGAACCGGGATGGAGATGGGTTTCACGGTGGCGGGCAGTTCCCGTTTTACGAAATAGGCCGGGTCTTTCACCTGCCGGAAAATGGCCGGGATGATCTCGCGATACGCCGCGAACAGGTTGGCGTAAGGTTTCGGCATGTCGTTTTTCAGTTCCGCATGCAGCGCCGGCAGGGCATGGTACGGCACCATGGGGAACATGTGATGTTCCACGTGGTAATTCATGTTCCAATACACGAAACGGAAAACCGGGTTCATGTACACTGTCCGGCAGTTCAAGCGATGATCCAGGACGTCTTCGGCCAGTCCGGCGTGCTGGGTGAGGCCGAAGATGACGAGCAGCCACGCACCGTAAAACGACGGCAGGCCGATGAGCATCAACGGCAGGATGCTGTGGATGGAAATTGCCCAGGCGATGGTGGCGGCGTAGATCAAACCCCACACGCGCGCGGTCCGGAAAACTTTTTTCACTTCGGAATCGGGAATGTACGTTGTTTCTTCCGCCGTTAATTTGCCAAAGCAGTGCAACAAAACCTTTTTGTATTCCTTGGGTCCGCTTTTCAAACTGAAAAATGCGAGGAGTATCCCCGGCATATCCGGCGGACGCGGTACGGCAATTTCGGGGTCGCGCCCGACAATGATGGTGTCGGTGTGGTGCCGGGTGTGGCTCCAGCGCCAAGGCGTGGATTCGCGCAACACCATGAACGACGCCATTTCATAGACCACGTCATTCATCCAGGTGGTCTTGAACGGGGTGCGATGGCCGCATTCATGCCAGCGGGAATCGGAACAGGAGCAGTACAAAACCCCGTACACGATGAAGGCCGGGACGCACCACCACGTTCCCCAAAAATGCCAGCCGAGCCAGCCGAAAATTCCCAGCAACGCAAACCAGACCAGCGTGTCGCGGATGGCCGGACCGTCCTTGCGCTGCATCAATTCCTTCAGCCGTTTGCGTGAGATGGGGCAGGCGTACCATTGCGCCGAGGCGAGGCCCTGTTCCTCGGCATATTTACTATCCTTGCCGACAAGGCTGTAATCGCGCTTGGAAATCGTGGCGGACATATCAAATCTATTTTGCGGCATGGATGCCGAGATAGTTACCGTAATCCAGCACGAGTTTTCCCGCAATCAGCAACGCGATGGAAACCGTCAGGGCGGCATAGGTGCGCGACTGGCAATTTTTCCATTCCTTGAAAATGATGCCGACAAACGTGCCGAGCAAAATCAAAAGGATCATGTGGATGGCCCAGCACATCTGCTCAAAGCCGGCGGCCTTCTGGATGTAAAAATGGCCGAAACCGTAAAAGAAAAATTGTCCGTACCACAGGCAGCCAGTGAGGATGGCCATGGCCCAGTTCAGCGGCAGGCTTGCGCGTTCGCCGCCCTCGGGCAGGTTGACGATTTCGCCGAGGGTTTTGTGCCGGGCGTGGAGCCAGAGGCAATAAATCGCCGTGGTCAAAAATGCGCCTGCATTGGAGAAGGGATAGATGGCATTGCTGCTGAACGTCGCGGCGTCGATGCCGAGCACCAGATGGCCGGCGGCCCTGTCGGCGGCAATCTTGGCGATGGGCGCACCCTCCGCCAGCGCCATGCTGTATACGGCGGACAAAAGCCCGGCGAGCACGCACAGGAAGATGCCGATGACCGCCTTTTTGCTGCCGGATAAATCTTTTGCCACCGTGTGATCATTCTCCTTCATGCGTCCGGCCAATCCGCAAAATACGATTCCCACCAAACCGATGCCCATGCCGCTCACGACGAGATGCGCGCCGGTCTTGGCGAAAAAACTTTGAAAGTGCGCGGCAAAATCCGCGACACTCGTGTCGCCTTTCGCGATGGCGTAGGCGGTGCCGAAGACCATTGAGATGCCGATGGCCATCGCGTAGGTCACGGAAAATCCGACATAGCGGATCGCGACCCCGAAGGCCGTGCCGCCGATGCCATAGGCCGCGCCGAGCAGAAAGGTGCGCAGCAAAACCATCTGGCCGTCATGCGTGCTCCATATTTCGCGCAGCACACCTGAATAATCCGGCACAGTCAGAAATGCACCCGCCACCGGCAGGAGGAACCAGCAAAACGCCGCCTGCATCAGCCAGAAACTTTGCCAGGACCAGCCGCGCGCGGATTTCTGCGGCACATAACAGACCGCAGCGCACGCCGCGCCGATGGCATGGAACAGAATGCTGGCGGACAGTGGTGACATTCTGACCAGTTTTGACGGAACGTGCCCGCGCTTGAAAGCCAAAAATCCCCCGCCGTCAAAAAGCGCATGAATAAAGGCAGAAATTGAAAACTGGAACCTCCATTGCGTTTGGAAAAATTGAAGCCGACGTGTTTGCCCATACCGTTCTCCCTCATCCTAACCTTCTCCCGCTGGGAGAAGGAACAGCCGCTGTCAATTTTCTGATTGATGGCCGCGCTCAAGCAGCTTGCCGTCATCGGCTCGCCCAGATGCGGGGATCAGCGGGCGAAAATCTGGCGGATGACGTCTTCGATGGGCACTTCCTGGATGTCGATGTCGGTGATCGGCAAATCATCCAGCAGCGCCTTGCACGTGGGGATCACGCGGTCGCGCTTCACCTTGAACTTGATGGCGGCATCAGTCTGTTCCACGACTTCACCATAGCGCGAAAGATTTTCCGCGGACACGGTCTTGGCCCGGTCGCACTGGATGGTGACGAGCTTGAAATCCGCGAAGCGGTCCACGATCTCCGACAACTTGCCGTCGAAAAACAATTTGCCGTGGTCGATGATGATGACGCGCTCGCACAATTCCTGAATGTCGGCCATGTAATGGCTGGTGAGCAGGATGGTGGTCTTCTGTTCGGCGTTGTGGCGGCGGATGAAATCGCGCACGATCTTTTGCGAGGTGACGTCGAGGCCGATGGTCGGTTCATCAAGGAACAAAACCTTGGGCTGGTGCAGCAACGAGGCGATCAGCTCCATCTTCATCCGTTCGCCGAGCGAAAGTTCGCGCACGCTGACGTTCAATTTCTCCTTCACGCCGAGCAGTTCGGTCATGTCGCCAACGGTTTTTTCAAAACGGTCGCGGGGGATGCCGTAGATCTTGGCGTTCAGCTCGAGCGATTCGCGGGCGGGCAGGTCCCACCAGAGCTGGTTTTTCTGGCCGAGCACGAGGGCGAACTGGCGGCGGTAGTCGTCGTGGCGTTCCCACGGCGTGTGGCCGAGGACCTTGGCCGATCCGCTCGTGGGATAAAGCAGGCCCGCGAGCATCTTGAGCGTGGTGGTCTTGCCCGCGCCGTTCGGGCCGAGGAAACCGACGAGTTCGCCGGGTTCGATCTTGAAACTGACGTCGTTGACGGCGAGGGTCTGCTCGTATTTCCGGTGGAAAAGCCCGCGCACCGCGCCGCCAAAGCCCGGCTGCTTTTTATAGGTGCGAAAGGCCTTGGTGAGATTGTTGACTTCGATGACCGGCATCGAAGCAGTTTCAAGTTTCAAGTTTTCAGTTTCAAGTCTTTGTTGGACTTAAACGACCACGGATGGGAACGGAAGAATATGGATTTGGGGATCACGCCCGCCCTCGGGCGTGGCGGGATGCGCCCCGCATCCCGCCCGTGGTGCGTGCGGAGTTGACGAGGACGCTTGAGCAATTCAGGGCGCGCGGGTTTTCCGCGGGGGCGCGGAAAACTGCACCCGGGGCGGGTGCGCTCCCCGAGCAAAGTTGCGCAGACGGTCTTAAGTAATTCGCACGAATTTTCAGAAGCACCGTTTGGGATGGCCGGGCGTGCTTTTGTGACGCCCCTTGAGGGCGAAGAAAATTGGATTGCCGGCGGCGCACGGCTCCTCCCGCGTTGCCACACTCAAAAATGTTTGAGCCTCGTTACTACAAAGCTGGATTTAGCGCATCAACTGTTTCTCGAGGTAGTGGACGACCTGACGGACGTTGGAATCGACTTCCATGCGGTCTTTGACGAGGCGGCAGGCGTGCAGCACGGTGCCGTGGTCGCGGCCGCCGAAGGCCTCGCCGATGGTGTTGAGGGAGCTTTCGGTCATCTGGCGCGAGAGATACATGGCGATCTGGCGCGGGAAGGCGATGTTTTCCGGGCGGCGCTTGCTGGTCATGTCCGCGAGGCGGATGTCGAAGTGTTCGGCCACCTTTTTCTGGATGACTTCGATGCTGATGGTCTGCCGGCCTTCTTCATGAAGAATTTCGCGGAGCAAACCCTCGACGACTTCAATCGAAAGTTTCTTGCCGGTGAGCGAGGCGTAGGAAGCGACGCGGATGAGCGCGCCTTCGAGGCGGCGGATGTTGGTGCGGATGCGCGTGGCGAGGAAATTGATGACGTCTTCGGGCAGCGTGACGTTCATGAACGCGGCCTTCTTCTGCAAGATGGCGAGGCGCATTTCGATATCCGGCGGCTGGAGGTCGGTGACCAGACCCCATTCGAAGCGGGAGACGAGGCGGCCTTCGAGGCCCTGCATCTCATTCGGCGGGCGGTCGCAGGTGAGGACGATCTGCCGGCCGGCTTCCTTCAAGGCGTTGAAGGTATGGAAAAATTCCTCCTGGATGCGTTCCTTGCCGGCGAAAAACTGGACGTCGTCGATGAGCAATACCTCGGTATGGCGGTATTTTTTGCGGAAGGTGACGAGTTTGTTGTTCTGGATGGCGTCAATGTACTCGTTCGTGAATTTCTCGGATGAAACGTAGGAGACACGTGCGGTTTTTTTGGTGCCGGTGACGTGCTGCCCGATGGCGTGGAGCAGGTGGGTCTTGCCCAGACCGACCCCGCCGTAAAGGAACAGGGGGTTGTACGCCTTGCCGGGCGTTTCGGCGACGGCCTTGGCGGCGGCAAAGGCGAAATTGTTGTTGGCGCCCACGACAAAGGTGTCGAAGGTGTTTTTCGGGTTGAAATGGAGGTCGCCGTTCGTGGCGATGCGGTCGCTGGCAGTTTCGGCGGCTTTGGCCTTGGCGGGTGCCGGGATGGCAATGGGCGTGACGGGGAGGGTGGTGTTGGAGACCTTGAATTTGACCTGCAGCCGGGCGCCGGCGGCGATGGCCACGGCATCCTGCATGAGGCTCAAGTAATTGTCCTTGAGCCAGACCTCGCAAAATTCATTGGGGGCCTCGATGGTCAGGTGCTGTCCGTCCACGGCGCTGGCACGCAAGGGGGCAAACCACATCTTGTAAGTATCCTGACCCAACCGGACGCGGAGATGCTCCTGCGCCGTGTTCCAAATTTTTTCTGCGGAAATCTGCATAATCGTTGGCCGCTACCGCCCGAAATTCAGTGTTTATTCACTTAGCTTAATTGCCGGCCTTTTTCGTGATAGCCGACAGCCAGTCAACCCTGCCCGCCGCCCTGATTCAAGCGAAATTTTCAAAACTTTTTCGACGACGGCTCCGCTAGAATCTAGCGGAGTTAAAAATCGCCTTATTTTACGGGGTGAAAAACTGTTTTTCACCGGCTTTTTGGCGGCTGACGGACGCAAATCCCGCTCTGAACTTCTGGTAACGTGACTTGCGACTGCGTTTTTAAGGCAATGCGCCTCCAGATACGAGGACAACATATTAACTCTTGTTCGCAAGTTATTCACAGCTCAAATCGCGGGCCAATTCGATATTGATTTTACAATGATAAAATCGGTTCAGGGCGGTTCCGGTTCCGCGTATGGCACAGCCACTTCGGGCAGGGTCTGAAATTGATTCCGGCAAGGAGATGGCTGCGAGTTGAGCCTGCGAGTTGACGTCAGTTTTCGTGGATAGCCACGGGTATTTTCGGCGGGACGCCGAAAATCACCCGCGAGACGCGGGTGCTACATCAAATTAAGATACCACCCAACTTCGGCTTTGACGCGCCCTGCTTTTGGCGCTGTGGAACACGAATGGCTCACTTTCATTGTGAAATGGGCATAAACTGAAGACTCCACAGGGGCCGGGTCCGAGGGACCCGGAGGGCGGGCTAATCTAAGGAGTCGTTTTTGAATAGTTTTACTTATACCTATGTTTGAGCGTTGACAATGATAAGGGAGTATGATTAATTGGTGTCGTTACAGGGCATGATTAACAGCGGCCTGTAAGTTGATCTTTGAATTAAATACTTTGCGACCCGGATCGAGTGCTACCGGGATGCGAGTTCTACGTAATCTTACGAAGTACTCTTTTCAAATTCCCCGGCTTCTTCGGCCATCCCCTGGCTGACTAAGCCGGTTTTTTCTTTTTACCCCCGGCCATTCTTTGCGCGGGGCGGGGCGAAATGAGAAGATAGCAGCCTGAGGCGGATTAACCGCCGAGACGCCAAGATCCTTCGGCGGCCACAGGCCAGGACGATCCACGACGGTATTCGGAAATTTCCCTGGAACGACTAATGGCTCCGGCTGGTATCGCGACACGCCAAAAAGGGTACCGGGACTGCTGGAATACCACTCTGGAATACCACTCAAGACTCTGCGTTGGGAAGTTTGGAAAGGCCTTGCCACTTCGTGGAATCCGCATAGACTCGGCGGCCTAAGAGGCACCCTTTATGGAATTTCGATTTTTCTGTCCGTCATGCGGCCAGAAGTTGAAGGCGAATGTGGAAGACACTGGACGCAGGGTTGAATGCCCGCATTGCAGTGTGCAGTTCCCAATCCCGGCTCCTGAAGGCCAAAGTTCCACGACCCCGACTGTTCTTGAACTCCGTGCGGTCGAACCGCCCCGCGACAATGCCCCCGCTCCACCCAATGCCAATGGAGAATTATCCTGCCCGGTTTGCTGGCTGCGTTTTGATACGGGAGACGTGATGCACATTGCGGTGCATGATTCACTCCGTGGGGATCCGCTTTTAGGTGAAGATGCCCAGCAACGTTTTTTAGCGACGCGTTTCAACGACGCCGGTCAGGCTATTGATGCGATGGGCTTGCCCACCTCGGAGGTGGCCTGTCCGCACTGCCGCCGGAAACTGCCGCCGAGTTTTCTGGCGATGAAGCACCATATTATTTCACTGGTTGGCGATCAGTTTGCAGGAAAGTCGTATTACCTGAGCGTTTTGACCAAGGTTTTACCCGCCACGCTTTATCGGGATTTCCAAATTACTTTTCAAGATGGCGATCCGACCGGAAACGCGCCGCTGAATGACATGCGCAAGGCCCTTTTTGGCGCCCAGTCCCCGGCGCAAGCCAAGCTGGCGAAAACCGTGTTGGAGGGAGCGATGTATGAGCGGCTGCCGCGTCAAGGCCGGATGGTAGCCCTGCCCCGGCCGTTTGTGTACACCTTGGCGCATGAGGATAAAACTCATGAACCTTGCGCGCTAATTTTTTACGACAACGCGGGTGAACACTTCCAGCCCGGTATCAACATCGTGGAGCAACCCGGGGCCCAGCATGTCGCCAGCGCCGCCGGCATCATCTATTTGTTCGACCCCTTCAACAGTCCCGAGTTCCGGACTTCGCTCAGGGAGACAAACGACCCCCAAATTGAAACACCGGTGGTAGACCAGCAGGACATCATCCTTGCGGAGATGAAGGCGCGGATCCAATCCATCCGGAACCTGCCGCATGGAAAAATGATCGATACACCCGTCGCGTTTGTGGTGGGCAAGAGCGATGTCTGGATCAGCCTTTTGAATGGCATCCAGCTCAAAAATCCCCTGGTTGACGGCAAAGTCGCCCATGACATCATCGCGGAAAACTCCGGCATCATCCGCCAGTTGCTGCTGAAACTATGCCCCGCCGTGGTGGCCAACGCCGAAGCGCTCAGCACCAATGTCGTATTTTTCGCAGCCAGCGCGTTCGGCCACGCGCCGTTGAAAATCGGCCCCAATACGTATGTGCCGGACCCGGGCAAACTGCAGCCGAAGCAGGTGGAGGTTCCGTTGATCTGGATCCTTTCCCAGATATGTCCCGCCATGTTTTCGGCCACGCCCAAAACCGGTTCCCCTGCCACCGCGCGGGGCTGACATGCCACAGCAACTCATATATACCAGTGCGCAAAGGGGCGTGGTTGCGGGGCGCTCCGGGTATTGCACCGTGGCTCGGAGTGCCGGGATGCGCGAACCTCTAATGCTCCAGTTGGAGAAACTGAGCTACTATCAGCATCTATCCCTGACCGGAGGCCGGGAGCGCCGGATATGCGCCTGCCGCACATTGGAGATTCGCGGGACGCGTTATCACGTATTGAGCCGCATCCAGGATGCGGGCCTGGATTTCACCGGCCGCACCAACTTCCTGGCCCATCATCTGGTTTTTACGCCGGAAGAAATCCGGCAGTACGCTTCGCCGCCCGTCATTTTGTCGCAATGGCCCGGCTGGTTGACGGCTTGGACGAAAGAACCGGAGAATTTGGAGAACGAAGATTGGAGCAGCCTGCCGGGACTTTCGTCGGCGGGTTCAGTGCCGGCCCGGATGTGGCAAGAGCTTTCCGGGGATGCCGCCAACGGCTACGGAATGCTGGAAGTCCGTTCCGGTGCTTCCTTCCGCGTGGACAATGTCTCCGATGAACAGATATTGGCGCTGTTCGCCGAGAGTCTGGAGCTATGGGAGTTGCGCGACCCGCGCCGGGATTTTCGCGCGACCGCGTGGCAATACACCTTCACAACGTCCATGCAGGAGCAGGATAATCCGGCGGATTTTAAATGGCGCTGCCTGCATTCGGATAATCCTGCCTCCTCCCGTTTTGCCGGGCCGGATTGCCGGAACTTGACCGAGGTAAAAGTCATCCGCGCCACGGCCGAAGAAAAATCCTTTGCGCAGTCGGGACGCCAGCCGCCACGCATATTAATACAGCCAAAAACTGTGTTCTTAAGCGAAGGCCAGGCGGCGCATTTATCGGTCAAAGCGGAAGGCGTTCCTGTGCCGGCCTATCAGTGGTATTCCGTGGACAAACAGGACACCGGCCAAATCATACCTGAAGCCACCGGTCCGGAATTGACCCTGACCAATCCGCCTTTTGGCGTTTCCCGATATGTGGTGCAGGTGAGCAATTCGGTTGGCGCAATAACCAGCGAAGTGGCCAGAGTTGAATGCAATGAAAAGATCAAACTAGCCAAGTCCAACACGCCAGCGGCGGCAACTCCGCAGCCCGGAATAAATTCAATCGATGCAGACTACGAAACTAAACGGGATAATCAACGGCAACGCATTCGGGAAGAAGAGGAAGCCCGCGAAGCCAAAAACCGGCGAATATGGAATAAAATCATAATGGTGTTTGGGATGTTCGTTTTGGTGGTTTTGATTGCAACCGGCTGGCTGATATTGGGAAGCAAAAAAAAATTGGAAGCAACCCAACCCAACCCTTCTCCGGTAACAGCGATTCACGAAGGAGAGGCGGCGGCCACTAATAACCCGGCACACGTTGTAAACTCTGATGCTAAATCAGGGAATTCTGATGCACCAACGACAAATACAAAAAGCGCCAAGCAGTCCTACATAGAACCACTGTTGGGTGGATGGATGGCAGAACAGATTGGAAACGTGGATAGTTTTCCGCCTGAGCAGTTACACAACACAAATTCATTTGAAATCGAAAGCAGTTCGGGTGCTTTTGCAGCTGGTGGTGACAATGTTATTTTTGTCTATAAGACAAATTCAGGAAGTTTTTTTGATGCGAAGATAACTCTAAAATCAAGCGACGGAATAAATGGAATCATGATAAGGAATTCCTTGGACAAGAATTCAAAGTTCCTTTTCATTGGTGCAGCCCAACAGGTTTTGTACGTTTTCACCCGTGATGAAAATGGGCTGAATACAAATACATGGAACGATTCTACGTTCCGAAGTGATGTAAATATTGCTTTGGCTTTAAATAATAATTTGAAGAATGGAAAATGGTCGCCAAAGTGTGATTCGCTTCAAACGACAAATAATCTAGAAATCACCTTAAGCTCAAATGCACTCGTTGGTTTCGCGCAGATATGGGGGACACAGCAATCACGCGCCAAGGCGCGGTTTGTTTATTCTCCTTGAAGTTTTAAGCAGCAAGACAATGACATGACCCTCCTAGAAACAGAACGGCTGGTTCGCAAGATTGATGAAATCCTCGAAGGCGGGGGCAGCAGCGACATTGCGGCCCGGGTTGCCGACGACTTTGCCGTGATCTGCCACGCGACCAGTCTTCGCCTGCAACAATGCGAGTCCATGATCAAGGCCGGGGACCGGCTGCAGGCCATCCAACTGGCGGAAACCCCGCCGTGTCTGCTGGACTTGGTCACCGTTCTGGAATTCCGTAATGCCGATGAGTGGCGTGCGTATTGCCAAAAGAACGTGTTGCCGGTCGCCGGCCGCATCGATGCGCGGGCGGTCCAGGAACTCAATAATTGCTACGCGCAAGGCATCACGACGGATCATCCGCTGTATGCCGCCTACCGGAAGGCCGTCCTCGGTCGCAATGACGAGGAAGCGCTGAAGGCGCTGCAAAGCATCACCCGGCTCAATCCCAACGACAACAATGGCGCGTCCGAACTGGCCCGGCTGGATGCCAAAGTGCTGGCGCTCAAGCTGGAGAACCTTGGCCGGCTCGTCAATGAAGGCGACCCGGGCCTGGTGGTCGCGGCGATCGAGGCGGTGGAAGCCTTTGGGTTCAAGACCAAACCCGACGGCGAAGTCTGGCGCAAGGCCGAGGGAATCCGTTGCGCGGTCCTGCTGGAAGAGGCCGTCAAACTTCGTGCGGCGTCGCAATGGGTTGATGTGCTGGCGAAGCTGGATTTCATCCGGCGCCTGCAAAAAGAATTTTCCCCGGAGCTTCCGCCTGCCGCCTGGAAAACTGTGGCCGATCTGGAAGCCTGGGGGCGCGGAGAATTTGAAAAAGATAAAAGCGACAAGGAATTCAAAAGTTTGTCGGGCGAGCTACGCAGCCGGATTGAAAAGAGCGAGGAGAAAGACACCTCCGCCCGTTATGTCGAGCTGCCCGAGTTGAAGCAGGATTCCGAAGGCCTGCACAAGGCCTGGCGGTCATTGACCGGTTTTACCCGTCCCATACCCGAAGACCTCACGGCGGCATTTCGCAAGCGCAGCGGGTTGCTTGACGCCGAGATTTCACGGCGTACGGCCGTGCGCCTGCGCCTTATCCTGGCCGGCACGGCGGTGGTCGTGATCGTGGCGGGCATCATACTCTGGCTGGCGGCCACCCGCATGAAAGCCGGCGATTTTGAGAAACAGCTTCGCGCCGCGGTGAACAACCAGCAGGTCCATGCGGCCAGCCAGTTGATCGACCGGCTAAAAACGACCGATCCAAGCCTCCTCAGCGTGGGCAGCTTGAATGCAACCATGGCTTCCGCCGAAACATTCGTCACCGGACAGAACGCCTTGCTCGACAACTTCAATGCGGCCTTCGCCAAACTGCCCGCGAAATTGAGCGGTGACCCGGATGCGGCGCAGATCAATGCCATCGCCGATCAACTGACCCAGGTTCGCACGACCTTGAATGCCCTGGCGCCAGATTTGCAGCCGGAAAACACACCTAAGCTCAAAGCCTTCGAGCAACAATGGCAGCAATACCTTTCGGAAGGAGCCAACATCGTAAACGGAATTTTAGAACAATGGATCACCAGCGCCGAAGCCATCAGCGACCAGCTCGACTACCGCTCGACTTTGGAAACCGCCTCGGCACAACTGACAAAACTTTCCGGCGACCTCCAAAAAATCAATGACTGCCAGGCGGGGTTCAAGGGACAAATGACCATCCGGAGCGACTTGATCCAACGGGCTGAAGCCGTCACCAACAAATATGCCGCGTATGCCGGGGAATTGGGAAAAATTGATGAAGGTTTGACGGCCATGAAAAAAGCGGCTTCGTACGATGAATATATGGCGGCGATATCGAACACGGCTGCCTCTGAATTTTCCAGTGTCCCGGCGGTGGTTGCAGCGACCGCGATTCAAACTTCGGGGTTGAACGAGGAATCGGCCCTTCGTGCCTTATTAGGCGCGGCCAACCCGGCCACCTGGGCGTTCATCAATAAACAGCCGGCGTCGGGCTTTGTCCCCGAAATGGCCATGCCGGCTGAACAAACCGCCTTCCGGCATCTTTTGGCCGACCCGGCGGTGAACGCCAGTCACGTACATTATCGCCTGTATCTGGATCCGGAAAAGACCAGGAAAACCGACTGGATCACCGCAGGCAGGCTGGACACCTCCGAAGGTTGGAAAACCATTCCGGCCTGGACGATTTCAGCCACGGCAACCGAGGCAACCTTTGACGATCACGAATACGGCACTTTTTCGGGGCAAATGAAATTGTCCGCCACCCAGCCGGTTTACCAAATTGAAAATATTGAGGAACCGGACCCGACCACCGCCTTTGAGAAGGCCGGCCTGAATGACGTTTACAAATTGACCGGCACCTACAACGGCCCGTTGCTGCCCGTCCTTGATGCGATCAAAAATTCCCACGACGGCTCTCCCGTGTTTCGGGCGTACCTGTTCTGCACGCTGGTCAATATCATGGCATACCAGCCTGACGCCTGGGGATTGTCATTTTCTCCCTCCATCCGGAAAGCGGTTGATAAAATCAACGACGTCACCGGCGGCACGCTCAGCGACGGTGATTGGTTGATTGATGAAAAGGTGTCAAAGTGGGGGCCGATGCTCGAAAAAATCTTTGCCGAAGATAAAACGACCGCTTATGCCGGGCAGGCGAAAATTTGTCTCGGGCTGGACGAGGCCGTTTCGAAGGATGGACTGAGATATGCCGGCTTTGTCGGGCTTGATGGCAAGCCGGTGATGGCTCAGGACACGCCGGGAGAGATGTGGTGTTACGGCTCTGGCGCGAAGGAAATCATTCTTTTTGCCGGCAATGCCATGCCATTGTCACCGTTATTTGCCTTGCCATCCTCCCGGGCCGATTATTTGAGCCGTTTTGCGGTTGATACCAACAACGCATCCTTAAAGGAAGCCCTGCCGCCCATGTTCAAGAGCTTGATCCGATGAGAAGGTTTTCCGAACTCGCCAAACTGGCCGACCCCTCCGCCGGCGGCGGGTTTCTGCTGCGCTGGCGTGGCAAACAGGAAGGCCCCCATTCCGCCGAGGCCATTGATACGCTGCTTGAAACCCATCAGATCGGGTTGCTCCACGAAATCAGCCACCAAGGCGAATGGCTGACCCTCCGCGATTTTATCGGCAGGGCCGAGGTGGTCCTCCGGCAAAAAACGGAAGCCGAGGAAGCCGCCCGCCGGGAGCAGGAAGAATCGGAACGGGAACAAAAAGAACAAGAAGCCCGGCTGGCGGAACAACAGCGCATAGCCGCAGAAGCCGAAGCGGAGGCCCGCCGGCAGCGACAGCCCGCGATCATTTCGCCCCTCGCGCAACCGCCGGCGAGACGTTCATCCGGCCTGCGAACTGCGGGCATTTTATTGCTGCTGGGCGGCTTGGTGGTCACCGCCTATTTCTTTTTTGGTTTTGACCCATCCGTTGAAAGCGGAATGGGACGGGTAAACAACATCGGTCTGATGGCCGACCGTCAAAATGGCATCCTGATCGGAATCGGTCTGGCAATCGTTGGCACCATCATGCTCGTCATCGGCTCAAGAGATTGACATCAACAACATTATTTATGGCCCAATTCCCCAACACCCCGAAAATCAACAGCGGCAAAAACGACGGCTCCGAACTTTTGGCCTGGTCCCAAAGCGATCTGGAAAACCGGCTTGGCTTCAAAGGCGGGCGGTACACGAGCGTCAATCACGCTCTGGCGTTTTTGGCCGGCGCGATGGCCACGGGCATCCTTTACGTCCTGATGATGTTCGTCTTCATCCGCCTGCCGGGCCTGTCCCACATCGCCACGATTTACATGCGGCCGAGCAACCAGTTCGCAGTCATTCCGGCGACGTTTTTCTTTTTTGGCGGCATGGCCGTCCTGTTCATCAAAGGAAAGAAAATCAAATTCCAGCGCAAGGCCCTGGATCTGGATACGGTGCCGGACGAACCCGAATTCATCCTGACGGAATCAACCGCCGCCACGGTACTGGCGCGGATCCATGCCCTGGTGGATCATCCCCGGAATTTCATCGTGTTGAACCGCATTGATCGCGCCTTGTCGAACTTCAAAAACATCGGCCAGGTCGGTGATGTCTCCGCCATTCTCCGATCGCAGGCGCAAAATGATGAAGATCAGGTGGCTTCCAGCTATACCGTGGTGAACGGATTGGTCTGGGCGATTCCGGTGCTCGGGTTTATCGGAACGGTTTTGGGGTTGAGCCTGGCCATCGGTAAATTCACCGCCACGCTTCAGGCGGCCGGTGATCTGACCCTGATTCGCGCTTCACTTCAAGGCGTCACGGGCGGTCTGGCCACGGCCTTTGAATCCACGCTCGTGGCGCTGACCTTCACGCTGTTTTTACAACTGGCCATCACTTTCCAGCAAAAACGCGAAATGGCCTTTCTCGATGATTGCAACGATTATTGCCATTCGCACATCATCGCCAAACTTCGTCTGTCGGAACGCCAGCCTGCCCGGGCTGACACATCCGCACCCGAGAACAAAGCATGAGCAGCCGGCTACGGAGCCTTGATTCGAAGATCAGTTTCTTCGCGTTCGCTGACATCATCACGGCGGTCAGCGGCGTCCTCATTTTCGTGGCGTTGTTGCTGGCCACGGACCTGGGTGTGCCGACCAACAATAAAAAAACGTCCACCAATCCCGATACCGAACAACGAATGCAGGAAATTCTCGCGCAGCAAGCCGAAGTGGACGCGCAAAACGAGCGCCTGCAGGAATTGCTTGCGACCGCGAACACGTCGCCCGATCCCGATAAATTGCAGACTGATATCAAACGACTGAAAGCTCAACTGGCCCGGGAACAGCAAAGCCAGACCGCGCTGCTCCAGCAGATGACGCAAAGCCAGGCCGCCATCGCCAAACGCGATGCCGAACTTGGTTTGACGGCCTTGAAAGCCCAAATTGAAAAAGAAAACGCGAAGATAAAAGAAATTGCCGACGAAGAAGCGGTGGTGAGGTCGGATACGGAAACCGTGGAGCAACACATCGCCGGTCTCCGCTCCAAACTGATTCAGTTGCGCCAGCGGGAAGGCAAACTCTGGCTGATTCCCGAGCAGGGAACAGGAACAAAGGAACCGGTCCTGGCACTCGTCTCCGGGCAGGGACTCAGCCTCGAACGATTTGATCAGCCCGATAAAACGAAGGAGATCGACAGCGCCATGGCCCGGCATGATTTTGAAGAATTCCTGAAAACTTTAAAACCGGCGGATGAATATGTCGTTTTTCTCATCCGGCCTTCCGGAATTATTTTGTTTCAAGACCTGGTCAAGACGGCGCGAGAGATGAACATTGATGTCGGCTACGACGCCATTGAGGAGAACAAAGATGTTTATTTCGCGTCACCGCCCGTCCTGGATGAAACGGTTCCGGTACACCCGCCGCCAGGCTACTCAACCGGCAGTGGAGGACATTCTGGATCAACCAGCGGTGGCGGAACTGGAAGCGCCGGCCAAGGTGGAAATCAAAACCCGGCAACCCTGCCGGTCGCATCCGGTGGAAGCCCGGGTAGCGGCGGAACTCCCACCGGTTTTAATGCCGGAGGCGCCGGGGGGCTGCCAAGTGCCGGCAACCCGGGTGGAAATAATGGAGCCGCCGGTGGCGGCGTGAATGGAACTGGAAGCGCTGCGGCTTCCGGGTCCGGAACCGGGACTGGCTCATCTGGAAGCGAAACTGGAAATGGCAGCGGCAACGGAAAATCTGAATCCGCCAAAACCAATGATGTGAATGGCAGCACCAATAATATCCCGTCAACAACGAACGCTCCGGCAAGCGAATTCAAGAAAGATGCACCGAAAACCAACAGTGTCCCCGCCCCAAAACCGTCAACGCCCCCGGCCAAAAGCTGGTGGCGGCGGTTTTTGGACTGGCTCTTCAGCTTTTTCAAATGAACCTCCGAAGAAAACAACCCGCCGACAGCCTTTACCTGCTGCTGGACACGCTCTGCAACGCGTTTGGGGGCATCATTCTGCTGGCGGTCCTGGTGGTTCTTTTGACCAGCAAAGAAAAGACGCCCGCCTCGACGCCGGCAGATTCACAGGAAAGGTTGCAGCGTCGCCTGGAACTGGCCCAAAGCAATCTCCAAAAAGCGCAGCAGCTTGCGGCCAAATTACAATCGCAAGCCGCCAATCCCGGCACCCGGACCCAAATGGATCTGCTTCGTTCCCGCAAGGAAATTCAGGATGCCATCCAGCAAATCCGCGAGGCCAATGAACAGAACTCCAAGGATTTGGACTCGGCCAGCGCGGTGGATCCGGCTGAACGACTCAAGTTCCTCAACGCCCAACTGGCCGCCGCGAGGATAAAGAAACTCGACACAACAAACAGCCTGACGGTTGCGACCGAAAACAGACAACAACTCAATGTCATGATGACGGACCTGGAAAAACAGGTGACCAACAAAATTGGAGAGCTTCAACGTCCTTTGCGACTGCCCAAAGAACACGAGACCGGCAAACGCGTCATCTACATCATCGCCCGTTACGATAAAATTTATCTCTGCCGTAACTACGACCTCAGCCGCAATGAGAACGACATCAAATGGACTTCCACGTTGACCGATGAAATCGCCGAACCCATCGAAGATAAAGGCATAGACCCCGCCAACAATGCCGCCGGCCTGGCGAATTTCTTCAAAACCCTTTCCGATGGAACGATTTACATCGCATTCTGTGTTTACGAGGATTCGTTTCCGGCTTTTATTCAGGCCAAGCAAGCCGCGTCCGAGGCCGGTCTCGCCTATGGCTGGGAACCCTGGCTGATTGGTGATGGTCCGGTGGTTTTTACCGCCTTTGGGCATACTCCAAAACCCCAATAATAACTCACAGCGGCTCGACAATCGCCGGATGATGAATGGTTGAACGGTGAGTTCGGATTTCGAAATTGGGATTGCACCAACCTGATGACGGGGACATTTGCCACAGTCCGGTGGCAGGCACCAACCTGGTGCCGGGCATCGGGTACGAGGAGGAAGGGTGGAACACGAAAAATACACATAAGGACAATAAGGGACGAATTGAATCTAAGGGACGAATTGAATCGAATAGTTCCACTAAAATAATTTTGCCAGTTTTGCCGATTTTTGCCGGTGCACCCAACTTGGGGCGGGCTATGGGCGCTGGCGAAGCCGGTCTTACCAGGTCAAAGCCGCAGGGCGGCGACCAGTAGGGAGTCGAGGACGACGGGGGGACCCACTGCAAATTACCAAAAGCGAAAGTTAATCGTGGGCTTTGTTCTGCCGGGCTTCGCTGTTAATCTTTGCGCATGAATCGCGGCCAATCCGAAAAGCTATTTGCCGAGTCGCTGAAATATATTCCCGGTGGTGTCAATTCGCCGGTCCGGGCCTTTCGCGCGGTCGGCGGCAACCCCTTTTTCGTCAATCGTGCCAGCGGTTCAAGGGTCTGGGACGTGGACGGCAATGAGCTGATTGATTACGTCCTGACCTGGGGGCCGGCGATTTTGGGCCATGCCCATCCCAAGATCATCTCTGCGGTCAAGGCGGCTGCGGAACACGGCACGAGTTTCGGCATTCCCAATCCGTTGGAATTGACGATGGCGAAGCTGATCTGCAGCCTGGTGCCCGGCGTGCAGAAGGTGCGCATGACGAATTCCGGCACGGAGGCGTGCATGTCGGCGATTCGACTGGCGCGCGGGTTTACGAAGCGGGACAAGATCATCAAGTTCGATGGCTGTTACCATGGACATGTGGATTCGCTGCTGGTGAAGGCGGGTTCGGGCGCGCTCACCTTTGGGAATCCAGACAGCGCGGGT
>DATHOG010000162.1:0-10875 GCA_035485115.1 Candidatus Sulfotelmatobacter sp. | reverse complement strand
ACGCGGGCAGGCACCCTTAAAGGAACCTCGCCAAATTGAAATCGAAAAAAAGCCCGCCAGCAGAAATCCGCAGGTTTTATATGGCCCAAACCACAGTCAGAAAAAACTTAACCGGACAGTAGTGGTTCGTTTCGTAATTTCCACCCCCATCACCTTTGACCTCAACCCAATTTTAAACCTTTACTAACTTTGACTATGCTTGTCCCGCCATAGTTTCAACGACGGCGGATTTGACTAACCTTGACTTCTGCCCTCAGATTTTGCACCCGTGTTTCATCATAAATCATTGAAATACAATGACCAAGAACCGAAGTCCGGGACCCGGGACGGGAAATCCGAATTTAAAAGGTCAGGTTTACTCGGATTAGACTTGCCGCGCCGTAGTTTTAACGAAGGCGGGTCGGATGGTGACCCTCCGCAAGGAGCGGGGAGCGGCCTTTGGCCCTCAGACCTCAGCCGCTCCCCAACTGCCATCTACCAACTCCTATCTCCATATCTGCTATGTCAAAGAACAATACCTCAAAACTCTATGGTAGGCCCGAACTCCGAAAACCGGATTCCGTCCTGTCGCGTCCCGCATGCGGGACGGATCCACCCTAGCCGGCAATGTTTACTTTGTCAATAATTAATAAGACTGTGTTTACTTTGGTCGGGCGCCCGTCCGCAAGGACTATGCCGCCTCGCTTGCCGCGCCAAAATGAAATGATGGCGGGACGGGGCTGGAATTTTATATTGGTTTTGGCTCCACAAAGATGCCGCACCTACGGCGATGGGGACACGGAGTCGCGAAGCGAAAGACGGAAATTAGCCGGCAACGAAGTGGCCGGTGCCGCGTTCACAATGTTTAGCTGCGGAGCAGCGACCGATAATAGCCCACGGTTTTAAACGTGGGGAAAGGTCAAAAAATAACCCCAAGTCCCGTCAGGGACGACAGAAACACCTTGTCTCCGACTCATTTCCAGTTGTCCCCTGAGACGAGAGGAACGCCGCCCCAAAAAGCAATTTGGGTTGGACGTTTTGGACAATTAGCGTTTGAATCTTGTTACACGAATGGAAAATGAAAATTATGAGCGAAGAATCCAAGTGTAATTGTCAGCATTGCGGGGAGTATATCGCTTTTCCAAGTGAAGCCGCCGGACAAACGGTGGAATGTCCACATTGCAAAAACGAAACGTCGCTTTCCTTGCCGCCTGACAAAACAAATCAGTTCGTAAGTTGTTCCTGCCAGCATTGCAACCAGCCATTTGAATTTGATGCCAGCAAACTTGTGGAAGAAAACAGTTTGGTGCCATGTCCGTATTGCGGCCAAGAAACAAAACTTTTCATCCCAGAATCGGAGTCTGACGACCAATTTCCGCAAAGCGTCATGGAGTTGATTCGCAATGGGGAAAAAGTAGCAGCCATCAAAGAATTACGTTCTGTTGTTCCAGGTTTAGGACTAGCGGATACCAAGCAGATAGTTGAAGCAGTTATAGCAAACTCCATCACTGCAGCAGCAGAAATGCTCTCCAAGCACAAGGCTGATTTAGTTGCGGCTGGCGTAGCGGAAAAAGATGCTCAACTAGAGCAATTGAAGGAGATCGCAAATCGAAGAATTATTTATTCAAATCAGGATACGTTAGAACTTCATGGGGATACCATAACAATCAAAAAGCGCGGCTGGGCAATAAACTTCAAAAAAATACATCATCGAGAACGGATTCGTTGAGCAACCACGACCGTATCTTGAAACAAGATTCACGCCGAAATAAAAAATTTCGTTTTCGCAAATCCAACAAATGGCGACGCGCTGAGAAATGGATTTCACCTTGTTCAGTTTGACAATTGCTGCGAGTCGCTCGGCAAGGTGATGACAATTGCTTTACTGACTTTACTCTCCGTGCCTCTGCGTCTCTGCGTTAGAATTCCTTCTGGTAAAGCCCGAACATACAGCATTGGTTTATCCCGCCAGCTTCGCCACCGTCTCCTTGATGCCACGCAAATCCAATTTGCCTGTGCCGGGCATCGGAAAATTTCCTGCCTTTTTAATTTTTACGGTTCGGCAATCCCCAAATCCCGGCAGATTTTCTTGGCAAGAAATTTATTAATTTCCGTGTGCCTCGGTACGGCGGATCGGCGGTTGGCCGCCGGATTACCCCACCAAGAATGATCGCTGCCTTCGCGGATTAGAACACAACCCTGCGCGTTCAAATGCCGGATTAGCTCGCGCCGTTTCACATCGCGATGGCTTCTTCTTCGTAGTCCGTTTTGGCCGCCGCCAGCGCTTCCTCCCGATTGAATTCCAGCGCTTCCTTCAAGGCCGAGCGGAGGTTTTTACGTAGTTCAATGCGCGTTTTCCCTTGCGAATTGACGCCGGGAATTTCCTCCACCCAGCCAATCCACCAGCCTTCATCCTGTTTGATGACTGCGGTAAAATTTCGCTTCATGGTGTGAATCTAACCAAACCGTTGCCCGTTGGCAAATTGGTTTCAGACCGCCAGCTTCGCCGCCGTCTCCTTGACCCCGCGCAGGTCTAATTTCCCGGTGCCCAGCATCGGAAATTGCTCCACGCGGAAAAAATCACCGGCCTTCGGCTTCCACAAGTTCGGCAGGTCGCTCGCGGCCAGTTGTTCCAGGCACGCCTGCAATTCCACGTCCGGTAGCTTGCGCTTCACGCTTTACCGCTTCAAAAGTTCACCCACATCCACCGTTACATCAGGAAATGCCAGCGGCGCGGCCTGGCTGCCGGCACGCAATACGGTCTTGATGCCATAACCGTCAAAATGCGGTTCGCGATAAACTTCCACGGTCAGGTCATTCAGGTTCACTATCCACACTTCGAAAATGCCCGCGCGTCCATAAGCCGGGAGTTTTTCCCTCTGATCGTAGTCAATCGTGGAATCGGAAACCTCAATCAGCAGGAACACGTCGTCGGGCTGCGGATGCCGGCTGGTATAATCATCGGCGGCGGCCTTGAGCAGCATCACATCTGGCTCCGGTTCGGAGTGGTCATCCAGTTGCAACGGATCCTGCGTGGACACCGTCCAGCGGCCTTTGGATTTCAGGTTGAAAATGCGGCTTAAGCGTTTGACCAGCCCGCCATGAAAAGGTCCGATGGGTGACATATCAATGATTTCTCCGTTAAGCAGTTCCACGCGCGCGTCCGGCGGCAGCACGCCCGTCTCCGCCATGCGGTAGTAATCCTTGACCGTGAACCGATGTTTCGTCTGAACGAACATGCGACCAATCTAATCAAACTTTTGCCCGTTGGCAAATTGGTTTCAGACCGCCAGTTTCGCCGCCGTCTCCTTGACCCCGCGCAAATCAAGCTTCCCGGTGCCCAGCATCGGAAACTGCTCCACGTGAAAGAAATCGCCGGCCTTCGGCTTCCACAAGTTCGGCAGGTCGCTCGCCGCCAGTTGTTCCAGACACACCTGCAACTCCGCGTCCGGCAGCTTGTGCAGCACCACGATGCGCTCGCCCTTTTTCTCGTCCGGCACGCCCGTCACCACGAACGTCTGTTCCGCCTTGCCCGCGAGTTCCTGCAATTTCTCCTCGATCTTCAGGTGCGGCACCATCTCGCCGCCGATCTTGCTGAAGCGCGAGAGCCGTCCGGTGATCTGCAAAAATCCGTCCTCGTCCATCGTCGCCACGTCGCCGGTGCAATACCACCCGTGCCGCAGCACATCCGCCGTTTTTTCCGGCAATCCGAGGTAACCCTGCATGACGTTCGGCCCGCGCACGATCAGCATACCCGGTTCGCCCGGCGTAATTACTTTTTCGCCCCACGGATCGTCGGCATCAGTCAGCTTCGCCGTCATGCCCGGCAGCACGCGTCCGATCTTCCCGCGCTTGCCGCCGATCTGGTGAAAACCGGCCGCGCGAAAATCCATGATATTGACCGCCACGGCAGGCGCGCATTCCGTCGTGCCATACCCTTCGAGCGGACGGATGCCGAATTGTTCCTGGAACGCGTCGGCCAGCCGCTCGGACAATTTCTCCGCACCCACGATGACGAGCTGCAGGCTGCCGAAATCCGACGATGGTACGCCGCGCATATAGATCTGCAGAAACGTCGGCGTGGCCATCAGCAGCGTGACGGCGTTTTCGCGCACCATTGTGCCGATCGTACGCGCGTCGAGCGGGTTCGGATGGTACACTACCCCCGCGCCGATTTCCGCCGGCAACGCCAGCGTGACGGTGAACCCGAACGAATGGAAAAACGGCAGAATGCCGAGAAACCGGTCGCGATGCGTGAAGCTCAGGATGTGGCCAAATTGCTCCATGTTCGACAGGATGTTGTAATGCGAAAGCATCACCCCCTTCGGCTCGCCCGTGCTGCCGCTGGAAAAGATCACCGTCGCCAAGTCATCTAGCGCAACTTCCTTTTTCTGCCCGGCATATTTTTTTAGCAGCCCATACGGGGCCAACCGCGCCATCAGAAACGCCATGATTTTCTCCAGCGCCGTCGGGTTGGCCGCGAGGTCTTCGAGATAAATCAATTTGCCCGGCGGCGTGAGTTTGATCTTTTCCAAAAATTTCCGCGACGTGATGGTCGTCGCGATGTCGCATTGTTTCGCGCAGTTGGCGATGGTGGCCTCGGAGAGTGTGTAATTCAGGTTCACCGGCACTTTGCCGCACAGGAACGCGGCATGGTTCACCAGCGCGCCCGGCACGCTCGGCGGCAGGAAAAGCCCGACCATCCGCTGTCCTTCCCAAACGGTTCGCAGCCGGCGCGCGAGGAATACCGTCTTCACCAACGCCGTGCCAAAATTGACCGCCCCGCTCGTCGCATCCGTCATCGCAAACCGGCCCGGATGCCGGCGGGCGCAACGCACGAACCCCCGCGGCATCGGCTGCATCGTGGCGCGGCGATATTGCCACGCGTCCGCGATCAGATCCTGGACCGCCTCGCGTACCTCGATATGCGTCGCCGTATGCGGCATCGGTTTGCCAAAGTTGACGGTGACCCGGTGCGGCAGATGATGCGGAAAACGCCAGACCATGCGTCCATGCGCAAAACTCGTCGGGCTGCCCAGCACGCCATCCAGCGACATCGGGATGATCGGTGCTTCCACATCCTTCATGATGCGCTCAAAACCGCGCTGGAACGGCAGCAACTGTCCGATGCGGGTGATCTGCCCCTCGGCAAAGATGCAGACAATTTCGCCGTTCTTGATGGCATCGGTCGCCGCCTGCAGGGAGTGGATCAACTCGCGCGGGCGCTGGTCGGCTGACACCGGAATCACGTTCAAGATTTTGGCGAACGGCTTCAGCGAGCGCCGTTCATACATGCCCTTGAACATCATCAGCCGCACCGGCCGGTCCACCGAGCCGATCACCAGCAACGCATCGGCGAACGAAAGATGATTGCAAACGAGTAGCGCACCGCCGCGCGCGGGGAAATTTTCGCGCCCGACGATCTTGATCCGGTAAATCGTGTTCGTCAGGCACCACAGAACAAAGCGCAACAATGCCTCCGGCAGTAAAATTATGACGTAAATCGCGCCCGCCAGCGTCAGCAAGCCGCTGACAAGGAAGATCATGCGCGGTGAAAGCTGCAGTTCCTGCGCCAGCAGCCAGTGCGCCCCGGACGCCGCCAAAGCGCCGGCGGACGAAAGCATGTTCGCCACGGCCTGCACCTGCCCCTTGTTTTCGCGCACCGGCCGGTGTTGCAACAGCGCCATCACCGGCACAACAAAGAAGCCGCCGGAGAATCCCAGCAACGCGAACAGCAACAGCGACAGCTTTAGTCCGACCCCCGGCCAGACGAAGGCGGCGGAAAAAATGGACATCCCGAGCGCGCCAAGCGGCACGAGTCCGTACTCAATCTTCCCGCCGGAAAGGTATCCCGCCGCGACACTGCCCAGCCCGATGCCGAGCGCGAGCGTCACGTTCAAAAGCCCGACGTGCGTCTCATCCACATGCAATACGTTTGCGCCATAGAAAAAAAGGTTTAGCAACAGCAGCATCCCGAAAAAGTTGAACCAGACATACCCGATCATCGCCAGCCACAGCGGACGCTCGCCGCGCATCAGGCGCAACTGCCGCCAGATTTCAGCGGGAAAATTCCATTCAAATTTCTTCGCCGGGTTCGCCGCCGGAATCCGGGTGATGAACCGGCAGGTAAATGCACCGATGCAGGTCAGCGCGATAAGAATACCGCCGGAAATCCATTGCTCGCCGCGAAATTGCTGTGCCAGCACCGATGCCGCCACCGTGCCAAGGATGATGGCGACAAACGTGCCGAGTTCGAGGATACCGTTGCCCCAGGATAACTTTTTATCCGGCAGCAGTTCCGGCAGCGAACCATATTTGCTCGGCCCAAAAAACGCGCTGTGCGTACCCAGCAGGAAGACGCAAACGAGCAGAAAATTTTTATCCATCGTCCACAGGCCGGCGAGCGCCAGCAGCATGATGCCAAGCTCAAGAACTTTCACCCCAAGCATCACCGAGCGTTTGCTAAAACGGTCGGCCAGAAATCCGCCGGCCATCGAGAACAGGAGGAACGGCAGCAGGAACAACGCGCTGATGGACTCGCCAAAATGATTTTTCTCCGCCGCCGTCATCGTTGTGCCATAAATGGCGAGCAGGATGACCAGATTTTTCAGCACATTGTCGCTGAATGCGCCCTGAAACTGCGTCACGATCAGCGCCCAAAAACCGCGGCTGGATGAGGGTTTGGTTTCGTTCACGCCTTCAAACTACCAATTTGTTCGGGAAAATGTGAATTGAAAAACTTTCGGACTCATCGTTTTCAACGATGGAAAAATCGGTTTACAATCCACCGGCTTGGGTTAAGGTAAACTTAAATCAGGCTCAGGACATGAAAGCAACTATTCTGGCGCTTCTCATTTTGGCGACAATCCTGCCAAAATCCTTTGCGGATTCAGTTTATGTCTGGTGCGGAGACGGGACGGTTCACGGCTATCTCACGAACGGCATAACCATTGCCCCGACAAATAATTTTTCCGGCTGGAATGGGCCGATTGGCCTTACGTTTGACAATCTTGGAGATCTCTACATTGGCGTGCCCGGCGATAGTTATATCTGGTTGTTTTATCCGACAGATTTGATTTCACTATTTGGCAATGTTGATAGTATATCGAGCCTGGCCTTTAATACTTCTGGAGAGTTGATTGGAGCAATACCAAATTACGCCAATGTGCAGAAACTCCCGTTCACAAGTGAATATATTACACTCCCAACTCCCTATAATACCAATAATGCCAATGCCAACAATCCGGACGGCCTGGCTTTGGATAGTTCAGATAACATTTACGTCGCAAACAATTACCCTCCCTATGAAATCACAATCATCTCAAACAATTTTTCCAGCGGCGGGATTTTTACCACCAGTGTGAATTCGCCGTGGGGCCTTGCCTTTGATTCAAGCGGCAATTTATTCGTTGCCAACTCCGGTACGAACGGCCTGTATGAAAATTCCATTAGTAAATTCGCCACCAACGGCACGCTCACCACTTTCGCCACTTCTTCCAGCGGCCTGAATCAGCCTTGCGGCATCGCTTTCGACAGTTCGGGCAATCTTTTCGTCGCCAACTCCGGCGCCGGAAACATTCTCAAATTTACTCCGCTCGGCGGCGTTTCCGTTTTCGCCTCCGGTCTGACCGCGCCGACATCCATCGCGATTTATCCCGGCAAAAATGTTTACTCGGCCAAACCGATGTCGCTGGCAGATCCCGTCACGCAAACCAACAGTATCCAGTTGAATTTGACGGAACCAGTCGGCCTCAATTTCACCGTGCTGGTCGCCACCAACCTTTTAACCCCGGCGTCGAACTGGGTGCAGATTGGAACATTTACCGAGCTGTCCACAAATTTTTCCAGTTATCCTTACATCACCGAACAATCGGTATATTATCAATTCACGGACACAAATGCGGCCAACTACAACGCCCGATTTTATCGCGTTAGTTCGCCGTAATCAGTTCGTCCATTGCGGTTTCTGAATAATTTTCTTTTTATGTCGGGCGTTTGCCGTTTCAATTCCCGCCCATGTCGCACGAATACGTCCTCAAGCCGTTCGCGCCGGAAGTCCGGCTGAACATCGACTATCCGCGCGAACTCAATGAACAGCAGCTTGCCGCCGTCACCGCCCTGCCCGGCCCCGCGCTCGTCATTGCCGGTGCCGGCTCCGGCAAGACGCGCACGCTGACCTACCGCGTCGCCTACCTTTTGGAACAGGGCATTCCGGCCGACAGAATTTTGCTGCTCACGTTCACCAACAAGGCGGCCGGCGAAATGATGCGCCGCGTTTCCGACCTGCTCGGACACGAGCTGCGCGCGCTCTGGGGCGGTACATTTCACAGCATCGGCGCGCGCATCTTGCGGCTGCACGCGGATATGCTCGGCTACCAGAAGGACTTCACGATTCTCGACCGCGACGACGCCAAGGACCTGGTCAAGGCCTGCGTCACCGACGCAAAAATAAACATTAAGGACAAGCACTTCCCCAAGCCGGATGTGTTGCTGGAAATTTTTTCGCTCGCCGCCAATACGCATCAGCCCCTCACTGAAATCGTCAACGAAAAGTACTTTTATCTGCACGCGAAATACGCTGGTGAACGCGGATTGGATGAGGAAGTGGCGCGTCTTGCCAAATTGTACGTAGAACGCAAGCGCACGACGAACGCGATGGATTTCGACGACCTGCTCGCGCTCTGGCTCAAGCTGCTGCAGGACCATGAGGAAATCCGCGAGCATTACCAGCGGCGGTTTCAATTCATCCTCGTGGACGAATATCAGGACACGAACAAGCTGCAGGGCGACCTGATCGACCTCCTCGCCGCGCGCCACAAAAACGTCATGGTTGTCGGTGACGACGCCCAAAGCATTTACGCCTGGCGCGGCGCGAACTTCGCCAACATCCTCGATTTTCCCAAGCGCTATCCGGGCGCAAAGGTTTTCAAGATCGAGACCAACTACCGCAGCACGCCGGAAATCCTGAACGTCGCGAACGCCGCCATCGCCGCCAACGTCAACCAGTTCGCCAAGGAACTGTCGCCCGCGCGTAAATCCGGCGTGAAACCCGCGCTCGTCGCGTGCCAGGACGCCGGCCAGCAGGCCGGGTTCATCGTGCAACGCGCGCTGGAACTCCGCGACGAGGGCACGAGCTTGAACAACATCGCCGTCCTGTACCGCTCGCATTTTCACGCGTTGGAATTGCAACTGGAACTCACCCGGCGTCAGATCCCCTTCTCCATCACGAGCGGCATACGCTTCTTTGAACAAGCGCACATCAAGGACGCAACCGCCTACCTGAAATTTGTCGCCAACCCCAAAGACGAAATTTCATTCAAGCGGCTCACACTGCTGCTCGATGGAGTCGGCGCAAAGGGAGCGGATAAACTTTGGAATAATTTCTGCGTCGAATTTCAAGAAACAATGAAACGGGCGTCGCCTGACTCATCGAACCCGGCAAAAAAAGAGCGACAACTCAAAACGCCCATTGCCTTCGCCTTGCAGGATTCAGTTGCCTCGGTGCCAAAAAAAGCCGCCGTGGCCTGGGCGCAGTTCACTGCCACGATTTCACAACTTGAGGACGCGGACGTCCGTAAAAGTGCCGCCAAGATGCTGCGGCTGGTGATGGACGCCGGCTACGACGATTATCTCAAGGAGACTTACGACAATTACGAGCGGCGGCTCGATGAAATCCAGCAGCTCGCGGAGTTCGCGTTCCAATTCGGCAGCGTCGAGGAATTTCTCACTCAGCTCGCGCTGCTCACGAACGTCGAGGCCGAAGAGGACCCGCACGACGATGCCGAGCGCATCAAGCTCTCCACGATCCATCAGGCGAAGGGTTTGGAATTCGGTGTCGTGTTCGTCATCATGCTCTGCGACGGATTGTTCCCTTCCTCGCGCTCGACGGAGAGCAACGACGGTGAGGAGGAGGAACGCCGGCTTTTCTATGTCGCCGTGACCCGCGCAAAGGATGAATTATATCTGTGTTATCCCCTCATCCGTGGCGGCTTCGGCAATTCCGGAGCCGACATTTTCCAATCCCCCTCGCGCTTTCTTTCGGAGATTCCGAAAGACCTGATCAACGAGTGGAACTTGCGGTGACTTAGGACATTGAACCACCCGACGCGTTCCAAGCGTCGAGACGCTGCGAGCGTTTCTCCCTCTCCGCGTCGGCGGAGTCTGCGGAGCCGATGGGGAGTAGCGACAGCGGCTATGGCGGGTGAAGTGCGCGTCCCACCATCTTTGGGTTCATGGCCACGGCTGAATTCAGCAGTATAACTGACAAATTTTACGGACCCATTCAACAGCTGTTCCCTCTCCCAGCGGGAGAGGGTCAGGGTGAGGGAGAGCGCAACGCCTGGAATAAACGGTCGCAGTTTTTCTCGAACTGCTCTAAAAAACAAAACCCCCGACCAGATAACTGGTCAGGGGTTTGCAGATTGATTCCAGTTTTACTCCGCCGACTTTTTCTTCTGCGTAAACGTATGCGTCGCGTGGCCGTAAAAGGCGTCGGCGGCCTCCATCACCGTTTCGGAGAGCGTCGGATGCGGATGGATGGTCGAGGCGATGTCCTCAACCGTGGCGCCCATCTCGATGGCGAGCGTGGCTTCGGCGATGAGTTCGCCCGCGCCCGCACCGCAGATGCCCACGCCGAGCACGCGATTGGTCACGGGATCAGCGATGATCTTGGTGACACCGTCCGTGCGGTCGAATGACAACGCGCGGCCGCTGGCCGTCCACGGAAATTTGGCGACTTCGTAGGCGATGCCCTTTTCCTTCGCCTCGATCTCGGTGAGGCCGGCCCATGCGAGCTCGGGGTCGGTGAAAACAACCGCCGGGATCACGCTATCGAACGGCACAACCTCGCCATGAATGTTTTCAACCGCGTTACGCGCTTCTTTGTGTGCCTTGTGC
>DATHOG010000161.1:0-97035 GCA_035485115.1 Candidatus Sulfotelmatobacter sp. | reverse complement strand
GGGGTTTCACTCATGGGAAGTTTCGGTTGTCCCCGGGATTTTAGGCGCTTCGTGAGAATGATCCTTGGCGAGCAACATGTAAATGGACGGGATGACGAGCAGCGTAAAGATCGTGCCGATGAACATTCCGGACACCACGATGAGACCGATGGAATTACGCGCGGCGGCACCGGCACCGGTGACCATCGTCAGCGGAAAATGGCCCGCGACAGTCGCGACACTGGTCATTAACACCGGTCGCAACCGCAGCAGCGACGCTTCGCGGATGGCGGCCAGCTTCGTACGGCCGGCGCGCTGGAGTTCATTCGCGAACTGCACGATGAGGATGCCGTTCTTGGACACGAGCCCGACGAGCGTGACCAGGCCGACCTGCGCGTAGATGTTCAAAGTGGTTGTCCAGCCATGTGTCCAGAATGGCACCATCGGGCTTGGCATCTTTAGAAAACAGAAAATAATGGCGCCAAACATCGCCAGCGGCACTGAGCCGAGCAGGATGATGAACGGGTCGCGGAAGCTGTTGAACTGCGCGGCCAGCACGAGGAAGATCATGACCAGCGACAGGATGAGCGCGGGGAGGAATTTATTGCCTTCCATGCGCAACTGGCGCGATTCACCGGTATAGTCCACGCGGTAGCCCGCCGGACAGATCTGGGCGGCCTTCTCCTCCAAAAATTTCAGCGCCGTGTCGATCGATACGGTGCAAACACCGTTGATCGTCACGGAGTTCAATTGTTGGAAGCGGTTCAGTGAGCGCGGTGTGGTGCGGTTGGTGAAACTGGCAAACGTGCTGACGGGGATCATCTGGCCGTCCGGCCCGCTCACGTAGGTGCTTTCCAATTGGTTCGCATTCAGGCGCGCGTCGCGTTGGAGCTGCGGAATGACCTTATAGCTCCGTCCGGACAGGCTGAAACGATTCACATAATTTCCGCCGACGAGCGCGGAAAGGTCGGAGCCGACGGTCTGCAGATTCAAGCCAAGCGCGGCCACCTTGTCGCGATCAATCACGAGCTCGACTTCCGGCTGGTCAATCTTGGTATCCACATCCGGCGGATAGGCGAACATGCCGTTCGTTGCGGCCATCTGTGCGAGTTGTTTCGCATAGGGGAGGATTTCTGTGGGCTCGACGGTCGCGGACAAAACAAATTCAATCGGATATTGTCCGCCGCCCGGCAGTGACGGCGGCGTGACCATGAACAAGTTGACGCCGGGGATGCTCCCGACGCGCTGCTGGATTTCGGGCTGGATGGCCTGTGCCGTGCGTTTGCGCTCGCTCCAGGGTTTCAAAACCATGCCGCTGAATCCGCTGCCGGGAATACCGGGCCCGCCGCTGCCGGGAAATGTCAGTTGAAATGTTTGCGCCGTTTCAGGCTCCGCTTCAAACAACTTGTTCACGTCCTCGGCGTAAAATTCCGTTTGCTCGATCGTCGCGTTGGCGGGCGCCTGTAAAATACCGAAGACGACCCCCTGGTCTTCCGCCGGCGCGAGTTCCTTGGCCTGCCAGGCCATCATGAACATGGGAATCAACAACAACGTCAGGCCGAACCAGACGATATATACGGCCGGTCTGGCCGCGAGCGTGGCGTCAACGATCCGGCCATAGCCATGCTTCAGCCGCTCGAATTGGCGGTTGATATGGCCGGGCAACCCGCGATCCTCGTGGTCACCGCGCAACAGCCGCGACGCCATCACCGGCGACAGCGTGATGGCCACGATGCCGGAAATACACACCGCGCCCGCCAGCGTCAGTGCAAACTCACGGAACAGCGAACCGGTCAAGCCGCCCTGAAAAGCGATGGGGGCGTAAACCGTAGCCAGCGTGATGGTCATGGCGATGATCGGGCCGATGAGCTCGCGCGCGCCCAAGATCGCCGCATCGATCGGAGTTTTGCCCTCGCGCACATGTCGTTCGACGTTTTCCACGACAACAATCGCATCGTCCACGACCAGCCCGACGGACAGGACGACGGCCAGCAAGGTCAACAGATTCAGCGAGAAGCCGAACGTCTGCATCAGGAACACGCCGCCGATGAGCGAGAGTGGAATCGCCGCCAGCGGAATCAATACGGAACGGAACGAGCCAAGGAAAAGGAAGATGACAATCGAAACGATGCACAATGTCTCCGTGAGCGTCTTCAAAACCTCATGGATGGAATCATGGATGTACACCGTCGAGTCATAGGCGACTTTGGCGTTCAGGCCGGACGGCAGTTCTTTTTGGATGGCGGCCATTTCCTTGCGCACACGCTGGATGACATCGAGCGAATTCGCATCCGGCAGGACATACACGCCCATGAAGACCGCGCGTTCGCCGCTGAAGCGCACTTCGCTGTCATAATCTTCCGCGCCGAGCACCACGTCCGCGACATCGCTCAAACGCACGAGCTGGTCGCCGTCTTGCTTCACGACCAGGTTTTTGAATTCTTCGACCGAACGTACGTCCGTATTCGCCGTCAAGTTGACCTCCACCATCGAACCCTTGGTATGACCGACGGCGGAAAGGAAATTGTTCGCCGCCAACGCCACCCGGATCTGGTTCGGGCTGATGTTATAGGCCGCCAGCCGGTCCGGCTTCATCCAGATGCGCATCGCAAAAGTACGGCCGCCGAGGAGGTCGGCCTTTTGCACGCCTTCGAGCGCGGCGAGGCGCGGCTGCACGATGCGCGTGAGGTAATCGGTGATCTGGTTCGCCTCCAGAATGGACGAGGAAAAACTTAAATACGCCGCCGCAAACGGCGTGTCCACGGTCTGCACGTCAATGCTGGGAATTTCCGCTTCCGGCGGCAGATCGTTACGGACCTGGTTGACCTTGGTGTTGATTTCCGCCGCGGCCTTTTTGCCGTCGTAATTTAATTTCAGCCGGACGGTGATCGAAGAGAGACCGAGTGTGCTGGAGGATTCGATGTATTCGATGCCGTCCGCCGCCGCGATCGCGCGTTCCAGCGGTTGCGTCACGAAACCGCGCACGAGGTCCGCGCTCGCGCCGACGTAGACCGTGTTGACGGTCACGATCGCATTTTCGTTGCGCGGATATTGGCGGACGGTCAGCGAGCGGATCGCCTGTATCCCTGCAATCAAAATGACAAGGTTAACGACGACGGCGAGGACCGGCCGCCGGATGAATAGGTCGGTGATGGATTTCATGCCCCGGTCAGGAATTCGGCGGGTTCGGCGAGGTGCTTATCTTCGGCGCGACCTCATTGTTTTCGACCACTCCGATGCCGGTGCGAAGCTTGAAAGCGCCGGCAGTCACGATTTTGTCGCCGACGGACAAGCCGGATTCCACGCTCACGAAATCGCCCTGGGCGCGTCCGGCGCGGATGAATTTTTGCTGCGCGACCAGGCTGGTCGCCGGCAGGTTGGTGATGCCGGCCTGGGCGGCGGTCACCACCACAAAAACCGAATCGCCATAGGCCGCGCTGACCAGGGCGGTGGCTGGAACCACGAGCACTTTTTGATCGTCCGGCAAGGCCACATTCACGCGGACAAACATTCCCGGGCGCAATTGTTTGTCGGTATTTTCAAATTTGGCGCGCACGCGGACGCTGCGGGTGACCGCGTCCAGGTCGGGATTGATGGCGGTGATGGTGCCTTCAAAATTCTTACCGGGAAACGTGTCGCTCGTCACTTGCACGCCCAGGCCGTTGGTCAGCTTCTCCAAATCCTGCTGCGGCAGGGAAAAATCCGCGAACACCGGCGTCAAGGCCTGCAGCGAGACGATCCCTTTGCCGGAGGCGATCTGTTCGCCGAGATTGATCTGGCGGATGCCGAGTTGTCCCGTGAAAGGCGCCCGGATGGTTTTCTTGTCAATGACCGCCTGGATGGCATCGGCATTCGCCTGCGCCTGTTTGAGATTGGCCTCCGCCTGGTCCAGTTCGGATTGCGATGACGTGCTGTCGGCGCGCAATTTGCGCGTGCGTTCCGCGCTGACGCGGGCAAGGTCCGTCTGCGCCTGGGCCGCGCGCAACTGCGCGTCTTCCGAAGACGTGTCGAGCTTGACCAGCAAATCACCCTTGTTCACGTTCGCCCCGGACTCGAAATCAATCTCCGTCACCATGCCGGCGATTTCCGGCGCCACAATCACGCCCTGCTCGGCGTTGATCGAGCCGACGGCGGAGAGGGAATCGTGCCATTGTTCCTCCTGCACGAGGGCGGTGGAGATCGTTGCCGATGGCGGCGGGAACCCCTTATAGAAGGCGATCATGGATTTGACCTGCCAGATCTTGATTCCCGCCAACACCCCGGCGATTGCCAAGACCAGGACGATAGCGATGACAACACCGACCACAACGGGTACTTGCCTCTTCATAGAAGGGCGAATTTAGAGCTAATTTTGGAACGTGTCAAACAAATGTTTGAATTGTCTGTTTGAATTCATTCCGCCTCGCAAATACTTGAAACTCCGCCGCTATTCGTCCACGCTGGCGCGGATTTTAAGTAAGGAATAACTTTCGAATTTTATGAAATATTTTCGCGCATCATCTTTATTTGCCGCCGCCGCGGCAATTTCGCTGCTGTTCACCGCCTGCAACAAAACGGGCACGCCGGAAAACAGCGCCACCATCAAGGTCGGTGAATTTGCGTCGCTTTCCGGCGGCGAGGCGGCGTTCGGCCGCTCGTCGCATGACGGCACCAGGCTGGCGGTCGAACAGATCAATGCCGCCGGCGGCGTGCTGGGCAAAAAACTGGAGCTGATCACGGAGGACAATTTGTCGAAGGACGGCGAGTCCGCGACGGCGGTGAAAAAATTGATCTCGCTCGACCGGGTCGTGGCGGTGCTCGGCGAAGTCGCTTCCACCCGTTCGCTCGAAGCCGCGCCCATCTGCCAGCAATATCAAGTCCCCATGATTTCGCCCTCGTCCACGAACCCCAAGGTCACGCAGATCGGCGACTATATTTTCCGGGTTTGTTTCATTGATCCGTTCCAGGGGACGGTCATGGCAAACTTTGCGACGAAAACCCTGGGCGTGAAAAAAGTGGCGGTGCTCACGGACGTCGGTTCGACCTACAGCGTCGGCCTGGCGGAATTTTTCAAGAAAAGTTTCACGGCGAACGGCGGCGAGATCGTGGCGGAACAAAAATTCACGAAGGACGACAAGGATTTCAAGGCGCAGCTCACGGAGGTCAAGGCCATGAACCCGGAGGCGATTTTCGTTCCGGGCTATTACGGACAGATCACGCTCATCGCCTTGCAGGCGCGCGAACTCGGCCTCACCGTGCCGCTGCTCGGTGGCGATGGCTGGGAGGCGCCGGAACTGATCCAGGGCCCGGGCGCGGCCGAGGCGCTGGAAGGCTGTTATTTTTCCACGCATTTTTCACCCGACCAGGATTCCCCCAAGATCAAGCAATTCGTCTCCGACTATGAGGCGGAATTCGGCGCGGCGCCCGATGCCATGGGCGCGCTCGGCTACGATTCCGTGCTGGCGCTGGTGGATGCCATCAAGCGCGCGGGTTCAACCGATGGCCAGAAAATCCGCGACTCCCTCGCGACCCTGAAAGATCTGGATGGCGTCACCGGCAAGACCACGCTCGATGCCGACCGCAACGCGGAGAAGCCCGCCGTCATCATCGAGATCAAAGGCGGCAAGTTCGTGTACAAGGAAACGGTGAATCCGTGACTTGTGCCGCGCAATAAAAGGATTATTGTAGTGACATGAAAACAGTTCAATTTGACTTGCCCGATGATCTCGCGGCGGAATTGGACCGCCTGGTTTCCGAAGGCTGGGAGGATTCACGCGACGCCGCAGTACTGGCGGCCTTACGCCGGTATGTCCGGCTGCGTCAGCCGGAAGTCCTGGAGAAACACCTGAAGGCGGACATAGCGTGGGGGCTGCGTGGCCGCGACTAACGTGCTGGTCGTCCTGGACGCCGGCCCGCTGATTCATCTCGACGAACTGAATTGCCTGCATCTTCTCGATGGTTTCGGTGAATTGTTTATTCCTTCCGTAGTCTGGAACGAAGCCGTTCTTCATCGTCCGAGACTCGAACTCAAAAAAATTTCTGCTGCGAAAATCACCGACCCGCACGGTCCGCCCCCGTTGTCGCTGGCCACCGCGAGCTTTGCGAACGAATTGCACGCCGGTGAAATCGCCGCCATCACGTTATTGCACGAGGCCGGCGGCGGACTGCTGTTGAGTGATGACGATGCAGCGAGGCAAACCGCCGAGGCGCTCGGTTTTTTCGTGACCGGCACCCTTGGACTTTTGCTGCGCGGCATCCGCCGGAAACAAATCTCCGCGGCACAAGTCCTCCAAATTGCCGCTGAATTTCCCGAACGCAGCACTTTGCATGTGTCGCGCAATCTGTTAAAACGTTTCGCGGATTCGATTCCAAAGGAACGTGACTGAATTTTTACAACAACTGATCAACGGGCTTTCCGTAGGCTCGATGTATGCGCTTATCGCCATCGGCTACACGCTGGTGTATGGTGTGCTACGCTTCATCAATTTTGCGCATTGCGATGTCTTCATGGTTGGCGCATTCGTCGGTTATTACACGGGCAGGAATTTCAGCAGCTCGACGATTGGCGGCGGTATCCTGGTAATGATCATCGCGATGCTCGCATGTGCCGCGCTCGGCATTGTGATCGAACTCCTCGCCTATCGCCCGCTGCGAAACCGCTCGCGGCTGACAGTTTTGATCACCGCGATCGGCGTGTCGCTTTTTTTGGAGAACGCCGGGCAGATGGTTTTTGGACCGGATCCGAAACCATTTCCCGAAATTTTTCCCACCCGTGAATTTGCCCTAGGTCAGCTGGTCATCTCCAGCAAGGACATCGCGGTTTTCGTCATCACGGTTTCATTTCTCCTCGCACTGAAATTAATCGTGCAACACACGAAGATGGGCACCGCCATGCGGGCCGTCTCATTCAATCCCGAAGCCGCGTCGCTCATGGGGGTGAACGTCAATGTCGTCATCAGCTTCACGTTCGGCCTCGGTTCGGCGCTGGCGGCGGCGGGCGGGATTTTGTGGGCGTATAAGTTTCCAAAGATCGACCCGCTCATGGGGGTGGCGCCCGGGGTCACGGCGTTCGTCGCGGCGGTGCTCGGCGGCATTGGCAATATCCCCGGCGCCGCGCTCGGCGGCCTGCTCATCGGCATCATCGAAACGTTCGTCAAAGGCAGCCGTTTCTCGACGTGGACGGACGCGATCGCCTTTCTGATCCTGATTTTGATTCTCTTTTTCAAACCTGCCGGTCTTTTGGGCAAACTACAACCCGAAAAAGTCTGATGTTTTTTGCGCGACCGAGAACGTTTCTGCTCCTCGCGCTCGCCGCCAGCGCGGTGCTCGGCTTCTTTCAAAATCAAATCGATCCGTATTACGTCGATGTCCTCACGCGCATCGGCATCAACATCGTGCTCGCTGTCAGTTTGAATCTCATCAACGGCCACACGGGGCAATTTTCGCTCGGCCACGCCGGGTTCATGGCGGTCGGCGCATACACCGCGGCGGCCGTCACGATGTTCGCCGGCCCGCACGTCTTGCCCGTAAATGCGCCGACCATCATCATTATGCTCTGGTTTCTGGTCGCGTTGCTGGCGGGCGGGGCGATGGCGGCTGCCGCCGGCCTGCTGGTCGGCGCGCCCTCATTGCGATTGAAGGGCGATTATCTTGCCATCGTCACGCTGGGCTTCGGCCAGATCATCTCCGTGATTTTTCGCAACATCGAGCCGCTCGGCGGTGCGCTCGGGCTGAACAAGATTCCGTCTTACACCAATTTATTCTGGGCGTTCGGTGCCGCCGCCGTGACCGTTTATGTCATCACGGCGATGGTCAACAGCACGTACGGCCGCGGTTTCATCGCCACGCACGATGATGAGATCGCCGCCGAGGCGATGGGCATCAACACCACGCGCTGCAAGATAGTGGCGTTCGTCATCGGCGCGTTTTTCGCCGGTATTGCCGGCGGGCTTTATGGGCACTTCGAATTATCCATCAGCCCGCGTGGATTTGATTTCAACAAGAGTGTCGAGATCGTCGTCATGGTTATCGTCGGCGGCATGGGAAACACCCTGGGCGTCGTCCTCGCGGCGATTTTGCTCACGTTGCTGCCAGAAGGCTTGCGGATGTTGTCCGGCGTCTCGCCTTCTTTACACTGGATCGGTGAATCGCGCCTCCTGCTGTATTCGCTGCTGCTGATTGCCATGATGCTGTTGCGGCCGCAAGGCTTGTTCAACTTCCGAAAGTCCGCGCGTACGAAAGTATGAGCGCTTTGTTACAACTCGACAAAGTGACCATCCGTTTCGGCGGGTTGACGGCGGTGTCAGAGCTCGATCTGCAAATCGGCGCGCACGAACTGGTCGGTCTCATTGGTCCCAATGGCGCGGGCAAGACGACCGTGTTCAATCTTATCACCAGTGTTTATCAGCCGACGGCGGGAAAAATCACCTTCGCTGACAGCCTGACGGCGGGCCGGAAACCGTTTCAATTGACCAAACAAGGCATCGCGCGGACTTTCCAAAACATCCGGCTTTTCGCGAGCATGAGCGCTTTCGACAATGTGCGTGCGGCCACGCAACTGCATGGTGTCCGCGGCATCCGCAACGCGCTTTGGCGCGGAAAATCCTTCCGCCACGGCGAACAAGAAACGGCGGAACAAGTGATGGAACTGCTGGAGATCTTCCGCCTCGGCAAATTTCGCGACGAGCCCGCGAAGAGCTTGAGTTACGGCGACCAGCGCCGGCTGGAGATCGTCCGCGCGCTGGCGACGAAACCAAAATTGCTTTTGCTGGACGAACCCGCCGCCGGCATGAACCCGACGGAAAAAACCGAGCTGGCGAAGCTCATCCGGTTTGTCCGCGACAAGTTCCAGATTTCCATCCTGCTGGTCGAACACGACATGCCGCTCGTCATGGAAATCTGCGAGCGCATCGCCGTTTTGGATTATGGGATCAAGATCGCCGAAGGTTCGCCGCAGGAAATTCGCAAAAACCCGAAAGTGATAGCGGCTTATTTGGGTGAAGAAACCGTTGAAAATGTTGGAAATTAAAAATCTGGTCGTGAGCTACGGCGCCATTTCCGCGCTGCACGGAATCTCCTTGTCCGTGCCGGCGGGGAAGATCGTCACGCTCATCGGCAGCAACGGCGCGGGCAAGACGACGGCGTTGAAAACGATTTCCGGCCTGTTGAAACCGAAGACCGGCGAGATTTTTTACGAGGGCAAAAATATTTCGGGCCTGCCGGCCCATCAGATCGTGAAGCTCGGCCTGTCGCATGTGCCCGAAGGCCGGATGATTTTTGCGAATCTTACCGTCGGTGAAAACCTCCAAATGGGCGCGTTTTTGGTATCGGACAAGCAGGTGGTCCAGCGCGAGCTGGAATTTGTCTTCGCCACGTTCCCGCGTTTGAAGGAACGCGAGGCGCAGATCGCCGGCACGCTTTCCGGCGGCGAGCAACAGATGCTCGCGATCGGGCGGGCGCTGATGTCCCAACCGAAATTTTTGATGCTGGACGAACCGTCGCTGGGGCTGGCGCCGTTGCTCGTGAAGGCGATTTTTGAAAAAATTATCGAGATCAACCGCGAGCGCGGGCTGACCATTTTGCTGGTGGAACAAAACGCCAATCGCGCCCTGGAGATTTCCAGCTACGGATATGTGCTGGAAACCGGCACGATCACATTGCATGATACCTCGGCGGCCCTGCGCCAGAATCCACAGGTGAAAAGCGCCTATCTGGGAGGACATTGAATGAAACATAGATTTGATTTCACCAGCGACAACTGTTCCGGTGTCTGCCCCGAAGCGTGGGCGGCGATGACCGCGGCCAACCCGGGGCATAAGGCCAATTATGGCAACGACATCTGGACGCAGCGCGCAACCGACGCCATCCGTGAAGTTTTCGAGACGGACTGCGAGGTCTTTTTCGTGTTCAACGGCACCGCCGCGAATTCACTTTCACTGGCTTCGCTTTGCCAGTCGTATCACAGCGTGCTTTGCCACGAGGTGGCGCACATCGAGACCGCCGAATGCGGCGCACCGGAATTTTTCTCGAACGGCAGCAAAATCCTGCTGCTCCAGGGCGCGCACGGAAAAATTGATCCGGCGGACATCGAACGCGCGGTCAAAAAGCGCACGGACATCCATTATCCCAAACCACGGGTGTTGAGCGTGACGCAGGCGACGGAGACGGGAACAGTTTATTCGATTGCCGAACTCCATACGCTGTCCGAGACCGCGCGACAATTTGGTTTGCACCTGCACATGGACGGCGCGCGCTTCGCCAACGCCGTTGCCACGCTCGAGGTCTCGCCCGCGGACATCACCTGGCGCGCGGGTGTGGACGTGCTTTGCTTCGGCGGGACCAAAAACGGCATTGCGGTCGGCGAAGCCGTGGTATTTTTCGACCGCGAGCTGGCGCACGAATTCGACTACCGCTGCAAACAAGCCGGTCAACTGGCGTCCAAGATGCGTTTTCTATCCGCGCCGTGGGCCGGGGTGCTGAAGGACGGCGCATGGTTGCGGCACGCGCGGCATGCGAATGCCATGGCCAAACTTCTTGAAACGGAATTGCAAAAAATTCCCGGCGTGGCCATCGCGCATCCCGTTGATTCGAACGCCGTGTTCGCGAAGATTTCAAAGGCGGTGGTTGAAAAATTGCGGGCGCTCGGCTGGCAATTCAGTTTTGGAGGAGTGACGCCCGGCGACGCACGTTTCATGTGCAGTTGGGACACGACAGCGGCGGATGTGGACGCGTTGGTTGCCGATGTGCGGGAATCGGCCGCTTAGAGCAGTTCAATCTGTAGTCGTGGTGGTTGGCCATGCTTTCTCCCTCACCCTAACCCTCTCCCGCTGGGCATTGGTATCTACACAAGTCAGAAATGGGCCGTTTTCGGGTACTTTTTGCAGAACACTTAATTTAGGAAATGCCCGCTTTTTGGCTAAAAACCGTGCATTCGGCGAATACCCCGCGACTTGTGTAGATACCAATGCCCGCTGGGAGAGGGAACAGCCATGCTCATTTTTTCTTTTTTGAGCACGGCACTCTTCAATCCAACCGCTGATGTTCGCATGATGCCGGGAGCGTTTCACCCTCTCCCAGCGGAAGCAGCGACAGCGGCTATGGCGGGTGAGGGCGAGCGTATCGCCATCAAATAAACCACCGTGGTTTTCAATAAACCGCACTTACATCGTCAATGTCCTCCGGACACGACGTTGGCAATTTGAAAGTATGGACTTAAAACCATGATTAAGGCTGCAACGATGGCAATAATAATCAAGGCGGTCGCGCCAGCAATCAGCATGGTTTTTGTGTTTCGCTTCACAACCATTTGCGGATGGTGTCCTGATATTTGTTGTAGATGAATCCGACGACCAGCAGCGCGACGCCGAGCGCCATGAAGGTCAGCACCCGATAAATCGTTTCCTGTTTCCAGACATCCACCAGCACGACGCGTCCAATGGAGGCGGCCAGCACACCGAGGCCGAACCAGCGCAGGAACCTTTCCCGCAAAATCATTCCGGCCGTGAAAATCAGCAGGGCAAAAGCCGCCCAGCTCATGGTGAGAAACAGGCCGCTGGTCGGAACCCAGCAGGAAAGGAAACGCCACAAACTCACCCCGGCGACAAAAACCATGATCCCGTGGTTCACTTCAGCCACCGGCAGCCGGGCGGCGACGCGGCGCAGGATTTGTTGCATCACCAGGACGGCAAAAAGTGAAAGCAGGTTCGGCCACCAGACATCCATCTCCAGATTTTCCCGCATCCAAAGCACGGAGAGCGCAACCGTGGCATAGACGACCGCCGCCAAAAGGGCCTCGCGGGTGCGCCGCCAGATGGCGACCGCAAACACGGCCACCGCCGCGAGCATGTAAGTCCAGACACGCTGGCGTTCGGGAATATATTGCCAGACCCAGATCAGCGACATCGCCAGCGCAAGCCAGCGGTAGCCGAGCGCAAGTTTCAGCAGCGGGTTGCGAATCTCCGGTTTACCATCCGGCTTGCGGGCAAACCACGCGGCGGTGGCAAAAGACAATCCGGCAAGCGCCGCCAAAGGGGCGAGCGGGAAATACCATTCCGGTTTTTCGCCGAAGAGTTGCCGTAGAAATTCCCAGGCGCTGACGCCCAAAAATATCTGGCCACAGATCGCCAGCGGCCACAGCCGGGTGACGAGGCCATAAACTGTCACCGCCACGGCGAGCAGGCTGGTGAGCGCCAGCCAGTCGGGCGGCGAAAGCAACGGGTGCATCCACACGAGCGCGATGCCGACCGCGGCCAGGGTGAAAACCAGCGAATAGCAAACGAATATATTGCGGCTGACGGCCAGCGCTTTTTGATGCTGCCACCAGTGGCTCAAGCCGATGGTCACGACGATGATGGCGAGCGGGTTCCGCCACGGCGGCAGATGGTCCTGAAAATAAACGAACCAGGCGATCTGTGCGAATATGAGGAAGAATTGCCCGAGCAGGGTGATTTCGCGGACGCACAGCAGGTAAAACGAGAACGTCAGCACGACGGCTTCAACGGCCAGGACGAGCGGAAAATCAGCCCCCGAGGTATTAAACCAGGTCGTTGCCAGCCAGCACGCGAAGGCAAGCAGCGTGAACGCGGTCGGTTCGGCGCGCAGGGGAGATTCGCTTTTGCCCGCGTCCATCCGGTGCGCCCAAAATGCATTGAAGGCCAGCAACGCCCCCAGACCCGCGCCGGTCCAGAGACCTTGTTCATCAAACCTATTCAAGCTCGCCACGCACCAGCCGGTTGCCAGCCAGGCGGCGGCGTGCGCAAAAAATTTCAGCACGTTGTTCCGGCGTTGCGAACCGGACACAAAGAGCACCACGCTTTCCGCGCCGAGCACCAGCGAGAGATGCAGCCCGGAAAATTTCGTGATGAAACCGAGGGTTACGAGCAACAGGCCCTGGGTGAGATAGGCGTTTTTGGCGGACGGCTCGGCGGGCAGAAGCTTTTGCGCAAGCAGCGTCAGCGCCAGCAGCACCATCCCAAAGCCAAGCGAGAGTTTCCAAAAGCCGCCGGAGTGGACCTGGATCATCGTCAGCAAAAACAAGGCGAAGAACGCGCCGTTGTTCAGCGTGAGGAACGCGGCCCGGTTGAGGCCGGAAAGCTTTTCGCACCGGGACAGAAACGTTGCCACCGTGAACACAAGCCAGTAGCACGCCAGAAAGCCGGCGCCGAGCCAGAGATTTTCGTCCGGCGTCGCCCAGCGCCAGCCATCTTCGTGCAGAAACCGCCAGAAGGCATAGCCCGTATAACTGGTGACCAGACCGGCAAACGAAAGCGTCGCCCAGCGGTTGCGCACCAGAAAGACGACCGCCGCGACGGTGAGGATGAGATTTGAGTAAAGCGTGAATTCGCCGACGCGGGTGATGACGGAGGTGAAAAATGCCAGGCCGACGGCAAACAACGCCATGATTTCGGATTTGCGATGGTCGGCGATCCAGGCGATGACGCCCGCCCAGACGAGCAGCAAGGTGCCGTCCATCACGGCGCTTTCGATGACGCGCAATGGTGGAATATGGTGCGCCGCGTAGGTTGTGAAATAAACCGCCGCCAGGCCGCCGGCGAACAGCACCTGCGCGTAGTTTTTGAGCGAATCCTTGACGTTTTGCCGCTGCCACCACGCACCGGCGCCGAGCAACAATCCGCTGGCGAGATACAACAACGAAATTTTTCCACCGGGCCCCAGCCTGGGCACGACGTGGTGATAGGCGTAATTTGCGAAGAACGCAAAACCGGCCAGCAACATCACGATGCCGATGCGCACCAGCCAGAAAGTGCCGAGCCGCATCTCGAAGGAAGACTTCTCCGGCAAAGGCGGCGTACTGGCGGGTTCGGCTTCGGGTGCGGCTGGTTCGCCAGACTGAAAATTTTCCGCGGTGGCTGCCTCCGGCTTGGCGACCGGTTCCGGGAGGGGAGTTGAAACCAGCGGCGGAAGGATTGGCGGCGGAGGCGGGATTGGCGGGGGCGAAACGATGACCGGCGCGGGTTCTGGTATTGGCCTTGGTGGGGCAATGGTTTCCTCCTCTGTCTTAGGCGGCGGTTGTGTCGCAACAAAGGCAGCCGCTTTTTCCTTCGCCGGGTCGTCCGTCCGGGTGCGCCGCTCGGCGATGACCTGGTCGAGCCGGGCTTGCAGCATATCCACCCGCCGATTGAGTTCCTCGATCCGGCTACCGGTGCCGACAGCACGGGCAATCAGCCAGACGACCAAAACAACGGGAGCGCCAATGATGAGGATGACAATCAATTCCATACACAAGTTTCCAATGCCGGGGGCGTTTGCGCTCCCCGGCGGGTCCGTCCTTCAACTTTCACGCCGCGAGTTTGCCTGCGAATTTCCCCCGGCATGAATTGAAAAAACTTCTTCTGAATCAATCCAAACGATGCGCGTCAAGCCGTCGCCGTCTTGCCGCCGAACAGGTTTTTGAACCACGCCCAGGCGGCGCGCAGGCCGACATCGCGTGTGCCGGCGAAATTGTAGATCCTCGCGACCTCCTCCTCGTGGCCGAGGTAACGCGGCGGCAGCAGAATCATGGTCTTGGCGGAATCGCCTTCGACGTGCAAAATTTCGGAGTAAAAAACACCGCGTCCGGTTTCATATTTTCCTTCCGGCATGATCATGGTGCGCGGCGGCAGCACGAGCCACGGGTGGTAGTGCAAGACGAGTTCGCCTTTGTCGTTGCGCGACAGTTTTCCGTAGGTGCGCGCGGGCACCTTGTTGATCTTGCGGCTGAGGAAGAGTTTGTTTTCCTTTGTGTCCGGGCGGAAGCGGATCTTGCGGCCGGTGCAAAAATCCCAGAGAAATACGACTCCGAAGTGCGAGAGGCGGAAGCTCCAGCCCGCGATGAAATACGAGATAAACAGGATCACCAACGCCCAGGCCGCGCCCATCCAGGGATTCATCCAGGCAGTGATCCCCACGCTCGCGAGCACCGACGTGCGGAACGCCTTAAGCCCCGCGTCCAACGCGCCGAACGGGCTGATGAGGATCAGGATCTGGATCGCGTTCGAGGCGAGGAACACAATGAAGAACGCCGCCATGGCGATGGGCGTCATCAGCACGTCGTAAAAGACCGCGTGGAAATCAATGGTCGCGCAACCAAGCGAGGCCATTGACAACGTCGGCTGGCCGCCGGTGGAGTTCGCCTCGCGGATGATATTGACCATGATCGGCACGAAGGCGCCGGTGGCGACGAGGCCGGAAATCTTGTGCTCGATGGTTTCCATCACATCGAACGGCTTTTTCAAACCCGGCGGCAGCACGATGCCGGCGGAATCCTTGACAAAACACGCCACCAGCAGTAGAAACGCCGGCACCCAGAACAGCGGGTTCGCGAACCAAGGCAGCTTGGCCTTTTCTTCCGGGGTGGAGGCCTTGCTCCATTGGTAACAACCGATGACGCTTACGCCGAGCAGCGGCGAAATCGCCACGCCGGTCACGGTCGAAAGCGTCTTGGCGATATCCACGCCCGGCGGCGGCGTGTTTTTGGTGACGGGTGCGGAAACGGTGCTGTCGGCATGAGCCGACAATGGGGTGATCAAGTTCAGCGCAACAGCCAGGACAATCAAAGCGGTGGCCAGCTTTTTCATGACAGAATTACTCCATTTTTTAGGCACGGCTGGCAAGCGGATTCGGTCAGAGGCAAGCGCCCTAATTTGAAGAAACCCGGTGGGGCGAGCGTCCTCGCGAGCCGTCGTGAGCCATGGGTTTAAGCGGCTCGCGAGGACGCTCGCCCCACCAATTCAAGGCGCTACCCGGTCAACCGATGTTCAGATGGAAGCGCTCGCGGATTTTTTTCAATTTCATCGGCAGGGCCAGGGCGGACGACAGGTTCCGGGAATTCAAAATGCCGGACTTGGTGCCGGCAGCCAGCACCCGGCCGGCTTTTAAGATCAGCACGTGCGAAAAGACCGGCATGATCTCCTCCACATGATGCGTGACCAGGATCAGGGCGGGGGAATTTTTGTGCCCACCCAGCCGTTGCAGGAACTGAAGAAATTTCTCGCGCGCCGCCGGGTCCAGTCCCGCGCAGGGTTCATCCAGGATCAACACGCGCGGTTTCGCCATCAACGCGCGACCGATCAGGACGCGCTGGCGTTCGCCTTGCGACAACACCCGCCATTCGCGTTCCGCCAGATATTCACACTCGACCTGTTTCAGCAAACGGAGCGCTGCCGCCTTTTCGGCGCGGCTCAACGGCGGACCCCAAAGATCGATCATCGCCAGTTTGCCGCTGGCCACGGTTTCCAGCGCCGGCTCGGCGTCGTTCATCATCTGGCGGATGGACGAGCTGACGAGGCCGACTTTTTTCCGCAGCTCGCGCCAGTCGGACCGGCCGTAGATTTCGCCGAGCACGGAAATCTCCCCGCTCGTCGGCATCAGGTAACCGGTGAGCGCGCTCAAGAGGGAGGTTTTGCCCGAACCGTTCGCGCCCAGGATCGTCCAGTGTTCGCCGGGCTGCACGCGCCAGTTCACGCCGTCGAGAATGACCGTGCCGTCGCGCACGATGCGGAGGTCTTCAAACGCCAGGATGGGATTGGATGATTTCAAAACAAGGGCCACGAAATACACGAACTGCGGGGGAAACGGAATGAAAAATTTAGTTTACGCGGCCCGCAGGGATGATCTTTTCGCCTTAAACCTTAAGCCTTTCAAATTTTTTCGATCTCCGGCCAGAGGGCTTGCAGGTCGGTGTCGGCCAGCGCCATTTTGCGGATTTCCTCGCGACCGCCGGTTTTCACGGCGCGGTCGAGCCATTCGCGGGCCTTGTCCATATCCTTCAACTGGCAGGCGTAGCAGGCGAGGTTGAAGGCGATGACGGGTTCCTGCGGAAATTTTTGCGCGGCGGGCAGCAATGCGCCCCACGCCATGACGAGTCCGCCAAGGCTCGCGCGGCGTAACGCATAGGCGTGATGCAGCCAGCCGGCGGAGTTGTCCGGCTGCACCCGGATTTCGGCCTGGGCAACCTGCAATGCGGCTTCCCAGTTTTGACGGCGCGTCTCCAGTTGCCAGCGCGCGTCCAGCACGTCGGGATGATTTTGAAATTCCGGCGCGATGGCGTTCAGCTCCACGACCGCCTCTTCCGGCAGGTCAAGGCCGAGCCAGCCATGCGCATGGTTCAAAAAGTGGATGTCGGGTGCTTCCAGCGGTTGCACAAATAGAATTAAGCGCAGCCGGGAGGGAAATTCAAGCAGCGTAAATCGTTTTGGCGAAAATTTATTGGTAATGTCTTAAATTGGTGGGGCGAGCGTCCCCGCGAGCCGCTTAAACCAGAGGCTCACGACGGCTCGCGAGGACGCTCGCCCCACCGGGTTTCTTGAAATTAGGATGCTGCTAATTTATTCGCACAGTTGCAAATGGCGTGCACTCGGCTAGTTTAATCCCAATATGAAAGCTCTGATTATATCCACCGCTTTGATCCTCGGCGCGCTTGCCGCGCAGGCGGCCATCCAGACCAAAACCATCGAATACCAGCAGAACGGCGATACGCTCGAGGGCGTGCTCGTATGGGATGATGCGACTGCCGGCAAACGGCCCGGCGTGCTCATCGTACATCAATGGCTCGGCCTGACCGATTATGAGATCGGTCGCGCGAAGCAACTGGCGGGGCTCGGTTGTGTCGCTTTCTGTGCCGACATCTATGGCAAGGGCATCCGGCCCACGAACACCGATGAAGCCGGCAAGCTTGCCGGCAAATACAAGTCCGACCGCCAGCTTTTGCGCGGACGCGCGGTTGCCGCGCTGAATGTGCTGAAGGGAGGCGATCTGACCGACCCGAAAAACGTCGCCGCCATCGGCTATTGTTTCGGCGGCACCACAGTGCTCGAACTGGCGCGGACCGGCGCGGAATTGAACGGCGTCGTCAGCTTCCACGGCGGACTCGATTCACCCACGCCGGACGACGGCAAGAACATCAAGTGCAAGGTCCTCGTGCTGGCGGGCGCAAACGATCCGTTTCAAAAAGCGAGCGACCTTGAGGCGTTTGAAAAGGAGATGCGCGACAACAAGGTGGACTGGTCCATAACGTTTTATGGCAACGCGGTGCATTCATTCACCCAGCCGAATCCGGGCTTTGTGAATCCCGGTGCGCAATATAACGAAAAGGCCGACAAACGTTCCTGGCAGGCGATGAGGGATTTCTTCGCGGAAATCTTTAAGTGATTCAACCACAGATGCACGCCGATTGACACAGATATGGAAAATCACGACAACTTCGGCATGGCTGAGGCTGGTAGGGCGCGTCACTCCGTGCGCGCCGACGTATGTCTGGCCAAGGGCGGCGCGCACGGAGTGACGCGCCCTACCTCTAGCGTCGCTTAAAACGAATGCGTCTGTCGTTGTGAAATGCCTTAAAAACTGTTCCTGAAATCTATGTTTCATCTGTGAAAATCTGTGGCTAAATAAAAATGCGTATCACCGGCGGACACGCGGCGCGGCGGGTTTTGAAGGTCCCGAAAGGACTCGATGTCCGTCCGACGCCCGACAAGGTCAAACAGGCGCTCTTCAATTCACTCGCCGCGCGTGTCGAGGGCGCGCGTGTGCTTGAACTTTTTGCCGGCAGCGGTGCCTTGAGCCTGGAATGCCTGAGTCGCGGCGCGGCGGGCGTGTTGTGCATCGAGAAATCGCACCGCCACGCGGAATTCATCCGCAACAACGCGGAGAGTGCCGGTTTCGGCGGAATCTTGGAGACGCGAACCCAGGATTTTTTTCCCGCCATGAACCAGCTTGCGGCCAGCGGCCGGCAGTTCGACCTGATCTTCGCCGATCCACCGTATGGTGAAAAAAATGTGAACCGCCGTTCCGAATCATTCGCGCAGCAATTGCTCGATGACCAAAGTCTGCCGAAGCTGCTCGCCCCCGGCGGAAGATTTATTTTGGGCCACACGAAACGGGATACGCTGGAACTGGTCGCGCCCTGGACGGAAGTGAAGCAGCTCAAACACGGCGACACCGTGATGCGTTTCCTTGAAGCACCAAATTCCAACATCCAAGCTCCAGAGAATATTCAAGCAGTAAATTCTATAGCAATTCAATAACACTGTGACCGCTTATTCTCTGGCGGTACTTCTCCCTCACCCCAGCCCTCTCCCGCCGGGAGAGGGAGAAAACACGCCCCGCGTTTCGGCATGGCCACAGCTGAATTCGGCAGTATGACTGACAAATTTTACGAATCCGTCCAACCGCTGTTCCCTCTCCCAGCGGGAGAGGGTCAGGGTGAGGGAGAATGCCAGCCCAGCCAAGATGGCTCCAGTTTTTCTTGAACCGCTCTAAAACCAATCTTGAATAATTTCCCGGCGAAACTTGATGCTTCTCTGGATGTGGGTGCTTGGAATTTGGAACTTAATCCGTCTCTGCTTCCACCGCGTCGCGGATCGTGGTCTTGAATTTTTCAACCCCTTCGTCAAACGCGGCGGAGATGGGCAGTACCTTGACCTTTTTGAACTTCGTCTTGAACTGCTTGAGATATTTTTCGGCGACGGCCTCGTCCATTTTGTTGGCGACAACGAGGCGGGGTTTTTCCAGGAGCGTGGGGTCGTAAAGTTCCAGTTCCTTGAGCAATTGTTTGTAGTCGTCCCACGGCTTGCGGTTGTCGGTGCCGGCCATGTCGAGCAGCAGCACGATGATTTTGCAGCGCCGGATATGGCGGAGAAATTCGTGGCCGAGGCCGACGTTCTCGTGTGCGCCTTCGATGAGCCCGGGCACGTCGCACACGGTCAGGCGTTTGTAATCACCCGGGTATTCCACGATGCCGATCTGCGGATGCAGCGTGGTGAACGGATACGGCGCGACCTTCGGGCGCGCCTTGGAGATCGCGGTGAGCAGCGTGGACTTGCCGGCGTTCGGGTAACCGACGAGGGCGACCTCGGCCATGATGCGCAATTCAAATAGGTATTCGCCCTCGATGCCCGGTTCGCCCGGTTGGGCGAACCGCGGCGTCTGGTGGCGCGAGGTGGCGAAGTTGCGGTTGCCCAGCCCGCCGCGTCCGCCCTGGCACAAGATGAACTGCTGTCCGTTGGTCGTGAGATCGGCAATGAGTTCGCCTTTGTCCTTTGAAAAATCGTCTTTTTTTGCATCGCCGCTTTCCGCGCTCAGGTCAAATTCCTGGGCGATCTGGCCGCCGGAATGTTTGATGATGGGCCGCTTGCCGGTGCTGGAGAGAAGTGCGGGCTTTTGATTTTCGTCCGCCTCCACCTCTTCGTCCTCCTCATCGTCATCGGCGCGCTTCATCTTGGTTTGAACCGGCGGCGTGGTGTCGCGCAATTTCCAGACGAGCGTGCCGCAGGGAACTTTGATGATCAGGTCCTTGCCCGCGTGGCCGTCCATGCCCTTGCCCATGCCGGGATCGCCGCTTTGGGCGAGCAGGCGCGAGATGTAATACTGGTTGATGAGATTGTTGAGGTCATGGTCGGCCTGCAAGATGACGCTGCCGCCGCGCCCGCCATTGCCGCCGCTGGGGCCGCCCTTGGTGATGTAGGCTTCGCGATGGAAGGCAATGGCCCCCGGCCCGCCGTGTCCGGCGCGGGCATAGACTTTGATCTCGTCGATGAACATGGATGAATTCTTAGTGTTGCCAAAATTTCCGTGCTCTCACCCGAAAATCAAGGACTGTGTATCAGGTAGAGACGCTAGAGTAATACGACCGGAAACTCAAGGTCGTTCGAGCATGGTTCCTGGGACCAATTTGAAAACAGCCGGGGATTCGTCGTGGAAAAATCCGGGGCGGGCAAGTGCCGGCCCGCGGGTTTTGCTAATGATCCGATCCAACCGGGTCGGCTTGCCAGCCGCCGCCGAGGGCGCGATAAAGCTGCACCACCGCCAAAAGCTGGTTCAACTGGGTTTGGACCAGCGTATCCTCCGCCGGAAATAATTGTTGTTGCTGTTGCAACACCTCGTAATAGCTGGAAGTCCCCAGCTGATACCGTTCCATCGCGATCTTGAAGGCTTCCTGAAAAGCCGCCACGGCCTTCCTCTGCTCGTCGCGGGATTTCGCCAGTTTCTGCCGGGCGATCAGTTGATTGGAGATTTCCTGCAACGCATTGAGCACGGTGGATTGGAATTGGAAGGCGGCTTGATCGCGGGCGGCGCGGGCTTCCTGGTATTGGGCACGAATCTGGCCGCCGTGAAAGAGCGGGCCGGTCAGGCTGGCGGCGGCGCTCCAGGCGAGGCTCTGGCCGGCGGTGAGGCCGGCCAATTCGGTGCTCGCCTGTCCAAACAATCCGGTGAGATCGAGTTGCGGGAAAAAATCCGCCACGGCCACGCCCACCTGGGCATTTGCTGCGCGCAAGGTTTGTTCCGCCTCGCGGATATCCGGGCGCCGTTCGATCAAATCCGACGGCAGGCCGGCCGGCACGTCGGGCGGCGTCTCGGCATCCAGCGAATTGGTGTTGCGCAACACGGGGCCGGGATTGCATCCCAAAAGAACGTTCAGCGCGTTTTCCTGAAGGGCGACTTGTTGTTCCAATTCGGGCACGGAGGCGTTGGCGTTATCAAGCAAGGCTTCGGCCGATGAGGTTTCGAGTTTGGAAGCGATGCCGTGTTCCAGCCTTTCGCGGAAGATTTTCAGGCTGTCGCCAAATGAATTAGTGCTGTCGCGGGCGATCTGCAATTCGCGATCCAAAGCGAGCAACTGAAAGTAGTCCTGGGCGACCTGTGAAATCAGCGAAACCATGATGTCGCGGCGGGCTTCGCGGGTGGCGAAATATTGCGCGCGCGCGGCCTCGGTCTGGCGGCGGATGCGACCGAAGAGGTCGATCTGCCAGGCGGCATTGAGATCGGCGGCGAACACGGTGCCTTCGGTGCCGGTGGGTGCGGGCTGGCCCCCGGAGACATTTTTACCGCCACCGAACGCCCCGGCATAGCCGATTTGCGGAAAGAGCTGGGAACGGGCTTCGGCGACGGCGGCGCGGGATTGTTCCATCCGGGCGACGGCGATTTTTAAATCATAGTTGTTGGTCAACGCCTCGCGGATGAGCGACTGCAATTGTTCATCGTGAAAGACCTGCCACCAGGGGAGGTCGGCCACGGAATTGGTGCCGGTGTCATCCTGGCCCCGGAAGTTGGACGGGACATTGAGCGCGGGACGTTTGTACTTCGGCCCGACGGCACAACTGGAAAACATCAGGGCGAGAATTATCGCAATCGACGTGAAGAGAAATTTTTGAAAAACCGGCCGACCCGGCAGTGCGGATGAAAAGCGCCAGAAGACTGGCGCAGTCCACGACGCTGGTGCGCTGGTGATGACTCCCGAATTTTGCGAGGCGTTTTGGAGTGCGGTGGCAAGGCGGAGCCGCGACACCGCTTTCGTGCGGGCGGCAAGACGCCGAATGTTCGATAGGTTTCCGTGCGGACGAAAGCGGCGTGGCGCTTCGCTTCCCGCCGCAGTCCAAAACGTGTCCATATTGGCGATAGCGCCCGAAGTTTGCATGGCGCCTGGGTCGACATACGACCTCGATGTTACACCTTTTGCAGAAGTTGACGGGATGGTTTTCATCCGGTCGGCTCCGACTTTTTCTCCGCTTTCTTTTCCTCCTGCTTCTTTTTATTGGAGACGCGGGCCGCAATTTTTTCAACGATGGTGAACGTCACCGGCACAATGAAGATATCCACCAAGGTCGCGCCCAACATGCCGCCGATGACGACGGTGCCGAGGGTCTGGCGCGAAACACCACCGGATCCGGACGCAAGCCAGAGCGGCATGCAGCCGAGTATAAATGCAAACGACGTCATCATAATCGGTCGCAAGCGGATGCGCGCGCCTTCGAGGGCGGCTTCGTTGACCGGCCTGCCTTCTTCGTAGGCATTTTTGGCAAAGGAGATGATCAGGATGGCGTTCTTCGCCGCGAGGCCGATGAGCATGATCAGACCGATCTGCACATAAACGTTGTTTTGAAACCCGCGCAGGGTCAAGGCGAGGAAGGCGCCCAAAATGGCCGTGGGCGTGCCGAGCAGCACGCTCATGGGGAGCGACCAGCTTTCAAATTGCGCGGCGAGCAGCAGAAAAACGCACAGGACCGAAAGACTGAAGATGAGCACGGGCGAAACGCCTTGTGCCGCCTGCTGTTCCTGGAATGACATGCCGAAATAATCATGGCCGATTCCCGGCGGCATAGTTTGCGCGAAGACCTCCTCGATCGCTTTCGTGGCCTGGCCGTCGCTGTAACCGGGCGCCGCCGCGCCGTTGATCTGCGCGCAGGTATATTCGTTGTAATGCATGACGAATTCGGGGCCGGTGCGGTGCTGGATTTCCGTGAACGCCGAGAGTGGAACGGCGTGGCCCTGGTTGTTGCGCACATAAAATCCCAAAAGATTTTCGGCGCGGGTGCGATACGGGGCCTCGGCTTCCAGATAAACCTGCCATTGCCGGCCAAACCGGTTGAAATAATTCACAAAATATCCGCCCATGAAAGTTTGCAGCGTGCTGTAAACATCGCCGAGGGCAATGCCCTGTTTCAAAACCTTGTCGCGATCCACCTTGACGAACACCTGGGGCACGTTCGGCAGATAGGTTGTGGAGATGTTGGCCAGCTCGGGACGTTGCCGCGCGGCGGCCATGAATTTGTCCAAATTTTGCAGAAGAAATGACGGGTCCTGGCTGCCGGAACGGTCTTCCAGCATCATGGTGAAACCGCCGGAGGTGCCGACGCCGGGGATGGACGGCGGCGAAAAGGCGGAAACCTGCGCCTCGGGCAGTTTGGACAGTTCGCTGTTGAGGTGCTTGTTGATCGCCGTGATCTGCTCCTCGGTTTTTGACCGCTGGCTCCAGGGTTTTAGCGTCACGAAAAAGAAGGCGTTGTAAGTGGCCTGCACCTGGCTCAGCAGGCTGAAACCTTCGACGGTCGTGCAATATTTGACACCCGGGGTGTTTTGTATGATCGCCTCGATCTTCTTGGCGACGGCATCGGTGCGTTCGAGTGACGCGGCGTAGGGCAGTTGCGCCACCACATAGGCGTAGCCCTGGTCTTCCACCGGCAAAAAGGCGCCCGGCAACCGCGCGCCGAGCAAAAGCGCGACGGTTAAGATCACCGCGAGCATGATGACGGTGAAAACGGCTTTGCGAATCAATGTGCCGGCGACTTTGATATAACCGTCGCGCGTTTTGTCGAACATGCGATTGAACCAGTTGTAAAATTTGCCAAGCGGCCCCTGCGGTTTGTTCTTTTCTTTTGGCTTCAACAACATCGCCGCGAGCGCCGGGCTCAACGAAAGGGCGTTAAAGGCGGATAACATCACGGAAATGACAATGGTCAGTGCGAATTGCTGATAAAGTCGTCCGGTGATGCCTGCGATGAAAATTGTCGGAATAAAGACGGCCGCGAGGATCAACGCCAGGGAAACCACCGGACCGGCAACTTCTTCCATCGCCTTGAGGGCGGCGTCCTTGGGCTTCATGCCGTCTTCGATATGCCGTTCGGTGGCTTCGACCACGACAATGGCGTCGTCCACCACCAGCCCGATCGCCAGGACCAGGCCCAAAAGCGAAAGCGTGTTCAGCGTAAAACCGAAGATCGGAAAAAACGCAAAGGTCCCGATCAACGCCACCGGTACCGCGCACAGCGGGATGAGCGAAGCGCGCCAGCCCTGGAGGAAAATGAAAACAACGATGATGACGAGAACCAGCGCGATGACCAGCGTGCGCATGATGTCGTGCATGCCCTCGGAAACAGCGAGCGTGGTATCGAGCGAAACGACGTAGTCCAGGTCGGCGGGAAAGCTCTGCTTGAGTTTCGCCAGGAGCTTGAGCACCGCTTTTTGATCATCGAGCGCGTTGGAATCGGGCAATTGATAAATGGCCATGATCGCCGACGGCTTGCCGTTCAATTTGCCGACGACATTGTAAAGCTGCGCGCCAAGTTCCACGCGCGCGACATCTTTCAGCCGTACGATCGAGCCGTCGGAATTTTCCCGGACCACGATGTCGCCAAATTGTTTTTCCGTGACCAGCCGGCCTTGCGCGGTGATGGCATAGGTGAATTCCTGTCCCTGCGGCGTCGGCGGCCCGCCCACCAAGCCGGCGGGATTGGGGGTGTTTTGCGCGTTGATGGCGGTGGTGATGTCACTGACCGTGAGGTTCAACTTCGCGAGCTGGTCGGGCTTGACCCAGAAGCGCATCGCGTATTGTCCGGCCCCAAAAACGTTGATGTTGGAAATGCCTTTCAACTGCGTGATTTGGTCCACGAGATTGATGTAGGCGTAATTGGCGAGGAACGTCGCGTCATGCGTGCCGTTCGGGGAGGTGACGGCGACCAGCATCATCGGACTCGACGGCGATTTCAAAAGCGTGACGCCATATTGTTGAACGGACGCCGGCAATTGCGACGCGGCCTGGTTTTCACGGAGCTGCGCAAGCACCTGGTCGATGTTCGGGTCCGTCTTGACGTCGAAGTTCACACCCATGCGCATCACGCCATTGTTCGCGCTGACGGAGTACATGTAGTTCATGTTGTCCACGCCGCTCATCTGCTCCTCGATGGGCGTGGCGACGGACTGCGCGAGCGTGGTCGCGTCGCCGCCGAGAAAGGTGGTCTGGATGCGGATCTCCGGCGGAACGATATTGGGAAACTGGGCGACCGGCAGGCTCAACATCGAAACCGCGCCGATGATCACCATCAAAATGGCAATGACCATCGCCACAATCGGACGGTTGATGAAAAATTTATACATGGATAAAGCGAGGCATCCGAAAAATCATTTTTGCGCCGGCGAATTTGTGGACACGTTGTTCGTATCACCGGTGTAAGGTTTGGGCGTGACCAACTGGCCTTCCTTGGCTTTTTGGGTTCCTTCCACCACCACGCGGTCGCCCGGGTTCAAGCCGCTTTCAATGACCCAGCCTTCCGAGATCTGGTCTCCGACCTTGACGTTTTTCAGCTGAATCTGGTTTGTCTCGCCGATGGTTGACACCTGATAGCCTCCCTGCAATTCGACGACTGCACGCTGCGGCACCACCAAGGCGTTGGTGATGACATGCGTCTGCACCCTGACCCGCCCGTATTGACCCGGCCGCAGAACGAAGTCCGCATTGCTGAACAACCCCCCGATCTGCAACGTACCGGTGTTGGGATTGACCTCGCGGTCGACATAATAAAATCTGCCTTTTTCGTGATAGGTGGATCCGTCACTCAAGATCAATTGCATGGGAAAGTCATTGGTGTCGCCTCCACCGACGTATTTTTGCCAGAAAGTCAGATAAGACTTCTCGTTCACCTGAAAATAGACCTTGATGGGGTTGACGGTGGAGACCGTGGTCAGAACACTGCCGGATTGTCCCACCAAGTCGCCGATTTGTGCCTGGGCCGTGCCGGCGATGCCGTCCACCGGTGAGGTGATCCTAGTGAATTCCAGGTTCAACAACGCGTTGGTCACGCTGGCATCATCGGCCTGGACCTGGGCATCGGCGGACAAATCGGCTTGTATGGCCTGATCCAATTCCTGCTGGCTGACGGCCTGTTCCTTGGCCAGGGGTTTATAGCGTTTTACGTCGAGCGCAGTGCGGTGAGCGATTGCCTTATCCTGGGCCAGCTTCGCCTTGGCCTGATCCAGTGCCGCCTGAAAAGTGCGGGGATCAATCTGGAACATCAGGTCACCCTTTTTAACGGCGCTGCCTTCGTTGTAATTCTGTGTCTGGAGGTAACCGGTGACCTGGGCGCGGATCTGCGCATCTACGAATCCGGCCAATGTCCCGATCCACTCTTCCGAGATGGGGACATTTGTCTGAGTGAGGGTGATGAACTGGACTTCCGGTGGCGGCGGTGGCGGCGCCTGCTTGTGGCATCCAAATGTAACCATTATCAACGAGAGATAAACGACCCGATAAGTCCGTTGGATTGGCATAGCAAGGATTGAAATTAAAACGCAAGACACACAGGTTTTATGCCGATCCATTCCTTATAAATCGGGACATTTGCCGGCACTGCCATCATGACCTCGAATTCCGGTCGTGGTGCCACCGGGGTCTTGCGATTGCAGGCGACGCCCGGCAGCATCAAGGCGCCAGCCTTCCAAAAAATTGTTTTGTCAGTCATGTCACAAATTCTCCACTCCAACACGTTCCTTAATAATGCAGAAGACCAACTGAGTCAAATTGCCGTCCGGCCGTCGGGCTGCTGGTGGCTTGGTTTAGCACGATGGTGTGCGAATTTAACAGCGAAGCACGGTTGCGACAATCGAATTCATTTTAATTCACGTAAAGCTCAGAGGAAAGACGCTTAAGTAACCATACGGTTACAAAAATTTCCGGGCAGGTGCTGGCGGACCGCGATTGGCGCATGGTCTGATTGATTAAAATGGAGAATTCACCATGGCTGATTCCACCGAAGCCAGAATCGCCGCCTCCAAGGCACCCGGCCGCTTCGCCTGACTGCGAAAGTGGCGACAAATAACTCGATTCTCAGGGCAGCGTAGACGGCATCACCTCGTCTGCAGGCGGGCAGGGAATGGTTAAAGCAATTAAACCGAATTGTGTCCGGACCAAAACAGGCAAATGGTGATGACACACTTGCTGTTAATATATTATGGCGGAAGGGGAGGGATTCGAACCCCCGGTAGGGTTACCCCTACTTCTGATTTCGAGTCAGATGCCTTTAACCACTCAGCCACCCTTCCAGCACAGACAGTTATTTTTCACGAATTTGCGTCCGGGGCAAGTTGATTCGTCGATGGAAAAGAAAAAACGGGCGGATTTCGTCTGAAACCCTGCCGTTATGATTTGAAGCCGCCCAAATCCGCTGACGGAGTGGTGACCTGATAGAAGGCAGCCTGGTTGGTTACGCTCCCGGTGCCGGCCGTTAGATGTACGCCGTTCCCGGTGCGACGCTCAACGTGTAAGAAGCGTAAGAGCCGCGCCTTCCGCATCAATGGCCGCAACTGCGAAATTGGCCGTTACATTGAGCAAGCTGAAAACGAAGACGAACTTTTTCAGTGACAAAGTTGGCTGATTTTTAATGGGATGAACTGGCTGCGAGCAGCACTTGTAGAAAAGAGGTCGTCACGCAATCGTAACACAAAGCGCACATTTACGTAACGTGGAGGAAACATAATGAACTTGGCCGTGAAATCACGAACCAAAAGCCCTGCCGTGGATTTACACTCATTGAGTTAATTTTTTCAAATCACATCGCAAAAACTTTCCACTTACCGTAATGAAGTTCCAACCATTCCAGTTTAGTCGCGCTGTTCTTCTGGTCACTGCCCTGTCTTTCGTCACTGTCACCTTGATGGCACAAGATGACAGGATGTCGCAGTCGGTCAAACCGGCCAAGGCCGGTCTCAATTTCCTCACGGCCGGCCATCCGGATGCTGCGGAACTCCTCCCGCCGCCGCCCGCGCTCGATTCCGTGGAACAGACCGCCGATATGGAAACCGTGAAGTCGGTTTATCATGCGGCGAACGATACCGACAAAAACGCCGCCTATTCCGAAAAAAAATTTACCGTCTTCAACTTCACCGGAGCGGTCGGCCCATGGTTCGTCGAAACCAACCTGCCGAAGACCACCGCCTTTTTTGAAAAAGTCCAGACGGATGCCGAAACCGTCACCGATGCCGGCAAGGATTTTTTCAAACGCCCGCGCCCTTACACCACCGACCCGACGCTCGAAAACGGCAAGCTCGAAAAAAGCTTCAGCTATCCCAGCGGCCATTCCACCGAAAGCATGGTGCTTGCACTCGTCCTGGCCGACCTGCTGCCCGGCCAGCACGACGCCATCATTGCCCATGCCCGCACCATGGGCTGGCACCGCGTCCAGATCGCGCGGCATTATCCGACCGACATCTATGCCGGGCGCGTGCTCGCGCAGGCCATCGCCAGGCAGTTCAAGAAAAGCGATGCGTTTGAAAATGAATTGGTCGAAGTGCAGGCGGAGCTGAAGGCGGCCAAGGAAGCTTCGCGCAACTGAAAAGCCCGTCCGGGTGTTCGGATCGGAAATGGGTGGGGGCAGCGGGAATCAAAAGCGGACGATCGCATGGAACATTTTGCGTCTTGTTCGTGATCAGTCGTTTAGCGTAGTAGATATACACTCTTAGCTATTCATAAGATCAGGCAGTTCGGTCTGAAGCCTCCGCAACAATTTACAGCAAAATTATCAAAATTGCGTTGACAAATGAATTAACCAAGCAATAATGACGACACTAATGGTCGTCAATAAGTGCAAAGCCTTGAGTTTGCGCATCGATTGATTCAATAAAAAAGTCAACTAATTGCCAAAATTACAAGCCATTAAATTTTTTTGAAGATAAAAACGACAATTATAGTCGCTATTAAAACTTTGTAATATGAGTGATATTCGTCCAAAAAGCGCCGGTCAGGAATTGAATAATTCCAACTGGCTGGAAATTGTGAAGCAGCAGGTGGGCTCGCTGCGCTACGGCGTGGTGGAAATCATCGTGCATGATTCGCAGGTGACCCAGATCGAAAAAACCGAGCGGCTGCGGCTGGATAAACCGTCCACGGACTCCAAGACAGGTCGCTAAAAAGTAAAAACCAAAATTTTGCAGGCGCTGACCGGTCCACCGGAAGTTCCCATGAAAACGAACACAGAAATATTCCATGCGGAACGGACTTCAAAGGTGGTCATGCGCTTTGCTCGCGGCATGGGTGCTGAATTTTACCGGCGCGGCGTCGGCGGCTGATGTCAAGATTCTCAACGTCTCCTACGACGTCACGCGGGAATTTTACCAGGACTTCAACCCGGCCTTCGCGGCGTACTGGAAAGACAAGACCGGCGACACGGTGACGGTCAACCAGTCGCACGGCGGTTCGAGCAAGCAGGCGCAGTCGGTCATCAACGGCCTCAAGGCGGACGTGGTGACGATGAACCAGCCGCCGGATATCGACGCGCTGGGCACACAGGGAAAATTGATCCCGGAAAATTGGGCGTCGCGCCTGCCCAACCACAGCGTGCCTTACAACTCGACGATTGTTTTTGTCGTCCGCCAGGGCAACCCGAAGCATATCAAAGATTGGGATGACCTCGCGCAGGAACATGTCGCCGTCGTCATCCCGAATCCAAAAACTTCCGGCAACGGCCGTTACAGCTACCTCGGTGCCTGGGGTTATGCGTTGAAAAAATCCGGCGGCGATGAAAAATCGGCGCGCGATTTTGTCACCAAGGTTTTTGCCAACGTGCCGGTTCTGGACACCGGCGGACGCGGCGCGACGATCACCTTCGCCGATCACGGCATCGGCGATGTGCTGCTGACCTTTGAAAACGAAGCGGCGGGGTTGCAGAAGAATTTTCCAGACGAAAATTTCAAGGTCATTTTGCCGCCGTCGAGCATCCTTGCCGAAAATCCGGTAGCATGGGTCGACCACAACGTTGCCCGGCATCACACCGAGGCCGTGGCGCGCGCCTATCTCGAATATTTGTACAGCGATGCTGGCCAGGAGATCGCGGCGCAGCATTATTTCCGTCCCAAAAATCAGACCGTGCTGGCGCGCTACGCGGCCCGGTTCCAGCCGGTAAGTTTATTCACGGTGGATGAGATCGCCGGCACCTGGCAGCAGGCGCAGCAGGTGCATTTCGCGGACGGCGGCATCTTCGACCAGATCTATCAATCATCAAAACAATAAACCTATGTCACGCATCTATAACGACATCACCGAGACCGTCGGCAATACCCCACTCGTGCGGCTGAACCGCACGGCAAAAAAGCACGGCGCCATCGCCAATGTGCTGCTCAAACTTGAATTCTTCAACCCGCTTTCCAGCGTCAAGGACCGCATTGGCGTGGCGATGATCGAGGACGCGCTGGCATCCGGCGCGATTAAAAACGATACGATTCTCATTGAGCCCACCAGCGGCAACACGGGCATCGCGCTCGCGTTCGTCGCGGCGGCCAAGGGCCTGAAGCTGATTTTGACGATGCCGGAAACGATGAGCACTGAGCGGCGCAAACTGTTGAAAATTCTCGGCGCGAAACTTGTGCTTACCGAAGGCGCGAAGGGCATGAAGGGCGCGATCGCCAAGGCGGATGAATTGCACGCGCAGATTCCGAACAGCGTCGTGCTGCAGCAATTTTCCAATCCGGCGAATCCGGCGATTCATCGCCAGACCACGGCGGAGGAAATCTGGCGCGACACGGACGGCAAGGTGGATTTCGTCGTCGCGGGTGTCGGCACCGGCGGCACGATCACGGGCGTGGCGGAGGTCATCAAAAAATTGAAGCCGGAATTCAAGGCCATAGCGGTTGAGCCGGCGAAGTCGCCGGTGATTTCCGGCGGTCAGCCGGGGCCGCACAAGTTACAGGGCATCGGGGCGGGGTTCATTCCGGTGAACTTGAACACGAAGATCGTGGACGAGGTGATAAAAGTGTCGGAGGAGGATTCCGGGCCGGTCTCCAAGGAGGTCAACCAGCTCGACGGCATTCCCGTCGGCGTTTCCAGCGGCGCGATCATCTGGGCGGCCCTGCAGATCGCCAAACGTCCTGAAAACAAGGGCAAAACCATCGTCGCCATCGTGCCGTCCTCCAGCGAGCGCTACTTGTCCACATGGCTGTTTGCCGACATCAGTGTGGAATCTGACGACGTCAGCGAGTTGCTCACGGCGAAATAACGATTTACCGACGCGAAAAAAGCGAGGCCAAAAACCAAACCGAAAAAGCGGGGTCTGACCGGTTGGCCGGAAGACTTCAAAACTAAAAATCAAAAAAACGAAATGAAAAATATCAGTTCAAAAATCATCGCCGCCGGCCTGCTGGTTGCGGGCGCGGCTTCCACCCCGCAACTGCGCGCGCAGTTGACGGAAGTCACGTTCTCCGGCGGCAACGCCAGTTCCGCCGTGGTGTGGCAGGCGTTCACGAACCAGTTTCAAAATCCCGTGCTCCTCAGCGGGCCCAACACCAGTTCCACGGTCCACTCCTATCAGGGCTATCTGTCGAGCCTGCCCGGCACCAGCCCGAATGTTCAGGTGGATTTCATCCTGAACGGCGCCGTTGGCGGCTTGCAGGACATCACCTATCAAAACGTGGAAACGAATGCCCTCGGCATCGCCACCAACGTGCCGGTCGCGGTCATCTCCAGCACCACCCCGGAAGCGGTCGGCTTGAGCAGTTCGGTGTTTACGGAAGTCAAGACGCTCGTGGCACCCTATGTCTTCATCAAGAGTCCGGTGTCGTCGCTCACACCCGGCTTGACGCTGGTGACGAATCTTACCCAACGCCAGGCGAATTATCTGGAAGGCTCGGCGGGGCCGGGCTTCCATTCCGCCTACATCGGCGGCACCAACACGGCCGACGCCGTTTATTTCGTCGGCCGCAACACCGCCTCCGCCGTGCGCACCGAAACGGATGCGAATATCTACTTCACCGGCACCCTGGCGACTTACACGACCAGCAACGGCTTGCCGGTGCTTGACCCGGCCGGTGGACAAACCGGCGGCTCCGGCATCCGGGTTTTGGTCAACAGCATCACCAACGCCATCGGCACGGTGGCCGCGCAGGACGTCAAGACGAACATCGCGCTGTCGTATGAAGGTGTGCCGTATTCCGTGACGAACGTGCAGAACGGCCTCTATCCGCTCTGGGGCTACGAACATTATTACTGGCTCAAAGGCTCGGGCACGGGCACGCCTTCGCCGGCGCAGAATACCGTCATCACCAACCTGCTCGCGGGCGTCACCAACGTCACGTTCCAGGCGACCAGCCCCGTGTTCGTCGGCAACTTCGTGCCTTACAGCGGACTCAACGTGACGCGCCCGTTCGACGGCGGCCCCATCACCTGGCTGCACTGAAAATTCAAATCCAACTTTTTCCAACCATGAAAAAATTATTTCAACTGTCCGCGCTCGCGCTCGGGTTGCTCCCGGCGGCCACGACGCAGGCATGGACCTACAAAGACGGCGACGTGCTGCTCGTTTTCCGCGAGAGCGCACTGCCGACCTATCCCAGTCCGTTCAAGGATGTCGAATTTGACATCGGCAGCGTGACTAACTTTCTTGGCAAAACGAACGGCTACACCACGACCGTCTCGGGCTTCAGTTTGAGTCCGGTCACGGCCGTTTACGGCTCCGACCTGACCGGTGTGAGCGTCATTCTCGTGGCCACCACCAGTCCGACCAATGCCACGCCCACGGCGTATTTCAGCGCCGCCCTGCCGCAGACCTTCTGGTTCAACGGCGTTGAACCTTTCAACACCGCCTACAGCGTATCGCCGGCCGGCTGGCAGGGTTTCTGGTCCACAATCAACTCCCTCGGCACCCGCCCGCTGCTGTATTCCTCCGCCAGCCAGCAGGCGGCGACCTCCTACTCGCTCGCGGCCACCGATGTCCGTTCCTACGATGCCATTGTGGCCTCCGGTGCTTCCGGGGTGTCGGGCTACCCTGAGGCCGTCGCCACCAATGGCGTGGTGACCCAGGACTGGCTGCCGGAATTTGGCGGGGCCGCGCCCTTCAACGTGGAAGGCGTCGCCCCCGGCTCGTTCGGCTTTCTCGCCGTGACGACCAACTCCGCTACGCCGGTGCGCGACACCTACCTCGGCACGTTCAAAATCACGGCTCCCGGCGTATTGACCTTCACCGCCGGCCCGCCGCAACCGCATGTGACTGCCATCACGCGCTCGGGTAATACCAGCACCGTCAGCTTCAGCACCGTGCTGAGCGGCAGCTACGGGCTGGTCTATACCAATGTGCTCGGCGGCTCGGTCACCAACTGGCCGGCCGTGGGCGGTTCCCTCGTCGGCGACGGGAATACCAACTCGCTTACGCACACCGCCTCGGGAAGCGCCGGCTTCTACGGGGTCGTGCGTGCTCCATAAGTCAAAATCGCGGCAGGCCCGGCATGCCGGGCCTGCCGCCCATCCGATTCGTCGAGAGGACCACCACAACGAATGAAGTTCAGATTGCTGTTGCTCGCGTTTTTTGCGCTCGCTGATTTTTTCGGCGCGGCGCAGGCGGCGTTTGTAGTGCGGCGATATGTTGTGGACGGTGGCGGTTTTTTTTCGCAGGCGCAGATTGATGCCGCCCTCGTGGCCGATACGGGTACCAATGTCGATCCCGCCCGGCTGCAGGAGGCCGTCGCCCGCCTGCAACTGCTCTATTTTCAAAATGATTACGACAATGTCCGCGTTTCACTCGCCGGACCGGAAATCAGGAATGGTCTCGTGCATTTGACGGCTTCCGAGCGCAATTATTCGGACACGAACGCCGCCGCCGTCACGGAAAACCTGTTCGCCGAACCGGTGCCGGTTTTCACGAACACGCCGGCCAAACTCCTCGTCCAACTGACCGTGCGCGGCTATCAGATGGAAGGCAACAGCATTTTGCCGCCGGCTGATTTCGGCGTGCTGTCCAATTACACCGGCACGAACATCACGATGCCCGAAATCCGCGAGGGCCTCGGCAAGATCCAGTTGCGTTACCGCGAGCTTGGGTTTCCAACCATCAGCGTGACACTGCCGCAGCAGAAATTGACCAATGGCATCGTCCGCGTGAACGTGGTCGAGGGCAGAATCGCGGACATCAAAATCTCCGGCAACAAACATTTCAGCGATGTCGACATCCGCCGCGCGCTGCCGGACGTCACCACGAATATCTTGCTGAACACCAAATGGCTGCAGCCAGAGCTTGACCAGGCCAACCAGAACCGCGACCGCCAGGTTTATCCCGTCGTCAGCCCCGGGTTTGATCCGGGCACGACGGCACTCGAGTTGCGCGTCAAGGACCGTACGCCGCTGCACGGCCACATGGAGGTGAACGACAAATCATCGCCCGGCACGCCGCTGTTGCGCGTGGATACGACGTTGCAATACGACAATCTCTGGCAGCTCGAACATCAGATCGGCGCGGACTACAACTTTTCGCCGCAGGCCTATAAACCGTCCGGCAACGGGACTGAATTTTACGACCTGCCGCTGGTCACCAGTTATAGTGCGTTCTATCGCATTCCGCTCGGCAGTGCAACGGGCGAGCGCGAGGAACTGGAAAAACAGCCGGCGACGTTTGGCTACGACGAGGTGAACCACAAGTTCAACATGCCGCCCCCGACCGGCCATCCCGACCTGACCATTTATGCCTCGCGTTCCGCGTCCGCCACGCCCGTGCGCTATGGTCCCCTGTCCATCATTTTCACCAACCCGCTCGCGAACATCAGCTCGCAGTTCGGCCAGCAAAATTTCACGTACGACAACAACATCGGCGCAAAATTCACCCTGCCGGTCCGCCAGTTCGACGGCGTGAATTCCGCGTTTTCGCTCGGCCTGGACTTCAAGACCTATGATGCGCCGACGTTCTCGACGAACCTCACTTATTTTTCGCTCTACGGCAAGGATTCCCTCGGAAATGTATTTCTCATCACCAACAAAACCATTTCCCTGCCGTCCAACAGCCGTGACCAACTGGCTTACATCCCGCTTTCCTTCGGCTGGTCGGCGGCGCGGCCGGATGATTGGGGCGGATTTGCCTTCGGCTATTCGCAAAGCGTTTTCCTCGCCGGGCTGGCCTCCGCGCGCACCAATTTTCAAGTCGCCGCGGGCGCGCCACGGGCGGGCGGCAGTTACACGACCATCAATGCCGGCCTCGCGCGGGAACAAAAACTGCCGCGCGGCTGGTCCGCGTTGCTGAACCTCAACGGCCAGTGGGCCAGCGCGCCGCTCATCGCCAATGAACAATTCGCGCTCGGCGGCACCGGCGGCGTGCGCGGTTACCAGCAGGGCGAAATCTACGGCGATGACGGCTGGCGCGCGCTGTTCGATCTCCGTGCCCCCGCGTTCACCGTTGGAAATTTTCCCAGCGGGTCCGGCGAGATTCCCGCCGAACTGCGTTGTTCGTGGTTCATGGATTACGGCCAGGCCTTCCTGATCGATCGTCCGACCGCTGCCGACCTCGCTTATTCGCAATGGGGCACCGGCCTCGGATTTTTCCTTACGTGTGGCGACCATTTTGACGCGCGTTTCACCCTGGCCTGGGCGCTGCTCGGTACGCAAGACACCAGGGCCGGAACCGCCCAGGCCTATTTTTCCGTCGGCGCACAATTTTGAACCATGAAAACATTTTCCAAAAAACAAAAAAGGTTCTGGTTCGCCGTGATGATCATTTTGCTCGCGCGCGCGGAAAAAATGTTTGCCAATCCGTCCGGCCTGTCCGTCGGCCTCGGCAGCGCGACCGCGCAACAGGTTGGTTCGCAGCTCAACGTCACCGTCAGCCAGCTCACGATCTTGAACTGGCAAAGTTTCAACATCGGCGCGGGACAAACGACGACCTTTTTACAGCCGTCCGCAAATTCCATCGTGTTCAATCAGGTCGGCGGCGCGAATCCTTCGCAGATCCTCGGCAACCTGAACGCGAACGGCACGGTGATTCTTGCAAACGCGAACGGGTTCTATTTTGGCAACGGTTCGGTCGTCAAGGTCGGCGGCAGCTTCATTGCGACCACCGCCGCGTTGCCGCCGGATTTCGGCACCGCCGCCGGCTGGCAGTTCACGGGCATGCCGCCGCTCGCGAGCATTGTGAATTATGGGCAGATCCAGGTCGGCGCGGGCCGGTCGCTTTTCCTCATCGCCGAAAACATCCAAAACCAGGGCTCGCTCTCCGCGCCCGCTGGAAATATCGAACTCGCCGCCGGCCAGAGCATGTTGGTGAGCGAAACGCCGGACGGACGGGGTTTGAGCGCGGCGGTCACACTGCCGCAAGGCTCGGTGGATAATTTTGGCCGCATCACGGCGGACGCCGGTACGATTGCGTTGAATGCGCAGGTGGTGAACCAAAATGGTGTTTTGCAGGCGGACTCGGTGCAGAATCAAAATGGCGAAATCGAACTCGTCGCCTCCGATTCGTTGAACCTCGGCGCGAACTCGCAAATACTCGCAACCGGTGACGCTTCCACGCCCGGCAGCGCCGGCGGCAATGTGGTCTTGAAATCGGGCGGCACTTACAGCGATGCAGACGGCAGCACGATCGCCACCACCGGCGGCGCGAACGGCGGCAATGGCGGCAACATCGAAGTCAGCGCGCCGAATATCGAGTCGCTGGATTCTGCGATGGATGCGGGCGCGCAGTCCGGTTTTACCGGCGGCAATTTTTTGCTCGATCCCGCGAACATTGTGCTCGGCACGTCGTCAGGTTACACCGGCACGGTGCCGGCCGGAGGCACGGTCGACGCCAATTCCGGCAGCGGCACGTTGGACTTGAACGTTAACACGGCGTTCAAGAACAAAAACTTTTCCCAAATCCTGCTCGAAGCCACGGGCAACATCTCGCTTGATGCGAACACGACCTGGAACTTGAGTTCAACCGTCACCACGGCGGGCGGCATCAGCATCACCACCGGCCAGTTGATCCTGGAAGCGGGCGGCAACATCACTTTTGGCAGCGGCTCAAAAATTATTGATGCCAACGACTGGAGCGTTTCGTTGTTTGCGGGCGTGACCGGATTTTCGGCGAATGCGCCGATGGTTCAATCCGGCGTGGGGAATATTTACCTGAACGGGGGCAGCGGTTTAAACCTGAACGGCGCGATCCAGACTGCGCAGGGTTCGATTTCGCTGGAGGCCGGTGATAACATCAACACCGGCAAGGGCTACGTCGTGACCACCGGTGGCGGCAGTTTGTTTGCGGAAGCGCTCGCGGGCGACCTCACCACCGGCACGACGCAGGTTGGTGGCGGCAATACCGGCTACACGTTCAACAACAACAACGACACTTACAGTGTTTCAAAGAGCTACGGCGGCTTTGGCACTTACGGCGGCGGGGATGTGACGCTGATTGCCGGCGACAGCATCGATCCCATCACCACCAGCCCGACGATTTACGGCGTGTCCGGCGCCTTCGGCAGCGCGGCGGGCAACGTCACGCTGGAAGCGGGCAACCAGGTATCCGGCGTCTACAACGTCGCGAACGGCACCGGCACCATTCTCGCCGGTGTGACCGTTAACAATAGCACACCGTCAATTTACAACTCCGCCGGCAGCATCGGCGCGTCCCTCGTGCCGGTGACGCTCGGTTTGATCGGCGGCTCGTCCGGTGCCGCGTGGAATCTCTGGGCGGCGAACAACATCAATGTGCTCGAGGTCCGTAATCCGAACGGTGCCATGCAACCGGACGCGCAGACCGTTTCGGGAATTTTTGATTACGCGCCAAATGCCGCGGTGAGCTTGTGGGCGGGCAACGGCATCACCCTCGGCAGTCCGAACCTGGCGCTTTCCGGCAACGGTCCGGATGAAAATAGTACGGCGGTTTATGCGCCGACGTTGAACCTCACCGCCGGCAGCGGCGGCATCACCATCTACAATTCCATCGTCTTGAGCAGTGGCAGCCAAAATTCCGGCAACGGCTCCGCTCCGTTCAGCCTCGGCTCCCTGAAAATCTCCGATGGCGGCGATTTGACCATGATCGGCGACAGCAGCCCTTCGCTGCTGATGTCCGACAGCGTACTGACGGATTACTCGGATTTCTCCAGCTCCGCGGGCACGCCGTTGCATTTGGGCGATGGGAACCCGGTCACGGTGAATGTCGCCGGCAATATTTACAATTTCAATTTGTTTGTCCCCACGTATGCGAATGTGACGGTCGGCGGCAGCACCTATAATTTCGGTTTCACCGGGCAAAATCTTTCGCCGTTGCAGACCACCTGTATCAACGTCGGCGGCGATATTTTGTATGGCGACGGCGTGCACGCGGCGGCCGTCGCGTTGACCGAACCGCTGCCCGCCGGCGTTTTTACATCGGCAACGTTGCTCGGCGATCTCGGTACGGGCGTTTTGAGCTACGACGCGGCCGGCGGCCGGCTTTCGCTCAACGGCCTCATGAACCAGGCGGCGTTGAATGATTTGTTGAATCCCGAAGACCCGTCGCTCGCGCTGGACGCCACGCAGCGCGCCGCCGTGCTCGCGTTGTACTCTGAAACGCAAAACGCCAACAGCCTCGCGCTGGCCGGTTCGGGAAAATTCAACGTCAACGCCCGCAGCATCGACCTCGGCGTTTCCAGCGGCATCACGGCGGATTTTCCCAATGCGCCGGACAGTGCGCTCACGGCGATTTCGCCTTACGGCGCGGACCTGAAAGTGACAACCTCGGGCGACCTCGACATGGCCGTGACCACCATCGCGAACGGTGGATTGCTTGGCAACATTAACTTGAATATCGGCGGCAAGCTCGACGTGGGCGGCGAGGCGACCGCGCTCGGCGACCCGAATGCGCCCAAGGGAATTTTTACCACGAGCGGCGGCAACGTCACGATCAACGCCTTCAGCGACGTGAATGTGGACGGCTCGCGTATCGCGGCTTACAACGGCGGCAACGTCAACATCACTTCGCAAACCGGCGATGTGAACGCGGGTGCGGGCGGTCAGGGCTATGTGATTTTTCAATCGTTGGAGTTGAATACGCTGGGCGAACTCATTGCGCTGCCGGCGGACGTGCCGTTGAGCGGTATCCTGGCGACGACCGTTCCCTATTCGGACGCGCCCCTCGGCAACATCACCATCAACACACCCAATGGCAGCGTGAATTCCAGCCAGGGCGGGGTGCTGCAAATCGCGTTCGGCAACGCGAACACGGTAAATAATTTCATTGATGTCACCGCCGGCAAGGACATCAACGCCACCGGCTCCGGCATCATCGGCTACAACGTCGCGTTGAAGGCCGGCGGCGATATCACCGGCGTCGTCGTCGGTAGCCAGAGCGTGAACATTGATTCCGCGCAAAACGTCAATGTCACCGCCGTCAGCGGCGGCAATGTTGACATCAACGCCTCCGGCACGGTCAGCGGCACGATCGTCGGCGGTGGTGATGTGAGTGTCAGTGGCGATTCGATTGACGCCTCCGTGCGCGGCGGTTCGGTCGCAACTTCCGGGGATACGACCGGCGCCAGTCTTGGAATCCCGGCATCGAACGTCGCGACAGAAAATGCACAAGTCGCGGATAATGCCACCACCGCTGCTTCAAAAACCGACGACACCTCTGACGACGAGTTGAACAAGAAGAAAAAGCAGATCGCGCTGGCGCAGAAGGTCAGCCGGGTGACGGTGCTGCTGCCGGTAAAAAACTAATATTTCAAAACGAAACCTGACCCATTATGACGACCCTGATACAACCGATGCTGGCCGTGAACGCGGCGGCGTTCGCCCTGGAAAAAGTGACGACCGAGGGCCTGGTGACGGCCATCGTGCTGATGATCCTGTCGCTGTTCAGCTGGACCATCATCATCACCAAGTTCCGTCAGCTCTGGATCGCGCGCGCGACCTCGAAGAAGTTCCTCGCCGCCTATGCTGAAACCCGCGATCCCCTCGACATCCACAAAAAGAAGCTATCATTTGAAGGTTCACCTGCTTACCAGCTTTACGCACGCGGCGCGGAAGAACTGGCGTATCAATACGAGCACAACCCTGTGACCGTGAAAGGCGAGCGGCGCATCAGCCAGGCATCCTACGAGGCGGTGAAGGTCGTGTTGGAAGAAGCGGCGGCGGAGCAGGCGATGAGTTTGGAGAAGGGGATGATCGTGCTGTCCACGGCGGTGGCGGGCGGCCCGTTCATCGGGTTGCTGGGCACGGTCTGGGGGGTGATGAGCACATTTGCCAGTATCGCTGTGGCGCAACAGGCGAGTTTGACGACGATGGCGCCGGGCGTGGCGGCGGCATTGCTGACGACGGTGGTCGGCCTGCTGGTGGCCATTCCCGCGATGTTCGCCTACAACTTCATGGTGACGACCATCCGGCATATCACGCAGGAACTGGACGGCTTCGCCTCCCGCTACGCCAACCAAATCGAACATACATACGTCGATAATCGCGATATCGGAGACCGGCTGGTTTGGGCTTTAAAGAAAGATGAAATGGGCGAAAACACGCCCGCAATCTGACATGAAGAAGTGTTCCCACAGCGCGCATGAGACCTTGACGGAGCTGAACATCACTCCGTTGCTGGACCTTGCCTTCGTGTTGCTGGTGATCTTCATCATCACCACCATGCCGCCGGTGGAGAACAAGGATCTGAAGCTGCCGGTGGCCAGCAAGAATCCCAAGGACCAGCCGCCCAAGGCCAACTACATCTCATTGCAGGCGGATGGGAAGCTGTTCTGGAACCGGGACCAGATCCAGATGGCGGACCTGCTCCAGACCCTGATCAACAAGCGCATGGATGACCCTGACCTGCACGTGATCGTGCGCGGCGACGGCAAGACGAAATACAAGGGCATCCGCAGCGTGCTGGACCTCTGCCAGCAGGCGAATGTCCCTAAATTAGAACTGGCCACGGAGGTGGACAAATGATCCCGCAATCCAAGCCGAAGAAGCCGGCCAACTCGTCGAAGGTGAACCTGACGATCAGCTTTGTCTTTCACGCCGTATTGCTCCTGGCGTTGCTGTATTTTGCGGCGCATGAGGGGTATCTGGGCAAGAAGATGAAGTCCATCCTCGTGACCAAGGTCGAGGAGAAGAAGCCCGAACCGCCCAAGCCGAAGGAGGAACCCAAAGTGGAGCCGCCGAAGGTGGAAACCCCCAAAGTGGAGGCGGCCAAGGTGGAAGCCCCGAAGGTTGCACCCACCATCGCTCCTCCAGTAGTGGCCCCGGCGGCGGTGGATGTGCCGAGCTTTGACTTTGCGGGCGGCAAGACGGTGGTCTCGGAGAACGACCCGGTACAACTGTATAAGGGCTACATCGAGTATGTGCTGCGCACCAAATGGAACCGGCCGGAGAACATGGACGACGACCGTTACGTGGCCGAGGTCGGGGTGAGCGTGGACCCCAACGGCAACCTTTCCAACGTGAACTGGGAGAAAGGCAGCGGCAATGCGCAGTGGGATGCCAGCGTGAAGGACGTGTTCAAGGACATCAACCAGATCGACCGGAAACCGCCGACGAACTTTCCTGATCATGTCACCATCCGGTTTGACGTGCAGGAGGAAACGGAGCCGGTGTTGCAATGAGCCTGAAGAAGACCACCAAGCGCGGCCACGGCACGATGACGGAGCTGAACATCACGCCGTTGCTCGATCTTGTCTTCGTGCTGCTGGTCATCTTCATCATCACCACGCCGCAGATGATGAACAACCTGGAGATCAACCTGCCGAGCGGCACCCCGCCGAAGGAGAAGCCGAAGGTGGAACCGACCCGGATTGAAGTCAGCGACACGGGACAGATCACTCTGGACCAGCAACCGGTGACCCAGGCCGAGTTGAAACAGAAGCTGACCGCCCTGAAGACGGTCAATCCCGACCTGGGGGTGGTGGTGAAGGGCGGGGACAACACGGAGTACCAGGTGATGGTGGGGGTATTGGATACCCTAAGACAACTGGACATCGAAAAGATGGGCATGGCGACGGAATGAACCTAGAGCATTTTAGAATGACTGATAGAGCAATGGTGGTGGGCCACGCGCTCGCCCTCACCCTGACCCTCTCCCGCCGGGAGAGGGAACAGCCACGTTGGCTTTTTCCTTCTTTGAGTGCGGTGGACTCCAATCCAGCCGCAGGTTTACGCATGACGCCGGGAGCGTTTCACCCTCTCCCAGCGGGAGAGGGCCGGGGTGAGGGAGAAAATTTGATGAAAACGACCGATTACAATTTTTCTTAAACCGCCATATTTTTATGAAAAACCTGTTAGCCATCTTTCTTGGACTCATCGCCATCGTGCTGGGCGTGATGCTGTATCTGACCAAGTCCGGCGACAACACGCAGATCACCAGCTTGAACACCAGTTTGTCGGACAGTTCCAACCAGCTGGACATCGTCAACGCGCAGGTGACGGTGCGGGACACGGAACTCTACACGCTGTCCAACAACCTGGTCGCTGCCAGTGCGGCGGTGACGGATGTGTCCAATCAATTGGCCGGGGCACAATCAACCATCGGTGAACAGAAGCAGCAGGTCACCAAATTGAACTCGCAACTGACGGATCTGGGGGCGCAGAACGATGCGTTGAACCGCAATCTGGTGGATTCGACCAATCAACTCATTGCGGCAAGCCAACTGCAACAAGCCACCAAGGCGAGTTTGGAGCAGACCAACGCGGCGCTGGTGCAGTTGCAAGGCGATTACAGCGTGGTGGGCCAGCGGTTGCGGGAGGATGTGGCGGCGCGGCTGGTGTTGGAACGGAAGTGGCGGAACCCGGCGGCGTTGTCGGAGCAGATGGATGACCTGAAATACAGCCCGGAGGATGTCATCACCACCGAAAAGATCTACGCCGGCCTCAATGTCCTCGTCTCTTCCAATGGGAGTGTGAGGGTGCTAGCGCCGGAATAAGACGGGAAGTAGCTCGGAACCCATGTGCAACCGGCCCTCCTGCGCTCCCAAAAGCGGAGCTACGGAGGGCACCATCCTTCGCTCAAAACCGCTCCAAGCGGTTCCGGGCGAAGGGTGGTGGAGGCGGCGGGAATTGAACCCGCGTCCCAAGTCAACCAACCAGCCGCGACTACATGCTTATCCCAAGTAATTTTTTCTGCTATGCGATGGCGCTTGAGCTCGAGTCGCACTGCCTAGTCCGCATGATAAGATCTCGGCTGATGTCGCGCGGTCTCCGCCATCAACCATGCCTGCTGTTTCGTCCGTCCACCGTAGCAGGTGTCCAGTGGCAGACGTCGTGGCCTTAGGCCGCGAGGGCTAGTTCTTCGTTAGCTTTTTGGTTTTGATACGATTTTTTACGAGGCCAACGCATCATCCTCGGCATGCCGCCTCTGGCGTGTTCACATGGTCGAAACCAGTGCGCCCCCAAAAGCAACCATCTAAATCATCGCCGAAATCCGGAAATAATCAAGTTATGTAAAACGGGACATCCCCGAACTAGGAACGGGAGGAAGGGGGTGAGGAGGTGATTTTTTGCAGCGTGTCGGCCGATTTCCTCCGCAATTCCTCGCGTTGTTCCGCGTTCAGGCCGTCCGGGTCGAAACGATATCGATAATGCAACCGCAATAATCCGTGCAACGGTGCGCGCAGGTCCCGAAGCGATCTTTCGGACAGCGCGCGTTCGAGCCAGTCGGAAAAATTTTCGCCCGCCTGCCGCGGCACGCCGCGGGCCGCCAGTTGTTTCTCCAGTTGAAAAAATTCCGAATCGAGCCCGGGCCGGACGACGGCCGCGGCGCCCTGGTTTTTTGCGGTCTGCGCCCGCAGTTTTCCGCGGCGGCGGAAGATGATGTGCCACAGCAGCACCAGCAGCACGGGGACCAGCGACCAGAAGATGTATTGCTGGAAATTGGCCTGTCGCCAGCGGAATTTCGCGAATTGAAAATGCACCCAGGAGGTCATGTCCGCCAGCCAGTCGTCCCAGTGCGTGCGTGCGCTTTCGATCCCCACCCACGAGGATGGCGTGGTATCGAAATCCTCCCAGCACTTTTTGTTCTCCCGCCAGACCAGGCACCACGCGTGTGCATCGCGTTCGCGGACCACATAGCCCGGGCCGTGTGGTTCGTGGACGTAGTAGCCGACCGCATAACGTGCGGGAATATCCAGCCCGCGCAGCAGCAACACGGTGGCGCTCGCAAAATATTCACAATGCCCGCTGCGGCTGGTCATCAAAAATTTTGTGAGCGGCGTGCCATTCGTGTCCATGCGCTTGTCCGGGCCCTGCCAGGTGCTGTAGGTGAACTTGTCGAGGAAGAATTTTTCCACCGCGCGCATTTTCTCCTCCTCGCTCGAACCGGCGGGCAGATTCATCTCCGCGATGGCGCTTTGCACGGCGGCAAATTCATTCGTCGGCACGGTCAGATCGTAGCGGTTGGTGGCATCCAGGTCCGGGGGCGCGTCAATCGATGTACCGGGGCCGTAGTGCGCATCAAAAATCACGAGACCCGGGCCCGAGGCGAACGCCGATCCGGTATGGTTCACTTTCAATGCGAAGACCGGCAGGTTTTCGAGCATACCGCTGCCGGGCGGCAGCGGCAGCAGCCCCGCCGGATCGCCTTCGGGCGTGCGGCTGTCGAGATAGCAGGCGATGTTTACAATGTCGGAATTTTTTTTGCCGGGCAACAGCGTCCACGTCGAGCCATTCGTATTGGGCGAAATCGGCACGAATTCATGGATTGCGCCCACGTTCAGCCATTCCTGCTTGGGTGCGAGATAGTTGCGGTAGCTGGCTTCGCGCAAATAAGACGGGTAGCGGCCGAGCTCGTGCGGTTCGAGGCGGATGACGATCTTCGCCGACAATTTCAGGCGCCCGATGCGGCCCATGCTCGTCGTCGTCTGCAACGGATCAGTGTGATTGACCAGGAATCTCTGTATCAAGGAGGCGTTGAAACTTTGGATGCCCGCCTGGGCGCTATGAAGCCCGTAAATTCCGACCACGCCGAACAAAGCCATGGCTGCCAGTGCCGCCACCCAGGTACCGAACCGGTACCGCTGCGGCCGGATGCTCCACAGCGCCCATACGGCCAGCACATAAAGCCCCACAAAATAATAATCCCGTGAACCGCCGGGCGGGTTGGTGCTCGCGGCAAAAACACAGATGATGAAATATGGAAATGAGAAATCGACATAGCGACCGGCAAAGGCGCGGTCGCCCATCCGCCGCCGCCAGCGCAACACGAAAGAAATCGCCGTGAGCGGCACGGATTGGCGGATATTGAAAACTTGCACGGCCATGAACGGAAAAAAGGTCATCGGCAGCCAGCATGGGAAGCGTGCCGCCGCCTGGGCGTCGGCGTTTGTGGTGGCAAGCAACGTGTTGCCGTGCGACGGATTTTCCAGGGCGACAGTCGTGGTATGGGTTAAAACGTAGCCGAGGAGCACGCCGTTCAGGACGATGCAGAAACTGAATATGCGGTTGAAGTCGGCATCGTCCAGCTCCCAGCGGAATTTCACCAGGCGCGGCAGTTCCAGGATCACGCCGAGCGCCAGGCCGGCCCAGAGAAAATCCGACAACCAGCCCCAAAAGAGCAGGGCGGCGAACAGGAGCAGGGGCGGTGTTTTCATTTCAGCCGGGCCAGCGCCTCTTCAATTTTACCTATCTCCAGGACGTGGATAGAACCCTCGGCATCCGTAAAATCACCGCCGGCGCCTGAAAAACCGCCCCCGGGCGGCACGACGATCAAAACCAGCAATGGCAGGCCGAGGGCTTTCAGTTTTTCGACAAACTTCTTTCGCGGGCCGTCCCATTTTTGAAAAACACAGATACAGCCGCTCACCACGGTGACGTGGTTCATCACCAGGCTCTCCAGGACACTGAACGGCTTGTCCGCGCAATTTTTCACCGACGCCAGGATTTCCAGCATCTGGTCGGCGTGCGCAAGGCCGCGACCGGCGGTGAAACAGTAGGATTGGTTGCCCACGAACAACAGGTCGAGCAGCGACTCTTGTGTGAGGATTGTGCATGCGAACGAGGCCGCCACCGACACGGCTTCCTCCAGGACGTCGCTGTTCGGTTCCTCATCAAACGTATCGAGCACCAGTGCGTGACGGACGAAAAATTCGTCCTCAAACTCCTTCACGATGGGTTTGCCGGTCTTGGCCCAGCTGCGCCAGTGGATGTGCCGGAGCGGGTCGCCGTGACGGTAGTCGCGCAAGGCGACAAATTCCTCGCTGGCGCCGACATGCGCGGCGAGCGCCACGCCGCCCTCCTGGTAGCGCAACGCGCCCGGCAGCGCGATTTCCGGCAGCGGATAACGGCGCGGTAAAATGAGCATGGTCTGCGGCGCGGGAACCCGGATGAAGGCGCGGAACAAACCAAAAGGATCGGGGCGCGCCACAGTGATGCTCTCAAATTTCAAGATGCCCCGCCGCAGCGGGAAAACTTCACCATCCGCTTCCGCCTCGCCCCGTGCCGGCAGCGGCGGCAGCCCGGCGGATTTCACATTCGCGATGTGAAAGGGATTTCGCGTTTTGCGTTCTGAAACCCGGAACGCGGGGTAGCGGCGGTCTTCCGCGTTGTGAAAGGCGAGCCACTCCGCAAAAGTCGGGCGCGGGTCGGCGAGGTCCTCGAGCACCATCAAGCCGGTCTGGCTTTTCAGGGTGAGATTTTTGACGGTGATCTTGTAGTACAATGGCCGGCCCGCCGTGCCGACGCGCGGCAAGATGCGGGTCGCGGAAAATCTGGCCCGGAAGGAAAAACCGCTGTTCATCGCGAACACCGCCAGCGACAGCAACAGCGCGAACAGTTCATAGGTGACCTTGTTTTCGATGTCCGTGCCGATCGCGGCGGTGACGACGAGCGCGATGCCGACCGCCCAGCCTGCCGGGGTGAGCCGCCGACGCGCCCAATACCACAGACCGCTGGACTTGCGGTAGCTCCAGTAGATTCGTCTATATAAAAACTTCACTTTTGAGTGACAAGTGATGAGTGACAGGTGACAAAGTAAACCTACAGCGAGTCTTCTGCTCGTCACGTGTCACATATCACTTTTAGGCCGGTACTTTTAATTTCTTCAATACGTCCTCGACCACGCCGCGCGGTGTGATGCCGGAGAACCGCGCCTGCGGTTCGAGCACCAGCCGGTGCGCGATGACCGGCACGGCCAGCCTCTGGATCTGTTCCGGCGTGACGAAATCGCAATCGTCGAACATCGCCATGGCCTGCGAGGTCTTCATTAGCGTGATGGATGCGCGCGGGCTGGCCCCGAGCTGGACGCCCGCGGCGGTGCGCGTGGCGGCGACGAGGTCAACGATGTAGCGTTTCAATTCATCGCTCATGCGGACATCTTCCGCGGCACGTTTCATCGCGATGACTTCGATGAGCGAGGCGGCCGGTTGCAATTCGTCGATCGGATGATTGTGTTCCTGCGCGATGAGGATGGCGACTTCCTCTTCCGGCGAGACGTAGCCCAGCTTGAATTGCATCGCAAACCGGTCCATCTGCGCCTCGGGCAACGGGTAGGTTCCGCGAAACTCAACCGGATTTTCCGTGGCGATGACGAAAAAAAGATCGGACAAATTTCGCCGCACGCCCTCGACGCTGACCTGGTTTTCCGCCATCGACTCGAGCAGCGCGGACTGCGTGCGCGGCGACGCACGGTTGATTTCATCGGCGAGCAGAATGTTCGTGAACACCGGTCCTTCGTGAAAATGGAACAGCTGGTCGCGCTGGTTGAAGACGGAGACGCCCAGAATATCTGACGGCAACAGATCCGGGGTGAATTGCAGCCGCTTGAACCTGGCATCAATGGATTTGGCGAGCGCCTTGGCCAGGGTCGTTTTGCCCGTCCCCGGAAAATCCTCCAGCAAGACATGCCCGCCGGCGGCCAGCGCGGCGAGCAGATGCTTGGTGGCCTCGTCCTGACCGCGCATGACGCGCGCGATATTGGCGGAAATCTTTTGGTAGGTGGCGCGCGCGGCGTCAAAATTGGTGCTCATGTTTCAGTTACGAATGATGAAACAGTGAAGCGGAAAAAAAGTTTCCCCGCAGCAACCAATTTGTGAAATCCGCCCGGGTCAGGATGACGAATTACCGCGTTTGAACAGTTTTTTGATAAAAGCCCCCGCCGCTGCGATCGCGACGACGATGAATTTCCAGCCCGCCAGGATGCCGACCCAGAGGCCTTTCAGCAGGCCAAGTTTGGCCGCACCCGCCAATATGCCGCCTGCGACAAGCGTGGCAATGCCATATTTTGCCACCTTGTCCGTCTTGGGATCGAAGTCGGCGTAGCGGCTGCCTTCCTTGAAATCCACCATGCCCAGGATTTGCGGCGTCTGTTTGTCGATCGTGTCAAATTGGTCAATGGCGGCGATGGCGTTCAATTCCAGCACGCCATGGCGGCCGAGGATGCGGATGCTGTAATTCAATGTATCCTCGTCCGCGCCGTCCACTTTGAGGTGTTTGGCCCAGTACAGCTTGTGAGTGGCGGCATCGTAATGTGGTGGCGCGGCCCAGCCGATCAACGTGATGGCGGGATAGCCCTGTTTGGTCCGCTCCTTGTTTTCCTCGACCACGCCGGCCTGCATTTTTTTCAGCAGGTCGTCGTAATTGATTTTTGCGGCTTCATCATCCTTCACATAACCGTCCTCGCTGTAATCGATCGTCACCGCCCAGGCGTTGGTGCTCAGCGGCGTCATCCCGGTGGGCATCAGCATGCCGAGCGGCTTGGTGTCCGACGGCGGGTTGCCCCAGATCTTGCTGAGCACGGTTTCGGCATCGTCCGGCCCGAGGTAACTGAACTCCGGCGGCAACGATAATTTCGCCAGCCCGTCGCGCAGGTCGATTTCGCCGGACTGGTACTTCAAATTGTTGACCAGGGCATAAATTTTTTGCACCCGCGCCATCTGTTCGGCAGTGAGTCCGTTCGTATCGATTTGCGCGGAGACGAAAAAGGCGGACGCGAACAGCACGACCGCCAGTAGAATGAATTGTTTTGTCTTCATAATTTGAAAGTTGCCCCGGCCGGCTTTTCCACAAGCCTTGAGTCCCCGAGCCGCCGTAATTTTGGCGGTTGAAGAAACTTTGTCAATCTCGCGCGCCAAAGACCGCGCCGAGGATGACTTCTTTCGCCTTCCACAGCAGCGCCATCGTGACCGCCACCGGCGCCAGACCGAGGAAAAGCAGGACCGTCGTCTGCAGGTGGGTGAACCAGAAGATCAATTGCGGACCCACTTTGAAGTGCGCCTGCAACATGTCCGGCAGCATCTGGGCGGCGGCGGCGGCGGCCACCCAGGCGACGAGCAGCCAGCGGTTGATGGCCGTGAACTGGCGCGTTTCGTGGCGCAGGGTTTCGTCCGGCAACATCGCGCCGAGCTGCCTCAGGACCACGTTCAGGTTGAACAAAAAGACCAGCGCCGACAACACGAGCAAAAAGACCGCCGCCTGAAAATAGAACAAGTCCGGTACCCGGCTGAAAAAATAAAGGAACGGCGCGAGGCCGAGGTTCACGAGCGCAGGAATTTTCGCGCCGTCGAGCGCGGCGCGCCACGGCCGCTCCTGTTTTTGGAAGTCCGTCATCTGCCAGAGGCCGAAGAGCAGCAACGCATTGAGCGCGAGCGCGGGCACGATGCCCGGCAGTTTCAGCATGTCCACCTTCGTCGTCTCAACGCTGACGATAATCCACGCGGGCAGCCCCCAAAACAACGCGGACAATCCGCGCGCGAGCCGGCCCAGCGAACGGAGCAATTCAGGATTGGAAGATGCGTCAGGCATTCGGCGAATGATGAACGAAAAATGCGCGTCAGAAAAACAAATTCAGCGGTGGACGGTAATTTTGTGCGGGTGATTTTATACGCCGTACAAAATTTACCGGTGGGCAGTACGGATTTGGTTGATGACCTTCCGCCACGGTTCACCGGGACCCGGGTCACGTTCTAATTCCGCACATGCTTCATCCAATGCCGCGCGTTCCGCCGTGTTGAGCGAGAATTTTCTGATTGATGTGCCGTCGGGCTGGAGCGCCGGCTTCCAAGCCGGCTTTCGGTGTGGTTTTGAAGAAATTGTCATTTGCTTATATTGTGCGCGCAAAGCCGGTTAGGAAACCGGCGCTCCGGCGATGTCAGCCGGTTTTGAACATAGCCGGCGAACCAACCGGCAAATCTCCGCCATGAAACAAGTCCAACGCGTTGATTCTACCGGGTATTCAAAACGCTGAATCGTTCATTTAGAACGAAAGGTAGGTATAAGCCCTCAATCCGCGTTCGTAATCGTCGAGCAGGCGCATGGCTTCGCTCGGTTTCATGCGGTCCGATTTGATGGCTTCGTCCATCTGGGCCTTCATCTGGCGTTTGAGTTCGTTCTCGTCGTATTGCACGGCGGTGAGCGAATGGATGACGGTGTTGCCTTCGATGATTTCCTCAATGTAGTACCCGGTCGGCTCATCGGGTTCGAGAAAGACGTGTACCTCGTTTACGCGGCCGAAAAGGTTGTGCAGGTCGCCCATGATATCCTGGTACGCACCCATCAGGAAGAACCCGAGGTAATATGGCTCGGGCTTGCCATCGCCGTTCGGGATGAGCGGATGCAGCGGCAATGTGTCACGCACGTCACGCAGGTCGATGAACTTGTTGATTGCGCCGTCGGAATCACAGGTGATGTCCACCAGCGTGCATTCACGCGTGGGCCTTTCGTTCAGCCGCTGGATTGGCATGATCGGAAAAAGCTGGCCGAGCGCCCAGTGATCGAGCAGCGATTGGAACACGGAAAAATTGCAGAGGTACTGGTCGCAGAGTGAATCCTCAAGTTTTTGGATCTCCTCGGGAACGTATTGTTGTCCCTTGAAACTGGCGACCACGTCGCGGCTGATCTCCCAATATAGATTTTCGATCTTGGCCTTGTCCGGCAGGTCCAGCACGCCGAGCGTGAACATGTGCTGCGCGTCCTCGCGGCGTTCGAGCGCATCGTGATAGGCCTCGAGCTTGTTTGCCTTCGCGAGGTTCTTTTTGATGTCGCAAAGTTCCTTGACGAGCGCATGCTCGTTTTCGCCGCAGATCGTCGTGGTGAACGGGCGGATTTTCTCGATCGAGCCGAACACTTCCACGATCAAAACGCTGTGATGCGCCACGATGGCGCGTCCGCTCTCGCTGACGATGGTCGGGTGCGGCACCTTCTCGGCGTTGCATACATCGGCGATGTAATAGACGATGTCGTTCGTATATTCCTGAAGGGTGTAATTCGTGGAGCTGTCGAAATTGGAACGGCTGCCGTCGTAATCCACGCCCAGGCCGCCGCCGACATCCATGAATTCGATGGCGAAACCCATCTTGTGCAGCTTCGCGTAAAATCGCGCGGCTTCCTGGACGGCTTTTTTGACCGTCAAAATATCCGGGACTTGCGAGCCGATGTGAAAATGCAGCAGCTTCAGGCAGTGACCAAGATTTTCCGCCTTCAACATTTCCGTGGCGGCCAGCAGTTCGACCGTGCTCAGGCCGAACTTCGCGTTTTCGCCGCCGCTTTCCGCCCATTTCCCCGCGCCTTTGCTTAACAACCGCGCGCGGATGCCGATGAGCGGCTCTACCCCGAGTTGTTTGGAAATATTAATTATCTGGCGAAGTTCCTCCAGCTTCTCAACAACCATGATGACACGCTTGCCCAGTTTGATGCCAAGCATCGCCATCTTGATGAATTCCGCGTCCTTGTAGCCGTTGCAGATGATCAGATCACCGATCTTATTTTGCAGCGCGAGGCCGGCGAAGAGTTCCGGCTTGCTGCCGACTTCCAGTCCGAAATCGAAAGGCCGGCCCGCGTCCAAAATTTCTTCCACCACTTCGCGGAGCTGATTCACCTTGATTGGGAACACCCCGCGATATTTTCCCTGATAATTGAATTCCGCGATGGAACTTTGGAACGCCTTGTTGATGGCCTCGACGCGGTGCCGCAAAATATCCTGGAAGCGGATGAGCAGCGGAAATTTCAGCCCGCGGCCCTTGGCCTCCTCGATGACATCCGTCAGATCCACCGTCGCGCCGGCCTCCTGGAGGGGTGTGGCGACGACATGGCCGGCGTCGTTGATGTCAAAATACTTCGCGCCCCAGCGGTGGATGTTGTAGAGAGCACGCGCGGACTCGGTATTCCACGGCGCAGCTGCGTTCAAATTACTCATCAAAAATCATTCGTGAACGAGCGAACTATAAAAATTCCACCGTAGAAAGCAACAAGCACATTGAAAAAGTTTTGTGACGTAAATTCACCAGCCGGGGTAAAGAAAAAATTCATGCCACCGCCCGGCTCGCCGGCGCAGGAAAATTTGCAAGCCATGGCGCATTTTCCACCGGGCATCCGGCAACCGGACGAAATGGAAATTCATCCGGTGATTGGAAACTGCGAAGTCGAGGCGGTTCCATTCCGCGGCGGCGATGACTTCAGGTTTTCGTTGTTTCAGCCAGCCGCAAAACTGGAATGCGTCCAAAAATTTTGCGGTGTTTTCCGGCGGCCAGTTTTCACGGGCGAATTCACGGAACGTTGGCCAAAGCCTTTCTTCCACCTGTGCACAGGTTTTAGGCGCGAAAAATTTCACAAGGTCGAGCCGCTTGCGCAGCAAAACCTCCGCTTGAAATTCCAGTTCATCTGGATTAAGCTGCCGCCACGCAGGCAGTTCTGATGTGGCCAGATGAATCTGATTTGCCGCCGCCAGAGGATTATTTGCAAACAGGTCGCGCAGCTTGCCATCGCGCAGCAGCCGGGCGAATGCGGTGATGAAATCAATTTCCCCCACAAATATGCTGAAGTTTTTCGACTTCGATCTCAATCCCGGTCGTATCAGGAAGGTCTTCGTCCCGTTCCAGAATTACAACTTGCACGGGCGCATGACGCACGACTTCGCGCGCCAACTCGATTAATTCGTCCTGGATGGGCGCGGCATGGCTGTCGGTATAGTGATGGCCGTGGCGCGAGTAGCCGACGATGTGAAGTTGCACGATGTTTTGTGGCTCGATTTCATGCAGCCACGCAAGCGCGTCAAAATCATGGTTACGGCTGTTGATGAAAAGATTCGTCACATCGAGCAGCAATTTGCAACCTGCGCGCCGGCAAAGTTCGTTCAAAAAATCAGTTTCGCTCAAGTCACCGGCCAAATTGACATGCGAGGTGATGTTTTCCAGCAGCATCGGCCGGACGCAATATTCAGCCACTTCGCGGGCGTGGTCGGAAATGGTTTGCAACATGGCGCGCGTCGGCGGCACGGGATTCAAATGGCCAAGGTCGGCCTCCGCCGTGCGGGTAAAGGCGATGTGGTCACTGATCCACTCCGGTTTTGCGATGCGGACCACGCGGGCGAAATTTTCGAGAATCTTTTTATCCAACACGCCCGGTGTGCCAAGGCTCAAGCCGAGCCCATGGACAAATAACGGAAATATTTGGGCGAGTCCGGATAGATGCTCCTCGCCGTTGTGAAAGAAATGTTCGGCAGTGATTTCCAGGCAATCCACTCCCGGTGGCCTGGTTTCAATCCATGCGCGCAATTCACGACGATAGCCGACGCCGGTTTTCATCAGCTGCCTCCACAACCTCCGCAGCCGCCGCCCCCGCCGCAACCACCCCCGCCGCCGCAACTTCCGCTGCCCCCGCAATTGCTCCTCCACCAACCCCCGCCGCTGCCGTCGTTGTCAAAATGTTCGGCGCGCAGGATAAAAATGACGCCACCGATGACCATCATCAAAATCAGGAAACCAAACCTGTTCATGCCATGGGCCGAGCCATCCATATACCTCACCACCCCCAGCGCTTCAAATGCCAGCAAGCCGCCGAGCGTGGTCACCGGCGTATCCTGCCCTTTCCAGCGGAGGAAACATACGGTTCCAAACGTGAGGATGAACCAGATGCCGAATAACACCAAAAAATCCGGCCCGCGCATTGTGTGCAGGAAATTGAACAAGGTCACCTGGACTTGTGCGAGCATGGCCGGATGCGGATTCATTTGGCCGGCCAGTTTGTTTCGATCCAGACAAGCGCGGCATCCACGACCGGGAAAAGTTTTTTATGCCAGTTTATTGCGTCGGCCTCGGTGAATTTCTTTGGATCTTTTTTCAAAGCCAGCAGATCGCGCAACACCTGGCCGTCCATCTTGAATTCTTTTTCCAACAGCGGCACGCGTGCATCAAAAGCCTGCGGCATAGAAACGCCGTTCAAACGCAGTACTTCGGAAAATTGCACGAACAAAGCCGTGATGTTGCGGACGACAAATTTGTCATAAGCACGGTTCTGTTTTCGTGTGACGAATGCGTGCACCAGCCGCAGGCGCAGATTGCGCACGGCTTGCTCGCAGAGGAATTTTTCCAGCGCTGTATCCACCTGCATGCCGGCCAACGGGTCCGCGCCATGCAATACGCGATAGTTGCGATGGATGCTTGCGAATTTCGGCGCAAAAGCGCGGATGCTGCGTTCGAATCCGCGTTGCCCCAGGATAAATGGGTCGATCAACGCCTGTCCGCCGATGGCGCGGCCGATCGCTTCATGGGCTGCGCTGGTGGATTCCTTGACGATGATCAGCAAATTGATGTCGGAAACGCCCTCGATGGCATTGCCACGCACCGCGCTGCCATAAACACAACAGGAAAAAAGATTGTCACCGAGTTCCGCGCGCAGGGCGCTGACCGCCTGGTCAAGTGTCGCCTGAAGTTGGGTCGTCACGCGCACAGCTTTTCCGAAACTGGCATAGGGTCAAGCGAATTTGCCAACGAAAAGCCGCCGTGCCCTGCGCGGGATCAGGTCACGTGAGCCGTCAGCCGAAATTTCCCCGAGGCCGCCGGCACGAGCGTGGGCAACACGCTGACGGGAATTTTTTCACGCGTCTGCAGAAGTGATTCCAGCCGCGCCATCACTTCGTTCAAGGCGCTTTGTGATGGCGGATTGATGTCCATGATGTAGCGCAGTTCGCAGCCTCCGTTTTGGCTCTGTCGCAGTTCGTAATGGGCGATGCCATCCGCGTCCGCGAAGCAGCGGTCAACCTGCCAGGTCGTCACGCGCGAGCCGTCGGCGGCCAGCAACGCATCCTTGACGCGGCCGTGCACGATGAAATTCGTGGAGCAGGGCAGGGAAATTTTTTCCGCGAGGTCGCCGATACGGTAGCGCAGTAGCGGCATGAAATCATTGCTCAACGTCGTCACCACCAGGTCGCCGATAGCGGTGGAATCCTGGTTGGCGATCTCCAAAAAAGCGGTTTCGTGGCTGGCTTTCATTTCACCCTGCTCGTTTTCCATCAGCAGATGGCCGGTCTCGGTGGAGCCGTAGAGATTAAAAACGGGGACACCGAAGACGCGTGCGAGAATCTTTTTGTGAACGGCGCTGACGAATTCATAGCTGCACAAAATGAATTTCAACGACGGGAGCTTAATCTGGTTCCGCTCGCAGAACAGCGCGAACCAGACGGCATGAACCGGATCCGTATCGAGGAAAACCGGCGACCATTCCAAAATTTCATCCGCCATGCGCCTCATTTCCGCCTCGGGAATCAAAAACGGGATTCGCGCGAGGTTCACGTAGAGGGTTTGGCCGATAATGCGTTGTTCGCGCGACAGCCAGCCCGTGGGACAGGTCAGGCCGTTGCAATTTGGCGGCACGATGGCAGCGCGGCGGGCATCTGGAAATTCATCGAGGATTTTAGCGACGACGCTGTTCAGCCGCAGCGCGCGTTCCTCCTGCTGGTTCCACCAGCCGCGTGCAAAGATCACCGGCAGGCGTTCCGAGGTCGTCCCGGAAGTATGTTCCAGTTCGATCAGGTTTCGGGCAAGCAGGTCGTCGAGGCTGGTCTGGTCGCCGAGAAAATTGCGCGGGAAATTTTCGCGCATGGCGTCCTTGCCGATAAGCGGCAGCGCGCGGAAACAGTCGAGATTTTGCCGGCGGCAATTGCCGAGGGATCCGCGATAGAGCGGCACGTCACGCCAGCGCGGGAGGAGTTCCTCCAGCCGCGCGAGCTGGCCTGTTTCGCGGATGATTTCCGGTGTGCCCAACATGGTTCAAAATATACACGTGTTCCGCAAAAAGCAAAATCCGTGATGGGGTCATTTTTCCGTGTCGCCGGCCTTGGCCGATTTTTGTTTGGCGGCGAAATCTTTGCGCGCTTGTTTCGGGTCGTAGCCCTGCGCGGTGAGGTAGCCATCTTCAATTTTGATCTTATACTTTTTGAAGAAGGCGGATTTTTCCGTCATCGCCTCACAATCGATCGCCTGTTCGCGTGCATCCTTCAAGTCCTGCAGCACCACGGCTTTTTGCGCATCCGTCAACGTGGGATAAATCTGGAGATAGACATCGTAGGTGAATTTCACCTTGCCGATGGTCAGGGCGTCCTTGATCGTTTCCACCTGCGCCGGCGAAAGCACCGTGCCCAGGTCCGACAGGAATTTTTCGTGTTGCGGCTTGAACGTGGCATACACGGCGTCAATTTTATCCAAGGCTGCATTGGCGTTCGCCACATTTTTCGCGGAACGGGCCTGGTTGAAATCGTTCCACAGCGGCTTGATCTGCGAATCGTTGGCCTCATGCCAGATTTTCAAGGCCGCGAATTGGGCGGCCATGATATCATGAACCTTGGCTTCCTTGGCGGGGTCGTCCAGTTGCAGCGCCTTTAAAACCGGAGCGACGTGCTTTTCCAAAGTTTTTTGAGCCACCGAATCGGTCGTGTTGGTCTGGGCCTGACCAGAGGAGAAGACGGCGAGGCAGAGGGCTAGAATGGCAAATGGCTTCATCCTAAAAGGAAACGCCTGGACCGGCCGGAAGTCAACTTTCGCGATTTTCATGAACTGCCAAAAAACATGGGAAAACTGAACGGAAAGCGCGAAAAATTGATTGCACAAAGCCGATTTTTGCGTTTAATCCACGGCGTCATGAACCATCCGACCGCCGTCGAACCCGACCGCGCCGCGCAGGCCCGCGCGTTGTGCGATAAAAACGCATGGGCGGAGGTGCTCGCGTTCGCGCAAAAATGGCAGGAGGAAATGCCGGACAATGCGAAGGCGTTTTTTTATCAGGGCGTCGCGCTGGCGGCGACCGGGCGGTTTGTCGAGGCGGAGACCGCGTATTACCGCGCGCTGGCGCTGGACGAACGCGATTTCAAGATCTGGAACAACCTTGCCGCGCTTTTGTTCAACTCGCTGGACCAACCCGCCGAGGGCGCGAAATGCCTCGCGCAGGGTCTGGCGCTCGACCCCGGCAACAAGCTCGGCTGGGCAAACCTCGCGAGCATGAACGGCCGGATCAACCGCCATGCCGACGCACTGCTCTGCGCCGAGCGCGCACTGGCGATCGATCCGAATTTTGTCGAGGCGCAACTGCACCGCGGCCGGGCCGCGCAGGCTTTGGGTAAAAAGGAGATCCTGCGCGCCGCCACCGAGGCGTTGTCCAAACTGCCGCCGGAAAGATTCCGTCGCGCGCGCTGAAGATTTCAAAATAATCCCTCCATCTCCGCGTTCAAAATTCATAATTGTTTTCTCGTTGATTGCTTCCACCGAACCTCGACGAATGCCGCGAGATTATCTTTTTGCCGGTCGATTTTTATCTCCATTTTCATGGCTGGATAATTTCGACAGGTGGAGTCATGCCATTTAAAAAATGCGCCTGGTGCCGGACTCAATTGAGTTTTTAAATGCCACGGATGCAAAAATAATTGACAGCCGTTCGGGAACCCTTAGCATCAACATTATCAGGATGTTTAGGCCACTCAAAACGTATGATTCCAAGTCATAAAAAAAAGGAAGGTGCTTTTATTGGCCTTTGTGCCAGGAGTTTTAAGATTAGTATTCTGCCTTTGTCTTTTTTTGCCGCCATGAATTTGCTGGCGCAGAACCAGGCCGTCACCCCGCCGCCGGCGACGAACGATTCAAATCCTCCGCCACCCGCCACGCCTGCCGATTCAAGCGGGGCGATGGGGGCGGCGGACAATATGAGTGTCCCGCCACCGGTTCTGAAGGCGCCGAAAGCAACCAAAAATGAAGTCGCCGTTTCCGGCGACTTTATGTTCGGGGATGGGACGGTGTCTTTGCCGCTGGGTTATTCGTTGAAAGAATCGCTCAAATCGTCGGCCACGCCGGTCGGGGCCTTTACCGTGCCCAGAAGTTCGATATACTACGGTGCCACGGCTTCGTATTCATATGGTCAGGCTTGGTATGTGGATTTATCGTATGCGCAAGGTACTTCTTCCGGTAACCAGACCATTGATACCGGAAGCTTGGGAAAATTGCAGTCGGCGTTCACGCTGGATGATACTTACTACCAGTTATATCTGCGTTATGCCTTTCCACAGTTGCGGGGAAAAAGGTTTTCGGCCTATCTGCGCGGGGGAATAAGTTATGTCACCGCCACACTGACTGACAATGCTTCCAGTCCGGAGTTCGGACGTTACAACCAAAATGATGACACCACGGATATCCTCGGTAACATTGGTCTGGGTTTGGGTTATTCCTTATATACCAAAGGCAGGTTCCGTCTGGGGTTGCAGGGCGACTTGGAAGGGTTTTACGGCGAGCGCACACAAAAGACGCTGGAATCATTGCCGGGCGACACCGGGGTGACATTTGTTCCGGCGAACATCAATAACTCCCTTTATGGCGTGATTGGACGGGTAACCTTGCGGGGGGAGTACCGGCTGGGACATAGCGGTTTATTCAAGTTGTTTGCCGACGTAGGCGTGCAGGGGCAATTTACCGAGGTGGACTATCCCGGTGCCGGCACCAAAAACGAAGATGTGTATGGCCTCTATGGCAAGTTGGGGCTTCGTTACTCATTTTAATTTAAATTCGGAGGCTTAATATGAAAATGAAATGGCTCAAGATCGCCGTTTTGATGTCCGGCACAATGGTTTCCTATGGTGCCACGTTGGAATTCACCAACGTCACCCAGCATGATTTCCCCGGTTATAACAACACGCTGCGCGCGGTGGCTTACGGAACCACTTCCAATTTTGTGGCCGTGGGTGACAACCTGTCCGTGGTGGCGGCGAACTTCACGCCCGGAGTGCCGTTTTTAAACTCCACCAACTGGCAGGCCGGCGGGATCTCCAACACCCCTTGGACGGGGACCAATCTTTATACCGTAGCCTCCAGCGGAGCGATATTTCTCGCCAGCGGCGGTAACAATCTTTTGTTCTCCACCGTCGACGGCACCCGGTGGGTTTCTAACAGCGCAAAAATTTTCAACAATGCCGCGCAAGCCTGCGGGCTCGCCTTTAACGGCGGAAAATTCGTTGCGGCGGGCGCGGCGGATGTGGATCTGGCTTATACCGGTGCGACCCCGCCCACCACTAATTGGACGGTCGCCACGCTCACCAGCCCCTCGTTCATTGAATCATTCCGCGGCGTGACGCCTTTTGGCTCCAATGGTTTCGCTGCGTGCGGTCTTTTCGGCGATGTCCGGACAGCCACCAATGCCGCCAGCGCGTGGGCGATCACGCCCTTCTCCAAAGTTGGCGAACCGGATTTTTACGGTATCGCGGATGACGGCAATAAAACCATTGTCTGCGTGGGGGCCACGAATGCGACCACCGCCGCCAAGGCAGGCATCATCATGACGTCAACCAATGGCGGTACAACGTGGACGACCAGCTATCTTGTAACCAATTTCCCCATAACCAACTCGATCAACGCCGTGGCCTACACGGGTTTTGGATTCATCGCCGCTGCGGATGGCGGATATGTGCTCACCAGTTCAAACGGTCTTGCGCCATGGACCAGCAACGGAGTGCCGGTGGTGGGTGTATCCAGCAATTTGTACGGTGTCGTATATGCCAACAGCAATGACATGAACGGCGTCTGCGAAATCGTGGGCGCGTCCGGCAACGTCATTCTGGCTGCGCTGCCTCCGCCCAACCCGGTGAACCTGGGTAATCTGGCCACGTGCTTTGGATCCACCACCCAACTGGTGGTCACCACCAGCAATTCCGTGGGCACAAACCTGGTTACGGCGGATTGGTATGTCACCAACAACGTCAGCGGCGGCTACACTCAGGTGATAAGCAATTCTTTTGTTTATACCCCGCCGATTTGGACGGGGACCAATGTGAACACGACGAATTATTTTTACGTGCAGGCGCGCGATTTGCGCACGGGTTTTCTCAGCACCAACTATACCACGGTGGTCTGGACGAATTTCATGCGTCCCATCGCCACCTTGGTGACCAGCAATGTCATCTGCAACGGAGTAACCAACAACCTGTTGCAGATGGATTTGGCCGGAAACGGACCCTGGACCGTCAAATGGACGGACGGGTTCACCAACTATACTTTTATAGCCACCAACCAGGGGGTTTGGCTCACGAACAGTCCGCTTTACACCAACTTTACCATACCCGGCCCGGGCAATCCCTTCAACCCGACGAATGTTTTTGCCGATCAGCCGACCAACCACATTTACTGGATATCCAACCTGGCCGATGCGTTTTTTCCGACGGATGTCCCGACCAACTTTGCGGAGCCGGCCGGTTCGGGGCATGGCGGAAACTGGACAAATGATTTGTCCTGCACGAACATCATCCGCGTCAATCCACGCCCGCAAGCCGTTCTCATCACGACGAACACGATCTGCGATGGCGAGGTATTCACGTCACAGGCCATACTGCACGGTCTCGGGCCGTGGACGGTGACCTGGTCGGATGGTTTCATCCAGACCACGAACTCGCTATCGGGTGCCGGACCCTTGTTATTGACCCGCGACATCCCGACCAATGAGGTCCACGACGTTCTGCTCAACCTGCAAACCAATTTTACGTTCACGATCACCAGTATAAGCAATCAGGATACTTGCCTGGGGAACCAACCGGGGGACATCACCGGAACCAACCTCGTTTATGTCAATCCCCGCCCAAGGGCAACCTTGGTGACATCGCAGACGATCTGTAACGGCGCATGGAACGGTGTGGTGTTGAGGGCGAACCTGACGGGTCTTGGGCCGTGGACGGTGTTGTGGTCGGACGGTTTCACCCAGACGACCAACGCGCCGGTGGGCAGCGGGGCGACTGTTACACGCCCGGTCACGGCCAACGAGGTGACGAATCTATTGGCGAACTTGTCCACGAATTTCATCTTCACGGTGACGAGCGTCAGTAATTCAGATATGTGCCTGGGCAACCTGCCGGGCGATCTGACCTGCACGAACACCGTCACCGTCGATCCGCGTCCGACAGCGAGTTTGGTGACATCGCAGACGATCTGCAACGGTGCATGGAACAGTGTGGTGTTGACGGCGAATCTGACGGGTCTCGGACCGTGGACGGTTTTATGGTCGGACGGCGTCACCCAGACGACCAACGCAAACGTGGGCAGCGGTGCGACTATGATACGCCCGGTCACGGCTAACCAAGTGACGAATCTTCTGGCGAACTTGTCGACGAATTTCATTTTCACGGTGACGAGCGTGAGCAATCAGGATACATGCCTGGGTAACCAGCCGGGCGATTTGACCTGTACGAACAGCGTGACGGTTGATCCGCGTCCGACAGCGAGTTTGGTGACATCGCAAACGATCTGCAACGGTGCATGGAACAGTGTAGTGTTGACGGCGAACCTGACGGGGATTTCGCCGTGGACGGTGTTATGGTCGGACGGGGTGGTGCAGACGACCAATGCGGGCGTGAACAGCCCGGCGACGATCACGCGCACAGTCACCGGCGACGAGGTGACAAACCTGCTGGCGAATTTGGCGACGAATTTCACGTTCACAGTGACGGGCGTCAGTAATCAGGATACATGCCTGGGGAACCAGCCGGGCGATTTGACCTGTACGAACAGCGTGACGGTTGATCCGCGCCCGACAGCGAGTTTGGTTACGTCGCAGACGATCTGCAACGGTGCCTGGAACAGCGTGGTGCTGACGGCGAACCTGACCGGTCTCGGACCGTGGACGGTGGCGTGGTCGGACGGCGTGGTGCAGACGACCAACGCAAACATAGGCAGCGGTGCGACTATGATACGCCCGGTCACGGCCAACCAAGTGACAAACCTGCTGGCGAACTTGTCGACGAATTTCATCTTCACAGTGACGGGCGTGAGCAATCAAGATACGTGCCTGGGCAACCAGCCGGGCGACCTGACTTGTACGAACAGCGTGACGGTCGATCCGCGTCCGATGGCGAGCCTTGTGACATCGCAGACGATCTGCAACGGTGCATGGAACAGCGTGGTGTTGACGGCGAACCTGACGGGTCTCGGACCGTGGACGGTGCTATGGTCGGACGGCGTGGTGCAGGCGACCAACGCAAGTGTGGGCAGCCCGGCGACGATCACGCGCACAGTCACCGGCGACGAGGTGACGAATCTGTTGGCGAACTTGTCCACGAATTTCATCTTCACCGTGACGGGCGTGAGCAATCAGGATACGTGCCTGGGGAACCAGCCGGGTGACCTGACCTGTACGAACAGTGTGACGGTCAATCCTCGCCCCACAGCGAGCCTGGTGACATCGCAGACGATCTGCAACGGTGCATGGAACAGCGTGGTGCTGACGGCGAACCTGACGGGTCTCGGGCCGTGGACGGTGCTATGGTCGGATAATGTTACCCAAACGACCAATGCGTCGGTGGGCAGCGGGGCGACGATCACGCGCACAGTCACCGCCAACGAGGTCACGAACCTGTTTGCGAATTTGGCAACGAATTTGACCTTCACGGTGACGGGCGTGAGCAATCAAGATACGTGCCTGGGCAACCAGCCGGGCGACCTGACTTGTACGAACAGCGTAACGGTTGATCCGCGTCCGACAGCGAGCCTGGTGACATCGCAAACGATCTGCAACGGTGCCTGGAACAGCGTGGTGCTGACGGCGAACCTGACCGGTCTCGGACCGTGGACGGTGGCGTGGTCGGACGGCGTGGTGCAGACGACCAACGCGTCCGTGGGCAGCGGGGCGATAATGGTGCGCCCGGTAACGCCTAACGAGGTGACGAACCTATTTGCAAATTTGGCGACGAATTTCATCTTCACGGTGACGGGCGTGACCAATCTGGATACGTGCCTGGGCAACCAGCCGGGCGACCTGACTTGCACGAACAGCGTGACGGTCGATCCGCGTCCGACAGCGAGTTTGGTGACATCGCAAACGATCTGCAACGGTGCCTGGAGCAGTGTGGTGTTGACGGCGAACCTTACGGGGATTTCGCCGTGGACGGTGTTATGGTCGGACGGGGTGGTGCAGACGACCAATGCGGGCGTGAACAGCCCGGCGACGATCACCCGTACAGTCACCGCCAATGAGGTGACGAACCTGTTTGCAAATTTGGCGACGAATTTCAACTTCACGGTGACCAGCGTGAGCAATCAGGACACGTGCCTGGGCAACCAGCCGGGAGATCTGACCAGTACGAACAGCGTGACGGTTGATCCGCGACCCACGGCGAGCCTGGTGACAACGCAAACGAACTGCAATGGTGACTGGAACAGTGTGATATTGACGGCGAACCTGACTGGTCTCGGACCGTGGACGGTGGCATGGTCGGATAATTTTACCCAAACAACCAATGCGCCGGCGGGCAGCGGCGCGACGATTGTGCGTCCGGTCACCGCCAACGAGGTGACGAACCTGTTTGCGAATTTGTCCACGAACTTCGTCTTCACGGTGACGGGCGTGACCAATCTGGATACGTGCCTGGGGAACCAGCCGGGCGATCTTACGAGCACCAATACGGTCATCGTCAATCCGCTGCCAACGGCCTTGGTGGTGCAGACGACAAATACGTATGTCACCAACTATACCAGCGTCAGTGTCAGTAATTTGCTGACCTTTGACGATTTGCCGGATACGGAGAGTGGTCTCCAAGTGACCAACGGATATAACGAGTTATGCTGGAGCAATTTTTATGAGTTGGATGGCCTCAATTTACCTTTTCCCAGTGGCTATAGTAACGGTGTGGTATCGGCGAGCAATGTCTGCATAAATTGGTTTGGTGGCCCTGCCAGCATAACAAATTCTACGCCCTTTGATTTTGCTTCCGGCTATTTTACGGCCGCGTGGTATGACAACCTGCAACTGGAGGTTCAGGGATATACCAACGGCGCTTTGGCTTATGACAACAATTATATTTTAAATACGACGAATCCAACGTACCTGGTCTTGAATTATAGCAATGTTACGGAAGTGCAATTTATTGCATCGGGCGGAACGTTGCATGGCGGCTATTCTGGCGGCGGCACTCAATTTGCCGCAGATAATTTGGTGATTCTTACCAACACCACTCCGCAAATCCAGTCCATCACGGCGGCGGATCAAATTTGCAACGGCAGCGGCACGGGGATATCAAACATCCTTACCGGTGTCGGGCCATGGACGGTGGTTTGGAGCGACGGTTTGAACAGTTATACGCAGGCGGTCGGTTCCGGTGCGGGGCCGTTCCCCTACACCTTGCAATTGCCTGCGGGCGCCTTGAATCCGACCAATCAATTCGCCAATGCCTCGTCCAATTTCACTTACACCATCACCAGCGTGAGCACACCCGGAAGCTGCTCGGGTTCAAGTGCGGGTTCTGACCTGATACTGGTCAATCCGCGTCCTACGGCAGTGGTTTCCGGATCGACCAACTTTTACGTTGGCAACACCAATTCGGTGTCCACCACCATCCAGGCGGCGCTCACCGGAATCGGGCCGTGGGTGGTGACCTGGTCGGATGGTTATATCCAGACCAATGTGACCAGCCTGGCGACCCGGCTGATCACCACCAACCTGCCGGGGTTGGTGTATACAAATTATGTATTAACCAATTATGGTGGCTATTACAACAGTCATCCCCATGCCCCTTATTCTTATGTCACCAACAATAACCTGGGTGCAAAATACAATAATAGTATCCTTACTCCGCACTTTCACCAGTGGTACGTCATCTTCGGAGCCAATACGAATTATTTTATCGGCACAAACCAGGTGACATCTTCATCGGTTGCCTCGACCGTGGTTGTTTCAAACAAGGTCGTTTCCCTGACTGATGCAAATTGTTCGGCCAACGAACCGAACGACCTTTTGAGCAACGCCGTGGTGCTGGTCACACCCGGACCGGCGGCAAGCCTGGTGGCGGGCAGCGACACCAATCTGTGTCAGGGTAGTCCGGCGACCTTGCAGGCCATCCTTTCCGGCACGCCACCATGGACGATTTATTGGTCCGATGGCACGATGCAAACTTCCGCCGTCAACGTAGCTGCGTACAACATTGATACCACCGCGCTGCTTGCAGGTTCCTATACTTATACGATCACCAACCTCACGGATGCCACCGGCACGGCCAAATCAAACAATATCAATGGCAGTGTCACTTTCAATATCTACACGACGCCGCCATTGCCGACTGCCCCGTCCGGCGCGTTGATCGGCACGGACCTGGCGGGCGATATTCTGGAAACAAATGTGCTCGGCACACAGCAGGTGCTCGCGGTGCAAACGTCCGCCAGTACCACTGGTTTGTGGTCTGACAGCAATGGCAACACCTTGACCAATTCCGCGGTGTATCTGGCCACCAACCCGGTTTGCGGATTCTACACCAATTCCGCCGCGGCGCAGGTCACCAACACGGTGACGCAATGTACCGGACCGGCCGTTACGGTCATTCAGGTGCTGGTGCCGCCCGCACCGGTCAGCGGCGGCAATTTGACCAACAACGTGCTGGTGCCGAATCCGGCGTTGAGCGTCACGACGTACACGGATGGCGCGAACCCGCCGGGCGCCATCACGGCGGACTGGTATGATGCGCCGACGGGCGGCAACTTGCTCAGAGGCGGGTCATTGCAATTTACGCCGACCAACAACCAGACGGGAACTTATACCTTCTGGGTGCAGGCGCGCGATGTGAACTCCGGCCTGACCAGCATCACGCTCACGGCGGTCAACTTGACGCTGGTGACCAATCCGCCATGCCTGGTTAGCTACCAGACAAACAATTACTTGGTGGCGAGCAACCTTATAACCTTCGATGATTTGCCAAACGATTCCGTGATAAGTTCCTACTCCGGATTAAGCTGGCTCAACTTCACTGCGCTGGATGGCACGGATTATGCCGGCCCCAGCGGCTATAATGCCGGTGTGGTTTCTCCGAAAGGGATTGCGTATGGACAAGATGGGGTTACCTCGACCATTACCAACTCGACTCCATTCAGTCTGGTTTCGGCTTATTTGACAGCGGCATGGTATGACAATCTGCAAGTCACAGTCCTTGGTTATTATCAAGGCGTCCTGCTGTATAGCAATGTGTATGTACCAAGCGCGACCACGCCTACTAACTTTATATTCAACTATTTTAATGTGACCGAAGTGGACTTCACCTCATCCGGCGGATCACCGCATGCGGGTTACGGAAGTGTGGGGGCCCAATATGTTCTGGATAATTTGGTGGTGTCTAACGGCACGATAATCACCACCAATGTGGACTGCTCGGCTGTCCCCATTTCACCGTTGTTTATCGGCAATTACACCAACTGTGCCGGCACCGTCAACCCGCCGCTGCTTGTCGGGGTGACAGACCCAAGCCAGTTGGTCAATTGGTACGCGGATGCGACGGGTACGAACCTGCTCGCGCGGAACGTGGCGACGAACGCTTTTGTACCGACCAATGCCGCGCCCGGCACTTATCCGTTCTACGCGCAGGCGGTTGCGACCAATGAATACGTCAGCCCCAATCCGTTGACGCCGGTAACGCTTGCCTTGTTGGATTGCTTGAGCACCAATGCGAGCATCAGCGTGGTCGGCGGCACGAACATCAGCGTGTCGTGGTTCGGCGATCTGGAATTGCAAGGTGCGACCAACCTCGCGCCGCCGGTCACCTGGGTTGATATCTTCACCAATCCGGTTGTCGGCTGGACGAACATCATCCAGACCAACGGCAATCCACCGATTGAATTCTTCCGCGTGGTGGTTCCTTGAGTGGCGTGGAAATAATCCGGTGAACTTCAAAAGCAGCCCGGCTTCGGCCGGGCTGTTTTTATGCCTCCGGGAAAATATCGTCTAGCGGGACGCCGCGTTTTTGAAAGCGCAGGGTGTTTTGCGGGCGGGAAACGAGCTTGAATTCACCGAGCGTCCGGCCTTCGGGCGAAGTGCCGGTGATGTCAAAACGGAAGATGTCATTGATGACCACCTCGCCGTCCTTCATCCCGCCCAGTTCCGAGATGCGCGTGATCTTGCGCGCGCCGTCGTTGAACTGCTCGTGCTGGATGATGAGGCTCAAGCCGGATGCAATCTGCCGCCGGATTTCGGATGAGGGCAGACCGAGCTGCGAGTACATGGCCATGGTTTCGAGCCTGCCCACGACGTCCGCCGGGGTGGAGGCGTGCAGCACGGCGAGCGTGCCATCGTGGCCGCTGTTGACGGCCTGTAAATAATCAAGCGCCTCTTCGCCGCGGATTTCGCCGAGGATGATGCGCGAGGGGCGCATGCGGAGCGTGTTGCTGAAAAGCTGGCGGACGCCGATGGCACCCTTGCCTTCGATATTGTTGGCGCGGGTGAGCAGGCGGACGACGTGCCGCTGGTTGAGTTTTAATTCCAGCGCGTCCTCGATGGTGACGATGCGTTCGTCCGGCGCGATTTCATTGGACAGGACGTTGAGCGTGGCGGTCTTGCCCGCGCCGGTCGCGCCGGCGAACATGATGTTCAACCTGGCACGGATGGCGGCCCGGAGGAAAGCTGCCATCGGCACGCTGATGGTTTCGAGCCGCACGAGGTCGTCGGGCGATTTCAGCGTGTCGAGAAATTTGCGGATGGTGATGGACGAGCCGTCCACGGCGAGCGGCGCGATGATGGCGTTGATGCGCGAGCCGTCCTTCAGTGAAAAATCAACATAGGGCGAGCTTTCATCCAACCGGCGCGCGGCAAGGATGAGCATCTTATCAAGTATGGTGCGAAGGTGGCCCTCGTCGTCGAACTCGATATCCGAAAGTGTTTTTTTGCCGTGGCGCTCGACAAAAATCTGCCGGGGACCGTTGACCATGATTTCGGTGACGGTGTTATCCTGCAATAACGGTTCGAGCGGACCGAAGCCGAGCAAGTCATAAAGAATGTTGTCGAGCAGTGTTTCTTTTTCAGAAGATTCGAGCGACCGGCGATGTTGCTTGAGTTTGGCGTCGAGAATCGTGCGGGCGGCGTTGCGGGCCTCGGCAGGGTTTGGCAAATTGCGTCCAAACCGCATTCCGGTCTCGATGCGGACCTCGCTTTTCAATTCCCGGTCGATGTTCATCTTGTTTTAAGGCTTTTGAGGATGGGCGGAATGTGTCCTGACAAAACCTTGTCCGCACCATGGGTTGAGAAAACCAACAAAAAAATCATCAAACTAACCTGCGAGCCGACCTCCCCCCTTTAATATTTTAAATGATATTTTCCGACCCAATGGTGAAGGCGTCAGGCTTTTTGAAACAAACCTTTCAAATCAAAACCATACTGTTCGGCTGACTTGCAGAAGGTTGGCCGGTAGCCGGTAAACATGTGGCGGCCACGGACTTTGCCATCGGGATCAATGCTTTCCACCTCAAACCGGTAGATGTCCTCAAACTGGTATTCACGGTCCTTGAGGCCGAGGATTTCGGTGATGGCAGTGATTTTGCGTGTGCCATCGTGCAGGCGGGCGGTCTGGATAACGATATGAATCGCGGAGGCGACCTGCTCGCGCAAGGCGGAGAGCGGTATTTCGACGCCGCTGAAGAGCGAGCAGGTTTCGAGGCGTGAAAGGCTGTCGCGCGGGGTGTTCGCGTGTATGGTGGACATGCTGCCGTCGTGACCGGTGTTCATGGCCTGCAGCAGGTCCAGCGCCTCGCCGCCACGGATTTCGCCGACCACGATGCGGTCGGGCCGCAAGCGCAACGCGGAGTTCAGCAGGTCGCGGATGGTGACTTCGCCTTTGCCGTATTCATCGGCCTTGCGGGTTTCAAAACAGACCTTGTGAACTTGTTGCAACTGGAGTTCGCTGGCGTCTTCCATCACCAGGATGCGGTCGTGTTCGGGAATCAGCGAACTTAAGACGTTCAAAACGGAAGTTTTACCGGAGGACGTCGCGCCGGAGACGATAAGATTTCTGCCAAGTTTGACGATGATATCGAGCAGGCGCGCGCCTTCGGCGGTGATGCTGCCATAGTTGACGAGCTGCTGGATGGTGAGTTTTTCCTTGCGGAATTTACGGATGGCGACAATCGTGCCGGCGCGGCAGAGCGGCGGAATGACGGCGTGGACGCGCGAGCCGTCCGGCAGGCGCGCATCGAGGCGGGGATTGTCCCGGTCAAAAAAACGCCCGACGCTGCGGGCGACGTTCATGACGGCGGCCTGCAAGGCTTGTTCGCTGGAAAACCTTTCGGGAATGGCCACGACCTTGCCTTTGCGCTCAAGGAACACCTGGGCCGGACCATTGATCATTACTTCGGAGACGTCATCATCCATCAAATGTTTGGCGATGGGGCCGAAGAAAAGATAGAGGTATTCGAGGCCGGCTTTGGTCGCCTTCTGGGATGGCGGCTTAGCGGCGTGGGTGGCAGCTTCGTCGTTGACCTCGGGCACCGGGGGTGCCGAAATGACAGCTTCAACGGACTTTGGCGTGGCTTCGGGTTTTGATGGCTCGCCGGCGGGCACAGGTGCCGGGGGTGCCGGCGTGGGGGGGGCTATTTTGGCGGCATCAATCGGAAGATTACGAATTAGAATTTTATAAGCACCGGTGGAGATGACGTCGCCTACGTGGACAGACGTTTCACCGGCACATTTTACACCGTTGAGTTGAAAGGATTCGGCTTTGGTTTTGAGAATAGCGGCTTGATTTTTGATTTCGATGGAAATTTGCGCACCCTCCGGCCTGGCCGGTTCGAGCGACAGGTTGCAGCCGGGAGCGAACCCTATGGTGATCGGGCTGTTGGGAAAGCGAAAGAGTCTAGGAGGCTGGCCGTCTTGCTGAAGTTCGAATGAGGTTATACCAGTGGTGCTCATAGACATATTACACGGATTTAGCTGCCCTTATTTTGTTTTTCCCGCTTGCTATTTTGTTTTCTAATCAATAGATTAATTGCGCACTGGAGTGCTGGGGAGTTTTAGCAACTCAGACGGCACAAAGCAAGTAACCAATCCAAAAAACAAAATAGTATGAACACCATCCTTAAAAACAATCGGCAGGGCATCGCCATGACGGAATACTTGATCATTTTAGCTATTGTGGCTGTGGCTGCCATTCTGGTTGTCGGACTTTTCGGCAAGCAGATAAAGCAAACGTTTACTACCAGCACTGGTGCCATGGGCGGCGCGTCCTCCAACAATTCGGCCTCAACTGTGTCGGCAACCACGGACAGCATGGGTTCTTTCGGCAAAAACGCGGCCCAGTAATCGTTACGGTTTTAATGCCAATTCGGATTTGATTTCCGCCCCCAATGGGGCTGGTTGAGTGGTTATTGCTAATCAGGTTGGAACCTATGAAAAACAAGTTGCCATTGGTGATAGCTCTTTTGATTGGGGTGGCTTCTATTTTTGCCATCAAGTCTTACATCGGTAAACAGGAAGCGGCGGTGCGTGAACAGCTCAAAGGCGATCCGGTTGTCGCCGCCAGCACCGACATTCCTCCGGGCACAGAGTTGACTCTCCAGATGCTGGTGGCCAAGGAGGTTCCCCGGCAGTTTATCCCCGCCCAGGCGATTGAGGGTGTGGATCAAGTCAAGCAGATACTTGGAAGCAAGACACGGGTTCCGATCCATGCGGGCAGCTTGATCTTGTGGTCGGATTTGGCCAGCGAATCCCATGCTGGTTTGTCATCCATCATCCCGGTTGGTGAAGGTGCCTTTTCGGTCTCGATTTCAAAGGGGGTCAAGTCGGATTTGATCCAGCCCAGCGACCACGTTGACATCGTTGGTTCTTTTGCCGTGCCCAAACCCCAGGACCAACCCATGCCAAAAACCGCGGCTACCTGGCGTCAGGCGTCGGACATCGTAAATGTGGTTCTTCTCCAAAATGTAACGGTCTTGGCGGTGGGTGGATCATACGCCGGGCAAAGCCGGGCAACCACTGGAGAAGGCGGGGATTTGACGCTGGCCTTGACGTTGCCGGAAGCGCAGCTTTTGATGTTTGCCGGCCAGAATGGAGAACTGGGCACGGTGTTGCGGCGCGAGGGCGCAGCGGAAGTCGTGGAGCGTGATAAACTGCCGCGCGTGACCTTTGAGGCGCTGGAAAAAATCATCGGGGATTTGGACGGCCAACGAAATTTCCGGACTATTGAAATCCAAAAGGGGTCGGACAACAGCGCGTCTGTGCCGGTTGAAAATTCAAACCAAAATACAAATCATTAAGAAGTTAAACCATGAAAACAAATGCGTTGATAAATAATTTTGCGTGCGCGAAAACCATCGCGCTGCTTGTTTCCCTCGCTTTGGCCGCGACGGCGGCAATGGCTGACGACCTGATTGTCTATAAAGGCTCCAGCGTCCAGGTGGATGTTTCCGGCATCAAGAAGATTTCCATTTCCGACCCGCTGGTCGTTGATGTCAAGCCGTCCGATGACGGGCAGTCCGTGGTTGTCACCGGTCTGGCGGAAGGCCACAGCGAAGTGCGCATCGCCAGGTTGAGCGGAGACGATTTGGTAACCAATGCGGTGGTTCGTTCGGATCTGTCCCAGACGATGGCTGAAATCAAAGACCTCCTGTCTGATGTGGAGGGCTTGGAAATCAAATCCTTGGGTAACAAGATTGTTTTGAGGGGCAACATCTTGACCAAGTCAGATTATGACAAGGTGGCCAAGGTGGTGGCGGCCTATCCGAATGCGATTTTGAACATGTCCACCTTTGATCGCTCGGACATGAATAAATACGTCGAGGAAGCCATTTTAAAGGATATCGGGCTGGACACCATCACCGCGCGGGTAGTCGAAGATCAGGTGGTTTTGGAGGGCATTGTTTACAGTCAGTCAGATGCGGATCGCGCCATTCAAATCGCCAAATTGCGTGTCCCTAACGTCACCAGCCTCTTGAAAGTGCAGGAGGTAATGATTGAAACGGATGTGGAATTTGTTCAGGTGAGCACGGATAACAGCAAGGACATGGGATACAATGTGCTGGACTCGCTTGGGGTAAGCCTTGGCGCGGCGGGCAACGGCGTCAGTACGGCCGGAGGCAGCTTTCCGGTGAGTTACGGTGTCAGCGCCACCGCCTCGGCTCAACTAAAGGCCTTGCTGGGAAATGGATCCGGTAAAATTGTCGCGCAGCCCCACTTAAGTACCAGGAGCGGCGACTCCGGAAGTTTCCAATCCGGCGGCACAAAATATTTTGCCGTGCCGAGCACGGTGGGTCCTTCCAGCTTGCAGAGCGTTGACTACGGTGTCATCCTGAAGGTCAAGCCGGTGCTGCAAGGCAAGGATCGGATTGAGAATGAAGTGACGGTGGAAGTGAGCATTCCCGTGGCGGATTCCAGCGGTGTTCTTACCCTGCAAAAATACGACACCGCCTGCACTTCCGTGTGCAAGGTCGGCGAAAGCATGGTGCTTTCCGGCATGACGCAAACGATTGCCAACAAGAACAGCTCCAAGACGCCGCTGCTGGGCGACATTCCTTTGATTGACCTTTTCTTCAGCAACAAGACAGCAGACAAGCAGAAAAATGAATTTGTCATTGTGGTGACACCGCAGCCGGTCTTTCCTACGGCCAGCAGCGACCAGCCCTATGGCGAATCCCATCAAAAAATAATTCACGACAAGGACAAGGACTGACATGGCTGGCGGCTCCCAGTATGTGCCCGGCGTATTGGTCATTTTCGGTAACGAACATCGCGGCGAACAAGTTGAGGTTGCGAGTGACCGGATAACCATCGGCCGCTCCACGGACTGCGACATCATCTTAAGAGACAAGGACGTTTCTTCGCGCCACGCCCAGATTGTGGTTCGCGACAAGATATGCTGGCTGCAGGATTTGGGGAGCAGCAATGGGACCATCTACAAGGGGAAAAAAATCGTCCAGCACCCGCTCGTTTCGGGCGAGGAATTTCACATCGTCAACTACCGGTTTGTCTTTGCCGAAAACGCCGAGGCCTTTGCCGAAAAAGCCGAGGCCACGATGGAGGAGATCCGCCAAAACCTTCACGGCAAGCTGATCGGCGAATTGAATTTGAAGCGCCTCTCGTTGGCGCAAATGGCCGACCAATCGCTCCGCCGTCGCGCCGGCGACGTGCTGGACAAGCTCATCGAAGGCCGCGAAAAGGACATTCCCGCCCAATACGACCGCGGCGAACTCAAGAAGGCGGTGTTGGATGCGGCTTTGGGATTGGGCCCGCTGGAAGATTTGCTGGCGGACGGTGATGTGACCGAAATCATGGTCAACGGCCCGCAAAAGATATTTGTCGAACGCAAGGGCCGGCTGACCCGTTCACAAAAAACTTTTCTCGGAAAAAATGAAATTCTGACCGCCATTGAACGCATCGTCGGACCGATTGGCCGGCGCATTGACGAATCCAGCCCGACGGTTGACGCGCGCCTGGCCGACGGCTCGCGCGTCCATGCCATCATTCCGCCGCTCGCGCTGGACAGTCCGACGATCACGATCCGCAAATTTCCCAAAAAACGCATCATCGTTGATGACCTGGTCGGTTTCGGCAGCCTGTCGGCGGAGATGGGAAAATTCTTGCGCGTATGCGTCCTCGCCACCAAAAACATGGTGATTTCCGGCGGCACGGGCTCAGGCAAAACGACCTTGTTGAACGTGATGGGGGCTTTCATTCCCGACGGCGAGCGCGTCATCACAATTGAGGATTCGGCTGAATTGCGCCTGCCGCAGGAACATGTTGTCCGGTTGGAAACGCGCCCGTCGAACATCGAGGGCAAGGGTGAAGTCACCATTCGCGATCTCGTCAAAAATGCGCTGCGCATGCGCCCAAACCGCGTTGTCGTGGGCGAATGTCGCGGTGGCGAAGCGCTGGACATGTTGCAGGCGATGAATACCGGCCACGACGGCTCGCTCACCACGGTTCACGCCAATTCGCCGCCGGACGCAGTGCGCCGTCTGGAAAACCTTGTTTTGTATGCCGGCACGGATTTGCCGCTGAAGGCCATTCGCGAACTGATTTATTCCGCCGTCCACATCATCGTACAAATTTCGCGTTTTTCCGACGGCTCGCGCAAGCTGACTTCCATCGCGGAAATCGCCTCGATGCACGATGGTGAAATCAAGTTACAGGAGATTTTCGTCTATCGGCGGACCGGGGTCAGCGCGGAAGGCCGCGTGATGGGGCAGCATTCGGCGACGGGTGTCATTCCGTCGTTCGTCGAAGAGTTACGGCAGGCAGGAATTGAAGTGGATATGTCAATGTTTGTTCCAACCGCGGAGGATTGACCATGCTATACCTGATTCTAATTTTTGGAGCCATCATCTTCTTTCTGTTTCTGTTCCGTCCCGTAAAAGAGGCGTTGCAGAATAATGTTTTCCGCCAAAAGACGAGTGTGGCGCGGGAGCTGGATGAGATGTTTATTTTCGTCTCGGTGGAAGGTCTGCAAAAATTGAAGTGGACGCTGGCCTCCGTCGTGGCGGCGATCGGATTTATTCTGGCGTGGGACGCCAAGCCGCCGGCCGGACTGATAACGGCGATTCTACTGGGGGCAATTGCCTATTGGGGGCCGGAAATCTTCATCATTTTTCTCCGCAAGCGCCGCCGGGCGGCCTTCAGCGAACAACTGGTGGACGCATTGGTCTTGATGTCCAACGGCCTGCGCTCCGGCTTCACGCTGCAACAGGCCATTGACATGCTGATTGAAGAAACGCCGGCACCGATGAACCAGGAATTTGAACTCGTCCGGCGGGAGTATCGCGTCGGCGTGGACCTGGACGTGGCTTTGCGTAACTGCGTGAAACGGACAAAGGACGTTGATCTGGACCTGGTCGTGACGGCGATCCAAATCACCCGGCAGCTCGGCGGCAATCTGGCGGAAGTCTTCGACCGGATCGTTGCCATGGTGCGCGAACGCAAAGTTCTGGCCGGCAAGGCCGACGCGCTGACCTCCGAAGGCAAAATGCAGGCGATGGTCGTGGGACTGCTGCCGTATGGATTCTTGTTTGCGATGATCAAGGTCAACCCGGACTTGATGCAACTGATGTGGACGACGATTCCCGGTTTTCTCTGCCTGGTATTTGTGATCATTCTGGATGTTGTCGGCTACCTATGGGTGCGCAAACTGGCAACCATTGAATATTGAAATGTTATGAACGCCACTTTCAAAGAACTGTTTCACTCGCTCGGCGAGAAAGGTCTCCAGTGGGGCGGCGGCTTTGCGGAGAAGCATGTCAAAGACCTCAACGCCCGACTGATCGCCGCCGGCGAGCCCGGCGACATGAAAGGCATTGATCTTTTCGGCATCCAAATTTTTTGCGCGCTGGTTTTCCCGGTTTTCTGGGGATTCGTTTTCTACGAGGTCAGCTGGGTTTCGTTTCTTGTCGAGGGTCCAAAACAAGTTCTGGTTTACATGGGGCTATTGTTCTTCGGTTTTTACGTTCCGACAATGAACGTTGGCGAACGCGCCAAGGCGCGGCAGAAATCCATCGCCCTGCAATTGCCGAACACGCTCGACCTGCTGACCATTTCGGTCGAAGCCGGCCTGGATTTCATGTCCGCCATGCGCCGCGTGGTTGAGAAACATCCTGACGGACCCTTGAAAGAAGAGCTGGAACGGTTTTTCAAACAGACCGAACTCGGCCGCCCGCGCCGCGAATCGTTGCGCGAAATGGCCAACCGCGTGCAGCTCTCCGATTTGAACGCGGTCGTCTCCGCGCTGATCCAGGCCGACCGCCTGGGCGTGAGCATCGGGCCGATTCTCACAACGCAATCGAACATGCTCCGCATCCGCCGCGCGCAGCGTGCCGAAAAGGCCGCCGGCGAGGCGCCGGTGAAAATGCTCGCGCCGCTAATGATTTGCATTTTGCCCTCGGTTTTTATTATGGTTCTGGCGCCGGTCATCATCCAGATGATCGACAATCTTCACCATTCGCAATGACATGAACGGTTTTTTAACCATCATCGAAGGAGCCGGCAAAGGCGCGAGCAAGCCGCTGTCCGGATCAGTGATGATTGTCGGCCGCTCCAAAAATGCCGACCTGCAAATCGAGGATCCGCAGGTGTCCCGCCGCCACCTCGAAATCAAAGTCGAACCGGACGGGGTATTCGTGGAGAACAAAAGCGCGCAGGCCACCCTGTTGAACGGCAAGGCATTGACGGGCGTGGTTTCATTGAATGCCGGCGACGTTCTGCAAATCGGCGATACCAAGCTGCGGTTTGAAGAAGGCTCCAGCGCGCCGGTTGCGGCGGCGGCTCCGGCGGCCGAGGCGGAAATTGACGGCACGCGGCTGGCACCCGAGAGCGCAGACTATCGTCCCCGCGCCAAGGAGGAGGGCGCGCCGGACGAGACCCGCGCGGTGGTGGAAGACGGCACCCGGATGCTGAATCCTTCCGAGCTCCCAAACTGGGTGGCGCACAAGGAATCGAAAGAGGCGCCGAAGCCGAAATCTTTGCTGGGATTGTGGCTGCTGTTGATATTATTGCTGCTGGGTGGAGGCGGCGGATATTATTACTGGAATAAAATCCAGACGGCACAACAGAATGCCGGCGCCTTGATGGCATACAAGGATGCGTTGTATAACTTCAGCCTGAGCTATCCGATTGACTGGACCAAGACGGACGACGAGACCGGCGTGGTGACCTATGGAACCGGCAAGGAAGGCGACAATCAATGGGCGCAGATCGCCATTTTTACGGACAAGGGTCCGCAGCATTTGATCACCGGACTGACGGACGGCTTCAACCAATACAAGGACGTGCTGAAGAAGCGCCACAACGGCTTTAACCTGACCGATGCCGAAGTCAGCAAAATCAACAACGCGACGGGCATGGCCTATGAATTCAACACCGCCAGCGGGCAGGGCCGGGGCTATTACCTGCTCAACGGCAGCACGCGCATTGTCATCGAATGCAGCAGCGCCGCGGCCGGTTACCCGCAAAACGCCCAGGTGTTTTCAGGGATCTTCAAGAGTTTTCATTTCGACCAATACGAGCCGCAACTATTTATCGAATTTCCGCAGCCCGACACCGGGCAGCAGCAACTGGCGCTGTCCGACCCCGCGGAGCTTTCCCGCCAGGCAGCCAGGCATCTTCAAACCGGCAAGATGCTGTTCACCGGCAAGGATGTGAATCCTGACAATCTGTATAACTCCATCCAGGCATATCGTACGGCGCTGCAATTGATCATCGCCAGCCCGGAACGGCTGGCGTCCTACCGCGAGGCGGCCGAGGGCTTAAGCGAGGCCACAAGGCTTTTCAACCAGCAAATGCAAAGCCAGGAATTTGAAATCAGCCGGGCCATGGAAACCGGCGATCGTGACGCCGCGTACTGGGCGGCAATCAAGCTGATGCAGATGGATCCCGACAAGACGGCTGATGTTTATCTGGAAGCAGCAAAACTCGCGAACAAACTGCAGCCGCAGTAACAAATATGAACGCTGTGTTGATTGTAACCAAGGATCGGAAGCAAATCGCCAAAGTGCCGGTGACCGGCGGCTCCTTCACCATCGGGCGGGCGAACGACTGTTCGCTGCCGATTGATGAACCGCTGGTCTCCCGCCATCACTCCACGATTTCACTTGCAGGCAGTGTCTTCAGGGTTCGCGACGAAGGCAGCCGCAACGGGACGCGGCTCAACGGCGAAAAACTGGCGGCCAACACCGACCGTGAATTGAAAGACGGAGACGAAATTGAAATCGGCAGCACGCTGCTGAGATTTGTCTGCGACCAGACGGCGGAAGACGATGACGATGACCGGACGCGTGTCGCCTCACCCGCCGACGCCGGGAAAAAATTGCCCGGAGCGGAGGTGAAAGCAAAAAAAGATGTCGGCTCCATCCAAGTCAAACTGCGCGTGGTGGACGGCCCGCTGGCCGGGGGCCTTTTTCGCGATTGGGAAAGTCCGCTGACCATCGGCCGCAGCCTGGAAAACAATGTGGTGCTGGTGGACGATGCGGTTTCGACCCGGCAGGCCGAAATTGTTCAGGAAGGCGAGACATATTACCTGGTTGACCTGAAGAGCAGCAACGGAACATTTTTAGAGGGCGTCAAGGTCCAGAAATCGCAGCTCGTCGACGGCTCAAAAATCAAGGTCGGGGCTTCGACGCTTGTTTTTGAACGCACGGATTTGCGGCGGCAGCGCAAGAACCTGATGGTTGCGCTCATCAGCATGGTTGTGATTGCGGTCGTGGTTTTGTTGATCAAATTCCTGCAGCCGCCGGATGTGGCCGGGCAGCACATTGCCGCCGGGCAGAGCCTGGCCCAGCAAGGTGATTTTACCAAGGCGCAGGCCGAATATGAAGCCGCCCTGGGCGTGGATCCCAATCGTGTGGAAGCCAAACGCGGTCTGGCGGAAGCCAAGGAAGCCATTGAAGCCCACGACATTCTGGGCACGGCGGAAACCGAGGCGGCGGCGGAGAATTACGACAAGGCCGAGGACTTATGCTACCGGGTGTTGCGGGATTTTCCCAACAACAGCCGTGCGCTGGAGCTGGAGGCGGTCATCAAATCCATTCAAAACGCAAAGATCGCCTTTGATGCGAAAAACTGGCTGGACGCCAAAAAGCTTTTGGAAAAGGCGCAGGAAACTTATCCCAAGTCACAGCTCATCAGCCGGCGGCTGGCGCAGGTACAGGATGAAATTGATGCCCAGCAGAATCTGGCCAAGGCCCAGGATGCCTTTCAGCATCAGCAGTTTGACCTGGCTTCGCCGCTGTTGCAGTCCATTCCCACAAACAGCGTCTATTTCCTCGAGGCCCGCCAGATGCTGGATCAAGTGGCGACGAGCCGGAGCGTTGCCGAATTTCTTACCAAGGCGCAGTCGCTTTATGCCGAGGGTAGTATTCCTGAAGCACTACAGGCCATTGACGCCGGTTTGCAGCAGTCGCCTGACAACCAGACTTTGCTGGATCTGCAAAAGCATTTGCGCCAGATGACGGACTTGCAGGGCGGGCTGGTAGCGGCGGAGGCCGTGGGGCAAACCGAGGATGTGGACGTTTTGTTGAAAAGCCGCGCGGCCTGTGACGCGGTTTTGAATCTGGAAAGGGATCCGTTGAATTCCTTCAACAAACGCGCGCAGAGCGCGGAAACCGGCATCGTTGACAAATTGCACACGCTCGCCCAGTCCATTTTGGCACAGGCGAATTCGACCCTGCAGTCGGGCAATCGCAAGGAGGCCTATCAACTCATGGACAAAGCGGTCAAAGCCAACCCGGATGATCAAAATGCGGCCGCAGAGCGGGATCAACTAAAGCAAAAAATCGTGGCGGATTGCCGTTCGCTCTTTGAACAGGGCCTGGTGCACGACGATTTGGGACAGAACAGCATGGCCCATGATTGCTACCAGAAAGTTTTGGTGATCGGCATCCCCGGTGAAGAATATTATGAGCGTGCCACCCGCAAGTTGAAGGGAACGTCGCAATAATTTTTTTGACATGAGTGTCCATCGCGCCAAACGCGTCGCCCGCTTTTGGCGTTTTTTTTTCTGGTTGCTGCTCAGCCTGCCCTGCCTTGATGGATTGGCGCAGCCGCGACTCGTGATCGACCAACCGGTTTGGAATTTTGGCTCTGTGACCAATCTTGTGTGGCTGGAGCATGATTTTGTCATCAGCAATGCGGGCGACGAACCGCTTAAAGTCAGCCAGGTAGTTTCGAGTTGCAATTCCTGTTTGCTCACGGACATTGAAAAAAACACGATTCCCCCCCGCAGCTCGACGCTTGTGCGCAGCCGGCTTGATTTGCGCCTGTTGAGCGGCGAAATAACCCGCGCCATCATGATAGATTGCAATGATCCGCAACAGGCTTCCATCGTTCTGGAATTGAGGGGCGAGGTGGTATCCGCTTATCTGGTCACTCCATCTGCAATTGAACTGGATCTTTCAAAAGAGCAAACCGCCACGGCGCAAATCCAGCCGCTATTCAAGCTGCGTGCGGATTTGTCTCAAGTGGATTGCGACGATTCCAATATTGTAGCGACCATTGGTCCCGAATCGTCTGCCGGAACGACTTTGACGGTGGAATCCAGACAAACAATTCTGCATGGAAACACCTTCGCCTCGGTCACCGTCCATAGTGATAACTCCAACGACCTGCCTTGCCGGGTAACGGTGTTGATTCACAATCCGCCCGAGGTGGAAGTGGTTCCGGCGCAGTTGACGTTTCAACCACAAGCCGATCCGCAAATGCAGATTTTATGGTTGAAGCAGCATGGCTCATCCCCATTGACGCTGCTGGATGCGGTTCCTTCGTCCGACGACTACCAGTGTGAAATTGATCCCGAGCCTGACGGAGTGGATTACCGCATTTATGTAACCGCCTTGCAGCAGCAACTATCAACCGGCAAGACTAATTCGCTCGTCTTGAAAATGACGGACGCACAACATCAAGCCGAATCAGTGGTGATTCCACTTTTCGTGGAGGGACAGTGAAATTTTAAAAACGGCCGGCGGCGCGGGACATTGAGCAATAAGCCTTGCAAAAGGCCCTGTCAGATGTAGAATTTAAAACGGAGAAAATAAATTTTTATGATTAAACGGCCGTTCGCCTGGCACACGGTGTTTGTCAAGTTCAAGGAGTGTCTGCGCGACGAACGCGGCTCCGCAATGACGGAATATCTTTTGATTTCAGGAATCATGATTCCGATCGCCGCGTACCTGTTCAGTCCTGATACCGGTTTTTGCAGGGAGTTTCGAACCGAGTATGATTTGACCACGACGCTTTTGATGTATCCCGGCCCTTGACTGCAATTTTTAAATGCCACCCACTTCGGCCATTAACGCATTGAATTACCAGCCGGTGACTGCTGGTGCGAGTCCAGTCGCAGCCATGGTGGTTCTGCTCGTCGTGCTGACGGTGGCCGTTTATACGGAGTTGAAGGAGAGCCGGATTCCAAACTGGCTGACGCTTTCGGGTATGTCCTTGGGTTTGCTTATTGCTTATTTGCACGGGCAACCTGCTTTTGGGGCGAGCTTGGGCGGCCTGGCCGTCGGATTTGGATTTTTCTTCATATTTTACGTTTTCGGCGGGGTGGGCGGTGGTGACGTGAAATTGATGGGCGCAGCGGGAGCGCTGATGGGGTTGGAAGTCACCAAACCGGCGCTTTTTTACACCGTATTCATAGGTGCATTCATGGCGGTGATGATGGTCATGTGGCGGCGGGATTTTTGGTTGCGCATAGGACTATCGCTGCAAAAGCTGGCATTTTGGCGCAAGCGGGATGCAAACAACCCGCCACGCTTGCCGGCGGTCAAAGTGCCGTATGGCATAGCCATTGCCATCGGCTGTTTGCTGGCTTTGTTTAACGCGGGCAACCGGTAATTGAAACCTTAGTATGCAGAGTAAACGGCTTCAAAGTGAGGGCATCGTCCGCGATGACCGGGCGGTAGCGTTGACGGAATTTTGCATTGTCATGCCGGTGGTGCTCTTTTTCTTTCTGGCTATTTTACAGTTTTTTGAAGTTGTCCGGGCGGCGCAAATGGTGAATTACGCCTCCTATGTGGCGGCCCGGTCTTATGCTGTCCTGCATTCGGAGGATCAGGCCAAGGATGCCGCCGTGATGGCCCTGGCTCCGGTTTCCAACAACCTTGGAATTCAAAGCCTTGGCGGTCTTGGGAGCGGCATGTCTGGAATCAGTTCTACTTTTAGCAGTCTGGCGGGTGCGGTCCCGGGCGGCGCCTCTGCCGCCCGATATGCGAACGGTTTGTTAAGTGCTTACTTAAGTTTGTCATTTGGAAATTTTACGGTCACGACCAATGCCATCAGCGGCGGACCCAGCGGCAGCAGCCTGTATCAGGTCAATGTGTCCATCAACTACCCTCAATTCATCAACATCCCGGGTTTTAAAGCCTTTTGGGAAATGTTTTCGGGGCACGATAATTTTTTCGCATCACAGAATGCCCTCCTTGCAGATGCCGAATATCTTGGCCAGGATTATACATGGTCTAAAGGGCTGGCGAGTGCGGACATCGTGGCGGCCCTGGCCGCGGCTCAAGGCAGTATAAATGTTCCCGCCAAATGCACTACTGGCTATGAGGCGTGGGGGAATCAAACGGACTATCAAAATGCCTTGGACAATAATAATAATTACAACACCGCCTACACCGGCTGGTGGCCTGGCTCAAGCGGGAGCTGGCAACCACGAGTAGCCGCACAACCATAACGTTACCAGTCTATGGATTTATTTTCCCTGGAAAAAAAAATCAGGCAGTTGCGCGGTGATGACAGCGGCAGCGTCCTGTTGCTCTCGGGCATGATGGCCTTTGTAATGGCCATCATGGTGCTGTATTCTTTGGATACCAGCCAGGTAATTTATAACCGGATAACCTCGCAGAACGCAGCTGATTCGGCTGCAGAAACAGCGGCTTTATGGCAGGCCCGGGGACTTAATGTGATCCAACAACTTAACGATTTTCACTATGTTTTCAATGAAACCCTCTTTGGGGTTGAATTTGGTGAACTTACCGCCTGTGTTGGGGCAGATACCGCGGTGATCAAGTGGGGGAATGATGTCGCGTGCTGTGCTTCTCTAGTTGGTGCGGTGATTACCGGTGGTTCTTGTTGTGAGGCTATTCCGGGTGATTTTAAGAATGCGCAATCTCTGTGCAACATTTGCAAGCAGGCTATTCCGGAAAACCAGTATCAAGTTAGTACTGCCAAGCAGATATTGGATACGCAACAGCTTATTTCCGAATTTTGGCCGGCCTTGGAGGTGGTCTTTGCAAGCCAGGCAGCACAACAATCAGGCGCGGATCCCGCCCTAAATGCCATTCCAAGCTGGATGGGTGGTGCGGTCTCGAAAGTTCTTCCAGTCAGTTTGCCGATCAGCATGCCGTCCTTGCCCAACTTGCCATCGGCGTTAACGCCGTATGCATTGCCGATGACTTCGGTATCCCTGAACGTAGAGCAGAAACCCGGCAAGTACTGGCCGTGGAGATGGAGCTTCTTAGGACCGAATTTTGGATATGTTGATGAACTTGCATTAACAGATGTTGCTGCCCCCCTTGACTGGGGCATAGGCGAAGTGGCATGTTCGCTCGTATTTGTCTTTCTTAGCCCCCAAGGTGATATTCCGGGTTCTCTTGGAGGCCCTTGGGGATGGAAAGACAGTTACTACATCGGTCATCCAGGCTATATGACTTGGGTGGCTGGTAAAACCAATGAAATGGAGCTGGCCGGGCTGGGAAAACTCGCCTGGCTGAATCCCAGCTCGTCACCGCCTGCGGAAGTGAATTATTGGCTGGGCCAGTCCAATGTGCAAATGTTTAACGCGAGTGCAGCCATCTCCTCGAGCACCCTGCAAATACCGGCGGTGATAGGCCTGGCCAGCAGCCAGGTGGAGGGAACGGGCGTCACGGCGGAAGATGAAAGCTTGGTGTCCGAACTTGGCACCATGATTGACAATTTGACTTCAAAAGATTCAGCGAGCGGGCTTTCAGGCATCGCGGGTGTCCTTGGTCCGCTGGCAGGCATGGTTCCGATTGACTCCAAGCCACATTTGATAGGGGTCTATCTTCCCGGTAACACGGCGGGGACAACTTACAAGATTTATCATTAGCCTCCGATAAGCGAATGAAACTGCCAGTCACAGCCAATCGATTAAATAGACGCCGCAAGCGGACGTTGGCCGGGGCAATTCTTGCCGAGGCGGCTTTGGGGCTTTGTTTGCTGGTGTTTGTATGGATTTTGTTTTCATACATAAGCTATATGTCGACCAACCGGATTCGTGCAAACATGTCGGCACGATATTCCGCGTGGCTTTCAGGAAATGGAGTGAGCGGGGCAGCCTACAGTTCAAGCGCCCAATATTCCTTTATGAATAACGACACAAACATGGTCAAGCTGACATCGACAAAAAACACCCTGGGTTTTTTAGGGGTATCCGTCCCCAGCATGATACTTCCTGATCCGGTCATATACAGCAACAGTGTGGCCTTCGGAACCAATTATACTGACATAAGTTCGAGTTCGCCTTTCCCTTTCAATATGCTGATGGTCAAACTTCCTTTTATATCTCCCACGGAAATGCTGACAAATTTTACCCTGGTATCGGCGCATTGTGCCTGGCCCGATGTTAGCGATACCTATAACGGTTACCTGCCTCCATCCATCACGGCCATAGCGGTTGCGGAAACGGCGTGGGAGGCTGGTATTTTTACACAATAAGAGACAAGCAATGCTGAATAGATTCATTTTGCCGTTATACTTTTAATGAATATTTTTGGACCGTCACGCCATGTGGTATCGCTTTCCCGGCATTAGGTAATTTTTTCGACGGCGGCATATCATTTTTTAAGGCTTCGTTTTATGGAATTTATTAAGCGCCCATTTGGTTGGTGGTGCAATTTGGTGGTGAAAAGCCTGTTGTCGTGCCTGATGGTGGGGGTGCTCGTTTTTTTGCTTGATTTGATGAAGTTATGGTATCACGTCCATCCGGTGGCTAGAAGAGTTAGCGATGAATCGAAGATGTCGGATGAATCAAATTACAGGCCAAGGAATGTGCAAAACAGCGACATTTTCTGGCCGCAATATTTTGGAGGCGACCATTCGTCAGTGCACCAGGCAACCATCAATGGTGTTCGGATAATAAGCCAGGCATGGGATACGACGTCATCGGGGAGAGATGCCATTGATTTTTACCGGCGTCAAATGATGGCGCGCGGATGGCAGGATGTCACCGAAGAAACTCTTGAATTCCAGCCCGAATTGCGACCGGATGAGCGATATCTGGGTTTATATCAATCAACCAAGGACGCGGATTTGATTTTGAGACGTGGCGGCTGGTCCATGCAAGTGACAACTTTTCCAAGCAAGCAGGAAGATGGGCAAACCACTATTAGCATCTGTGGCGCCTCGACGCCATCGCTCAACGAATTCTTTGCGCAACTTGTACCATCATCGGGAGAGGATACAATAAAGGGTGGTCCGCCTTTGGATGTGGTGCAAGAAAGCGGCAGCGACGTTTATCATATTGCGTTAGCGAATAAGGATGAACCGCCGGCGCAAGCCTTTCAAGAATCCTTGACGGAGCTTGGTGCCAAGGGTTGGAGTCCGGCAATGGCTTTGCCCGCAGAAAAGGCGACATCCGGCTATTTTGCATGGCTGGTGAGGGGCAAGCAATACGCCGCACTTGCGGTGGCTGCTTCGCCTCAAGGCGGCGGGTCTGCGGTAACCTTCACCGAAGTAACACCCAAGTAAAGCTCTTAAAAAGCCACGATATTTCGTTGGATTGAATTCCTGAAGCGGCACTTTTGGCGTTAGACTTTGTAGCGCGTCTAATACGGATTTTTCAGCAGGGACGGCAAGTCTGCGTTGGCGTGAAATGGCTCCTGGCGTTCAAAGCATTTGATTTCATGATTTACAATCATAGTCATTATCGAGTTGGTTTGCCGCAAATATAGATTCCTTGCGCGGGCGGCCGCTGACAGCGCCTGGTCATAGTGTCCGTTTTCGGCATAAGCAGCCGCCAAAGCGGCGGCGGCGGGCGCATTGGTGCCGCGGGCAATTTTATCCATCAAGCGCGCCAGTTTGAAAGCATTGGTGCCATTCCTGATGCCGGCATCAGGCGAAGTCGCCTGTTTCCAGGCAATGCGGCAGAGTTCATTTCGCGCGGCTTCGTAATCGGCACTTAACAAGATGGATTTGCGAAGCTGGCTGACCGCGGACTTGACCTGGCCTTTTTCAAAAAGGGCGGCACCAAGATAGGCGTGGACGTCAGCGGCGTCACCATGGTATACCAAGACTTTTTTGAACTCGATAATCGCCGGGTCCGTGTCTCCGGTTTTGAAAAGAGCCACGCCAAGATCCCTATGATATGACAGGGACATTGGCCAGAGGTTTTCGGCTTTTTGATAATGAACCAACGCCTCTTTTACATTACCTTTCTCATCCAGCGCCCCGCCGAGGATGTTTTCCGCCACGGGGTTGTCAGATGTGCAGTCAACGGCGTGACGGAAAAGTGATTCGGTATCCCGCCAGCAATCCACCTGCGACCGGCTCACGGCACACATGGCCACAATGCTTAAGACGGCCACAACCCGGACAAAATATTTGAATCTTCCGCATTGAAAACCCAAATCAGCGGCAAGCCAGGCCACCATCAAACCCAGACCAATTTGCGGCAGGTAAGTATAACGGTCGGCCCGCGACTGGGCGCCAACCTGGATGATTCCTATGACTGGCAGCAACATGGTCAAATACCACAACCATCCGGCCAGCAAATAAGGTTTTTTATCTCTAACGATGAAGGATAGATATGAAATCATCGTGATTAAAACAATGCTTCCAAGAACTGCTGTGTAAGACAGGTTGTTTTCCGGATAAGGATAAAAAATAGACAAATTCGAAGGGTAAAATGTCTGGCCAATATACTTGGCGGTGGAAACCATGGCGTTGGCAATCCTGATTAAAAAAGGAATGACTCTGTTTGGTCCCATGGCCTCGCCTTGATCCAAGATTGACAGCATTCCAAACAACAGGCTGGTCAGCATAAAAGGCACTTTTTCCAGCAACAGTTTTGACAAGGCGACATATTTCCACCGCTGCAGCGGCCAGTAATCCAGGATCAGCATGACCAGCGGGAGGGTCACCAGCATGGGTTTGGACATCAGACCCAGGGTGAACATGGTGAAAGTCAGCAGGTGATTCTTTACGCTCTCACCTTGCTTTGCGTACTTGAAATAAAACCAAAGTGTCAGCATGAAGAACAGGCCGCTCAAAACGTCTTTGCGTTCGGCAATCCATGCCACCGACTGGATGTGCAAGGGATGCACCGCAAAAACAGCGGCCACAAACGCGCTCGGCCAGACAACACCGGTCATTTTTTTTAACAGCCAAAACAACAGAACCACTGACAAGGTATGTAGCAACACATTGGTTAAATGATGTCCGCCGGCATTGAGGCCGAAAAGCTGGCAGTCCAGCATATGCGACAGCATGGTAAGCGGCACCCAGTTTGAACTCTGGCTTGCGCCAAAAGCCGTTCCAAACCCCTCAAGCGTCAGCCCTTGTTTCACGATCGGGTTGGCGTAAACATCGCCATTGTCGTCGTAATTGACGAAGTCAAAATTTATAACCGGGCAGTAAAGGGAAAGGGTCAAAGTGGCCAGCACAAAACTGATGTAAAACATCTCCAGAGTTTTAATTCGGGAAACTCCCTGATGGATGGCCTGAATGTAAACCATTAGTTGGACTGTATTTTTGTTCGATTTGCGCGAGCGTGTCAAATTCGCAGAAAGATTTTATTGCCGCGCGGCGAATCGTACGGATTTGGCCCCGTCCAGCTTGGGCCCTCCAATGCGGCAGCATTTTGTGAGATTTGCCCAACTTTGCCAAACTCGCCAGCCTGTCAGGAACGGGTTAACCCGGCGGTCAAACGGGAAAAAAGACGAAGTTTCGGAAGCGGATGGCTCTCATGTCATTCAAAAAATGATTGGCAGGCATTTTGATTTACGCATATTCTCCAACGGGCGAAAGTGGTTTTACCGGGCATATTATTCCATGACAATGAACTCAGACAACGTCACGCGAGATGAAAACGGAGTGCTTTGATTCAGCGGAAGTTTCCGATGTAGGCCGGAAACGCAAGAACAACGAGGATGCCTGCCTCTGCATTCCAGAGCGCGGCATGTACTGCGTGGCTGATGGCATGGGTGGACAAGCCTTTGGTGACATTGCGAGCGAAACGATTATCACCACGCTGCAGCGGGCTTTTTCCAGTCCCGAAGCAGAGGCGGACATCACGTTCGCCAAACGGATCAAGACCTTTCGTGCCGCCGCGAACGAGGCGAGCAAATGGATCAAGGATTTCGCCGACGCGAAGGTGATCGGGCAGATGGGTTCCACGCTTGCCGCCCTGCTCATTGACCCGCACAACCCGACCCGTGGCATCGGCCTCCACGCGGGCGACAGCCGGGTCTATCAATTTCGTAACGGCACTTTGCGGCAGGTCACCGTGGATCACTCGGCGGTGCAGGCGCTCTCACAAAAGCTCGGCATCCATCCCGATCAGGTTCCCGCAAAGTATCAAAACGAACTGCTCCGCGCCGTCGGCCTGACCGAGAAGGTAGAACTCGAAAAAACCCCGGTGGAAATCGCCAGTGGCGACGTTTTTTTGCTCTGCTCCGACGGTCTTAATAAAATGATTTCCGACGAAATCATCGCCAAAATGCTTAGGGACGGCGCGCAAACCCCGGTCCAGCAGCTCGCGCAGAAGTTCATTGATGACGCCAACGAAGCCGGCGGCAAGGACAACGTCACCGTCGTGCTCATCCGTACCGGCGACTTGAGCAAGGTGCCCAAGGTTGTTCCTACCGAGCCCGAGGAAGACGATAAGACCATCGAGGCGGAAGAATCCGCCACGTTCGTCACCGGTGTTCCCCTGGTGGTTGACGCCGGCACGCCGCGCCCGTCTGATTCCGGTGACATTCACGGCGATACGCCGACGACTCCGCCGGTGGGCGGCGCGCTGCCAGTGAAAGACGCCGGGCCGAAACTGGAGCCGGCAACCCTGGCGCCGCCCAAGAAGGAAATGATTTTTGTGCCCGCCGCCCCGGCGGAAAAAAACCCATCCGCACTACCCCCGGCCGGGGTGGCCGCCCGGCCGGTGCAAAAAAACACTTCACTGTTTATCGCACTGATCGGCGCAGCGTTGCTGGTTGCCGGGGCCGGCGCATGGCTGGTCTTCGGGCCGAAACCCAAACCGGTTGAAAACCCCGCGGCGACGAACCATCCGCCCGTCACCGGCAAAATTTTGATGACAAACCGGCCCGCACCGGTCACCAACACCGCCGCAGCGACTACGGCGGCGGACAAACAACATGCGTATCAGAACAGCCTGGCAGACGGCCAGGCGGCCCTTGAAAAGGGCGATTACAAAACAGCAATTTCCTCCGCAGCGGCCGCGTTGCAAGAATTCCCCGGCGACAACGCAGCGATGCAATTGCAGACCCGGGCGCAATCGGCGTTAGACGTCCAGAATGAATGGCGCGACGCGATGAAAAACGCGCAGGCCGCGCTCGACGCAAAAAACTATACCAATGCCATGGCGTGGGCGGACGAGGCGCTGGGAAAAATACCGAACGAGCCGGGCGCGTTGAAATTGCGCGAACAAGCCGCGCAACAAATGGCCGGCGCGGCGGCCGCAGCGGAAAACGAGCGGAAATATTCCGAAGCCATCACGGCGGGGAAGGCGGCGCTGGAAAACAACGACCCCTCTGCCGCCATCAAGTCCGCGCAGGTGGCCCTGGAGCTGCGTCCGAACGACGCGACGGCCGGCGGCATCGTGCAAACGAGCCGGATGATGATGGATCTGGAAAGTGCCCGCCGGTTTTTTGACGAGGCGGATTACGACACCACGGCGGAAATCTGCCAGCAACATGCCGCCGTGCCGGAATTCAAACAGCTTGCAGAAGACTGCCACACGGAACAGACGGCCTTGACGAATGCAAAGAACGCGCTGGCTGATGGCGACTATGCGGCGGTGGCAAAACTGCAGCCGCAAAATTATGCCCGCAAGGGGCCGTTTGCCGCCGTGCTGAACCAGGCGGCGGACGAACAAAAATTGCTTGCCGACCTGACGGCATTGCAGTCGGAGAAAAACTGGCAGGCATTGCAGCAAAAAATTTCCGGGCCGCCCTACGCTCCGCTGGCGGCCAAGCCGCCCTTCCTCGCGCTTGCACAATGGGCGCAGGCGCAGGCGGATCAGGCCGCCCGGCAAAAGCGGGTTGCCGACCTGAACGTAACTTACGAGGAAATGCTCGTATGGTTCAACGTGAAGAGGCCGACGGACCCGGAAATCAAGACCGCCCAGGCGCGCAAACAAAGCGCATTCTCGGGCGGCTTGCTGGACCCGCAACGGCAGCAGTATTTGGGCACGGTTTCGATGCTGGAAGCAAATTTCACCAAGCTTGGCATCATCAACCAGGATAACCGCGCCAAAAACCTCCAAGACTTGCGTGATGTGATCTCACATCACGATTGACGATATTCATGGCTGGAACTTCCAAATCTGTTCTCGGCAAATATGAATTGCTGGAGGTGATTGGCGACGGTGCAGAGGGCCGCGTATACCGCGCCATCTGCGTGGGCGAAGTTCGCGGCGTGATCATCGGCGAGCAGGTCGCGGTGAAACGGCTCAAAAGCACGGGGCATGAAAAGGAATCCATCCAGTTCCGCAGGCAAATAGAAATTTTACGCAAGCTGGAACACCCCAATATTGTCAGTTACAAGGACTCGTTCTCTTTTCGTGAAAAGGAACTGGAGGAAGACATTTATTGTCTCGTGATGGAATTGCTTGAGGGCGAAACCCTGAAGGCCACAGTTGACCGCGACCGCACCGGCCTGCACTGGGAAAGCGCCCTCATAATTCTGTCTCAAACGCTGGAGGCTTTGCGTTACGCGAGCAAAAACGAGGTCATCCACCGCGACCTGAAGCCGTCAAACATCTACATAACCCGCGCCGGCATTCCGAAGCTGCTGGACTTCGGCATCGCGCGCATGGACGACGGCGAATCCACGAAGACCACGAGTTCCGATGGGGCGAAGGGCACGTTCGATTACATGGCACCGGACTTTGCGCTGCTATCCGGCGGTTTCCGGGGCGACGAGCAATCGGACATTTTCAGTTTTGGCGTCCTTTTACATTACACGCTTGCGGGCGCGCTGCCCTTTCCGCCGCTGGGGGAAAACGCCACCAGCGGCTATTACAAACGCTGGCTCGGCAACCAGCCGCCGCATGCGGAATTTCGCCACCCGATTTTCCGCGTGTTGACCCACGCACGCACCTGCATCAGCAAATGCCTGGACCCGGACCGCACGGCGCGATTCAAGACGTTTGATGAACTGGCCGTGTCGTTTACGGAAATCGCCTGCCGCAAGCTGCGTCATGGCAGTGAAATTTATGAATTCACCGGCTGGCTCGGCAAAGGCGGCTTCGGCGAGGTCTTCCAGGGGCGCCGCGTCAGTGACCGGTGCGAGGTCGCCATCAAACGCCTGTTCAGCGCCAACCAGTCATCGCGGTTCGTACGTGAGGCAAAAATTCTCCGCGATGCCGCGCATCCGAACCTTACGCAATATGTGGATTTCGTCGAGGTCCAGCTCCGCGAGGACGAGCGCGAGTATTATCTTGTCCTCGAATTTCTGGACGGGATGCCGGACGCCGGACTGCGTGATCGGATCAAAAAAACCGAGAACGGCCTCGACCCGGGCGAGGCATTGCAAATTTTCGCATGTTATCTCGACTGTCTCGATCACCTGCACAACCGTGGCATCATCCACCGCGACATCAAGCCGGGCAATCTTTACGCGCCCGAAGGCCGGCCGCAGCGCGCGAAAATTTTTGACCTCGGCATTGCGCACGACGAGGAAGGCACGCGTACGCATGGCCAGGTGCCCGGTACGCTGGATTTCATGCCGCCGGAATTTGCCACCCAGTCCAGCGGCCGCGGCTCCGCGCAATCGGACATCTATTCCATCGGCGTCACGCTTTATCAGGCACTGACCAAAAGCCTGCCGTTTCCACGCCTGCCGGACAAGGAATCCGAAGCCTGGGTCGCGTTTTTCAAACGGGCCCAAAATCCGCCGGTCTGCACCTTCGACCATCCGGTCTTCAAAAAGATTCCGCAACTGGTCCCGCTGCTCCGCCGGTCGCTTGCCGCCGATCCGGCCAAACGGTTTGAAAGCGCCGCGGACATGCGGGATGCGATCAAAATCATATACGAAAATTTTTGCGCACCGGCGCCAGACTATGAGGAAGCGGCCACCGCCATCACCGCGCGGATGCCCGCGCCGGAGGCCGTCCCGCCACCGGCCATGGATCCGTCCGAAGCCGCCACGCGCGCAGCCAATTTACAGGAAGTGGAGCGCGAACTTGCCAGGCCGGCCGCGCCTGACCCGGCGGAAATCGAACGCCAGCGCCTGGCCGCCGAAGCTGCGGAGATAAAGCGGATCGAGGACGAGCGCCAGGCAGCCGAGGCTGCGGAGAAAAGGCGGATCGAGGATGCGCGTCTGGCCGCCGAGGTTGCGGAGAAAAAGCGGATCGAGGATGAGCGGCGCGCCGCCGTGGAGGCTGAGCGGCAAAAACGCGAGGCGGCGGAACGCAAAATTCGCGAGGAAGCCGCGCGCAAGGCCGCCGCCGAAACGGCGGAAAAAAAGCGGGTCGAGGACGAGCGCCTGGCGGCGGTAGCCGCGGAGAAAAAGCGGATTGAAGATGAGCGTCGCGCCGTCGAGGAGGCTGAACGGCGAAAACGCGAGGCGGCGGAACGTAAAATCCGCGAAGAAGCCGCGCGCAAGGCCGCCGCCGAAGCTGCGGAACGTAAGCAAATCGAGGATGAGCGCCGGGCAAAATTGCGTGCCGAACGCGCGGAGAAAATGCGGCGCGTTCGTAAACAACTGGTCAAATACGCGGTCATTTTTATCGTCGCGGCGGCGGCGGTCGCCGCCGCTTATACGGGCTGGAACAAGTTTCAATACCTCATGCGTGAGCGCGCCTATCACCACGCGGCGGACGAGGCGAACCGGGACTTACAGGCCGGAAATTTTGACGGCGCCACCGCGGCCGCGCAGCGCGCGATGACCATCCATCCCCAGGATCCGCCGATGCAGCAGTTGCTGGAAGAAATCCGCAAGCAGGCGCAGTTGCATGAAAGTTACACGGGCGCGTTGCAGAATGCGCAGACGGCGCTGGATGCGCATGATTACACGAACGCGTTGAGCTGGGCCAAGGCGGCCTTGAACAAAGTGCCGGACGACGCGGCGGCAACGAAGCTTCAAGACAGCGCACAGCAAGACCTGAATGATTATCATGCGGCGATCCGGCAGGCCGGCCTTGCGTATCCGGCGGGTGATTATGCCGGCGCGCAGACGGCGGCGGAAAAGGCGCTGGCGTTTTATCCAAAGGATGCGGCGATGTTGAGGTTGAAATCAGACGCGCTGGCGGCGCAAGCCAACCTCGAAGCCTACCGCGCGGCGATGAACCTCGCGAATACAGCGTTTACTTCCGGCGATTATTCCAACGCCGTGACCCAGGTGGCGGAGGCGCTGCGGAGAATTCCCAATGAACAGAACGCGCTCAAACTCCAGGCGGGCGCGCAAACGCTGCTGGATAATTATCATCAGCAATCAGCGGCGGCCGCGGCGGCATTCCAGAACAAGGATTTTGCGGGTGCGCTGGCGGCGGCGGACAAGGCGCTGGAAGTCTATCCAAACGATATGTCGCTGGCGGGTTTGAAAAAGAACGCGCAAGCGCAAGCGAAGCTGCGGATGGATTATGACAAGGCCTACAAGAATGCGCTGGCGGCACAAGAGGCCCATGATTACACGAATGCAGTGGCCTGGGCTGCGGAGGCATTGCGGCAGTTCGGGAACGACGCAAATGCCATGAAGCTCCGGGACGGGGCGCAGAAAAATCTTGATGACTACCACTCGGCCGTTGCCACGGCAATGGGCGCGAATGCCGTCAATGATTTTACCGGCGCGATGGCAGCGGCGGACAAGGCGCTGGCAATTTATCCGAATGATGCGGCGATGATCCAGTTAAAGGCAAATGCCCAGGGGCTGATGGCAAGCTTGCAAGCCTATCACGAGGCGCTTTCCGAGGCGCAAAAAGCATTTGACGCACATGATTACAGCGCAGCGGTGAAAGCGGCGACGCTGGCGATGGAAAAAATTCCCGGGGATGCAGCCGCGCAAAAACTGCTCAGCCAGGCACAGCAAAATTTGACTTCATTGAACAGTCTGACCACCCAGGCACAAACGGCCCTGGATCGGAGCGACTTTCTAACAGCGATTTCGGCGGCAAACAAGGCACAGGGAATCAGCAAGGATGACCCGACGGTGTTGAAAATCCAAAAGCAGGCGCTGGGGCGGCTGGACGGAACCCTGGTCATGTTGTTGGATACGTTTAACGTGACGGTGCCGACAGAACTGGTTGCGGCACGGAACACAAAGGCATCGACGTCCGGCGCATTGAGCGATCCGGACCGGCAGGCCTTTCAAAAGGATGTGGATTATCTGGAAAAGGCGTATCGCGCCGGCGGGTGCCTCGACCAAAACAACCGGCAGCCTAGTCTGGTGGATTTGCGCAAGGTGATTGATCGCTGGCCGTGATGCCGCCGGAAAGATTCCGGCATGTGCGCTGAAAACTTTTGGTGCATCCGGAGGGATTTGAACCCCCAACCATCTGATCCGAAGTCAGAAGCTCTATCCAGTTGAGCTACGGATGCGCGTGCCGACATGATAACCGGAAATTTTTTAAGGAAAAGCCCGGTCTGGATCACCGGGAATGCCCTGAATTCGCCGCTTTCCTAATTTTCCGGCCCTGTTATACTGGCACATGGCATTTAGTAAATTAGGCCTTTCAGAAAAGGTCCTCGAAGGCGTCCGCGCCGCGGGTTATACCGTACCCACGCCCATCCAGCTCCGCGCGATCCCGCTCGTGCTCTCCGGGCGCGACGTCATCGGCAGCGCGCAGACCGGCACGGGAAAAACGGCGGCGTTCGCCCTGCCGATCCTGTCCAGGCTGGCGCAACATTCGAAGGATAGATTTCCCCGCGCACTCATCCTTGAACCCACGCGCGAACTCGCCGCGCAGGTCGAGACCTCCTTCCGCGATTACTCGCGCTTCACGGATCTGAAAACGACCGTCGTCTTCGGCGGCGTCGGCTATGGCAAGCAGAACGATGAAATGAAGAGCGGCACCGACATCATCGTCGCCACACCGGGGCGGTTGCTCGACCATTTGGAACAGGGCACGACGCGCCTCGACAAGGTCGAATTTGTGGTGCTCGACGAGGCCGACCGCATGCTGGACATGGGATTCCTGCCGGACGTGCGCCGCATCCTCGAGAAATGCCCGCGCAAACGCCATACCGCTCTCTTTTCCGCCACGATCCCGCCGCAGATCGAAACTTTGATCCAGTGGGCGATGCATGATCCGGAGACCATCGAGATCGGCGCGCGCCGTTCGCCGGCGGATTCCGTCAAGCACGTCATCTATCCGGTTTCCGATTCGCAGAAGGTGGATCTGTTGCTCAGGCTGCTGGATTCCGTGAATTATGAATCCGTGATCATCTTTTGCCGCACGAAGCACGGGGCCGACCGGGTCGCGATCACGCTCAAGCGGGCGAACCACGCCGTGGCCGTGCTGCACAGCAACCGCACGCAACGCGAACGCGAGCAGGCGCTCGAGGGCTTTCGCGAAGGCAAGTTCGAGGTGCTCGTCGCCACGGACATCGCCGCGCGCGGGCTGGACATCGCCGACGTCAGCCACGTCATCAACTACGACGTGCCGCAGCATCCGGAGGATTACATCCACCGCATCGGCCGCACGGGGCGCGCGGAGGCGACCGGCGACGCGTTCACCATCATGATCGCCGAGGACGCGAGCCATGTTTATTCCATCGAACGCTTCATCGGCAAAAAGATCGCGCGCGTCAAGCTGGATGGGTTTGATTACCGTTACACCGCGCTGTTCGAGGAGCAAAAACCCGGCGCGGCGGCGGGGGGATTCCCCGGCAAGGTCCGCGGTGGCCGCATCCATGGCGGCTATCATTTCGCGCCCGGCGGTCGGAGACGATAAATTAAATCAATTTTTACGCCGAAAGTTAAATGGCAAAATTTCTTTTGAAAATTGTCATTGGGGGGTTAATCGGCTGGTTGGCAATCCAGTTCATTCTAGTTCCGTTGCTTATGCCAATGTTTTTTAAGGCTCTTCCAAGCGAAAACAATCGTAAAACTTATCCTTATAACATCTGCATAAGCCAGCTTCGCTTCATTGATGCGGCAGCACAGCAGTTTGCCCTCGAACACAGTTTCACTAACGGCGCACCCATCAATTTTCCCGACGATCTGACACCTTACATTAAGCTCAATAACGTCGGAAAAATTCCGCCTTGTCCGTCCGGGGGCATTTATCAGATCAGCAAGGTCGGCGAGAAGCCGACGTGTTCGCTCGGCACGACTGTCACGCCAGCGCACGTTTTACCGTGAACAATGTCTGGCGGGGGCGGGGGGTTGCGGCTATTTTGCCCGCGTGTTCGCCACGTTGAGAGTTTCGTTGAGAACCTCGCCGCTGCTGCTCCTGCTGCGCACGAACGCGCTGCATACGTGGCGGCGGCTGCTGGACGTGCGCCGGCAATCGCGCCTGCTCACGGGCATCATCAGCTTCTTCGTGGTGGGCTATCTCGTGCTGGCCTTCGAGCTGTTTTACCACGGCCTGAAGTTCCTCGCCAAATTCCCCGGCCTGGGCGCGGCGTTGACGGAACGTCTGCTGTATACGCTGTTCGCGTTTCTGTTCGCGCTGCTGCTGTTGAGCAATCTGGTCATTTGTTACACGAACTTCTTTCGCAACCGGGAAACGGCGTTCCTGCTGTCGCTGCCGGTTTCCAATCAAACGATTTTCCGGTGGAAATTCATCGAGTCAATCATCCTGGCGTCGTGGGCGTTCCTGTTTTTGATCGCGCCGATGTTGGTGGCGTTCGGGCTGGTGCGCGATGTACCGTGGCATTTTTATCCGCTGACGGGTTTTCTGATCGGGTTGTTCATCATCCTGCCGGGCGTATTCGGGGCGGCGGCGGCCATCGCGATCGGGCGGCACCTGGACCGGAAAAATTTCCAGTTGCTGCTGTTGACGCTGGCCATCGTGCTGCTGGCGTTCGTGGCATTCTGGTGGCAAACCGCGCCGGTGGATGACGACCTGCTGGACCGGCGGACGCTCGAGGCGCTCGACAAGCTGCTGGCCAAGACGCATTTCACGATGTTTCCGCTGCTGCCGAGCTACTGGCTCTCGTCTTCCGTGCTGCAATGGGCGGAGGGCATCACGAGCGGCGCGCTCTTTTTCGCGGCTGTGCTGCTGAGCCATACGCTGTTCTTCGGCACCATCGCGTTCACGATGTTCGGAAATATTTTTTACG
>DATHOG010000160.1:0-32857 GCA_035485115.1 Candidatus Sulfotelmatobacter sp. | reverse complement strand
CTACACAAGTCGCGGGGTATTCGCCGGCTGCATGGTTTTTAGCCCAAAAGCGGGCATTTGCGAAATCAAGTGTTCTGCAAAAAGTACCCGAAAACGGCCCATTTCTGACTTGTGTAGATACCAATGCCCTTGGGGAGAGGGGGAAACGCTCGCTACGTTTCGGTATGGCCGGGCTAAATTTGGCAGAAATTTTAAGAGCCCATCCACCTGCTGTTCCCTCTCCCGGCGGGAAAGGGTCAGGGTGAGGGAGAGCGCAACGCCATGGAATAAACGGTCTAACACCGCCTTAGAAAACTTCCGCAATCGCCTCGTGTAATGACGAGGCGATTTTTTTTATCTGCGCCCGCATAGTGCAATACGGCGGCATGACGACTATGACATTGCCGATCGGCCGTGTCAGCACGCCGCGCCGCGCCATCGCCTCGCAAACACGAATCCCGGCGCGTTCGCGCAAGGCAAACGGCTCGCGCGTGCGCCAGTTCTTCACCAGTTCGATTCCCGCAACCAGACCTGCCTGGCGGATATCACCGATTTGCGGCAACGACCAGAGCGTTTTCATTTCTTCGGCCAGCCACTGTTGCAACTGCACGCGGCTGGTGGTTGATTGCTTCGATTGCAAAATATCCAAGCTCGCCAGCGCCGCGCTCGCGCCCAATTGGTTGCCGGTGAAACTGTGGCCGTGGAAAAAAGTTTTGAACTCGTGATATTCACCGAGAAATGCGTCGAAAACCTTTTGTGTGGTCAACGTCGCCGCCATCGGCAGATAACCGCCGGTCAAACCTTTCGCGAGACAAAGAAAATCCGGCTGAACATTTTCGCGATGACATGCAAATAATGATTCCGCATTCCGCACTCCGTACTCCGCGCTTGGGCCGCCGGTCCTACCAAAGCCCGTCATCACTTCATCCGCGATCAACAAAGCACCATGGCCACGCGCGATGTCCGTGACGCGCTTCAACCAGCCATCCGGCTGGGGAATCATTCCAGCCGCGCCTTGCATCAACGGCTCAAACACAAAGGCGGCGTAGGGATTTCCTTTTTTCTTTTGCGCGGTAAATTTCTGTTCCACCTTGCCGACGCATTCGAAATTGCATTTGCGATAGTTTCGCGCGTCGTCGCGTTCTGGTTTGGCGCGGTTGAACGGACACCGATAACAATACGGCGACATCACCTTGTCGGTGGCGAATAGCATGCTGCCATAAGCCTTGTGAAACAGGTCAATATGGCCGAGCGAAACCGCCCCGATGGTGTCGCCGTGATACGCGCCATCGAGAGAAAGAAAGCGCGGCGGAAATTTTTTCATCAAGGCGGCGGGACATTTTTTGCTCCGTATCCGCCATGAATATGAAAAAGCCAGTTTCAACGCGACTTCAAGCGCCGTGGAACCATCGTCGCTGAAAAACACCTTATTGAGGGAGGGACTCTCGGAGGGACGAGTTCCACGAGTCCCTGTATTTGAATGGTGATTCGCCGCCCGCACCAGCCGTTCCGCCAACAGACTGGCTGGTTCATTCGCGAAACCGAGTGCGGACGAGTGTGAAATTTTCTTCAACTGCCGATTTATCGCCGCGTTGATTTTGGGATGACGATGTCCATGCAGATTCGTCCAGATGGAGGAATTGGCGTCGAGATATTCTTTGCCTTTCGCGTCCCGCAATACTGAGCCTTTGCCTTCGACGATGACGACAGGCTCGTGCTTCATCCAGTCACGCATTTGGGTGAATGGATGCCAGACAAATTTCTGATCGAGCCGGGCGAGTTTATTCATGGGTCCAAGGTCTAAAGTAAAAAAATCTATGGCGTTTTACGAAAAGCGGTTGCCTTTTGGTGGGCAAACATCCTCCCTCACCCCGGCCCTCTGCCGCTGGGAGCGGGAACAGTTGGCGGATGGGGTCATAAAATTTGTCAGTCATACTCCAGAATTCAACCGTGGCCATGCTGAAACGTAGCGAGCGTTTCTCCCTCTCCCAGCGGGAGCAGCGACAGCGGCTATGGCGGGTGAGGGAGAACATATTGCGAAACATAAACGGTCATAGTTTTTCTTGAACCGCTTTTAAATCCAACGTTTTCAGCGCATGCACCAATTCCGCCACATCCTCCGCCGAATGCGCTGCGGTCAAGGTCACGCGCAGCCGCGCCGCGCCGCGCGCAACGGTCGGATATCGGATGGCGGGGACGAAAATGTTTTGTTCGCGCAATATGGCCGCCGCTTCAACCGCTTTCTGTTCCCCGCCGAGGATTAGCGGGATGATGGCGGATGAAATTACGGAGTGCGGAGCGCGAAGTGCGGATTTGAAACCGGCAATGCGTTGGCGCAACGCTTTGCGAAGTTTTTCGCCTTCGGCAGATTGCGCGATTTCAATTCCGGCCTTCGCCGCCGCGGCCGCCGCGGGGACCGGTGCGGTGCTGAAAATAAAGCTGCGCGCGCGGTTCACCAGAAAATCAACCAGCGTTCGGCTGCCGCAGATATAGCCGCCACTGGCGCCAAGTGCCTTGCCGAGCGTGCCCATTTGGACCTCAACCTGGTCGCTGACCCCGAGTTCGTCAGCCAGCCCGCGGCCGTGCTTCCCGAAAATTCCAGTGGCATGCGCCTCATCCACCATCAGCCATGCGCCATATTTATTTTTTAACCCGACAATTTCACGCAGCGGTGCGGTATCGCCATCCATGGAAAAAACCGACTCTGTGACCACCAGAATTTCGGATTTCGCATTTCGGATTTCGGCTTGCAGGCCGGCGGCCCATTTCAATTTGTCTTCCAGATCCTCCAGATCGTTATGGGCGAAGACACGCAGTTTTGCGCCGCTCAATTTTGCGGCGTCCACGATGCTGGCGTGAACCAGCTTGTCGATGATGATGATGTCGTCCTTGCCAACGAGGGAGGTGATGGCACCGGCCGCCGCCGCATAGCCGGTAGCAAAGGTCAGTGCGGCTTCGGTCTTCTTGAACCTGGCGAGCGATTCCTCCAGTTCGTGAAATGGTGCGAGCGAACCGCAGACCAGCCGTGAAGCCCCGGCGCCAGCGCCGAATTTTTCCACGGCCCGCACCGCCGCCGCCTTCAACGCGGGATGACCGGCGAGACCGAGGTAATCATTCGAGGAAAAATTAAGAAGTTTTTGACCGCCGATTTCGATGCGCGGGCCTTGTGCGGAATCCACCCGGCGCAATTCGCGGAACAGGTTTTGTTCCCGCAGCCCGCCGAGGCGCGCTTGCAAGGTTTCATCGAAAGAAGGCACCCCACAATTTACGATTTACGATTTACGATTTACGAGCCGAAAGTATGACGCGTCTCAAACCAAGCCACTGGTTTTCACCCGAAGCCGGGATGAGTTGCTCGTTCCACCATTTTCAGATCGCTTTAAAGTTTGGTTGCCAGACCACGTTGAGTGACCTGCCGCCAGACCGCGCGTAAATTGTAAATCCAATATCGTAAATCACTCCGGCAGGATGGCCCATTGTCCCTCGATCATGCTCGCAGAAACCTTGCCCTGGTGGTGGATTGCCGCTTCGTAAATATCTTTAAATTTTTCAGGGCAGGGCAGGGCGATGAGGTCGGCAAAACTGTTTTTCGCCAGCCGGCCGGTCTTTCCCTCCAGGCCGAGGGCGCGCGCGCCGTTGACGGTGGCCATCTTCAGGATTTCCTCGGGCGCGATATTTTTGTCGGCATCGGCGAGAAACTGCATTTCGGCAAACAGGCTGAGCTGGGGTTTCTTTTTGCCGTCCTTGCGCATCGTCGCGAGGCTGTCGGTGCCGAGGCAGAGATTGACGCCGGCATTGGCGAGGCGCTCGCGCTCAAATTTTGCATGGCGGAAATAATCATGGCTGCGCGGACAGTGGACGACGTTGGTCCGGTTTTTGCCGAGCAGCTTGGCGTCGCCATGGGCCAGATAATTGACGTGGACCGCCAGCAGATTCGCCCCCAGGGCTTTTAGCCGGGCATAGTGGACCACGGGCGAGCCGTGGCCGCAGTCGCCGTTCTCCCGGCCGTTGCGCTTGAGCCAGTCGTGCATGACGCCGGTGGCGTGCTGGTACATCTCAAATTCCGTTTCTGACTCGGCGATGTGTGTGCTGACGAGCCAGTTCTTTTTGCGCGCGGCGACGGCGGAAATTTTCAGCAGGTCCGGCGCGGTGGAGTAGGGCGCATGCGGTGAAAGGTGCGCGGAATGGCGCGGGTGCTTGAGCGTGGCAATCTTCCGCGTGGCATCGCGCAGGATTTCGCGGGGTTTGCGGCGCGATTTCACACCGGTCATTTCGAGGAAGGAAAACACGCGCAACGGCGTGGCTTCCCAGACCTCGGGCAGCAGCTCGGGCACGGCCTCGATATCGGCGACGGTGGCGCAGCCGGTTTCCAGCAGTTGATGCGCGCCCTGCAACCACGATTGCGCATAGTCGGAAAAGTCCCAGTTCGCCTTGAACGCCGTGATGGCGGCGATCCAATCGGTGAAATTTTTCGGCGGCGGAATCTCCCCGGCCATGCCGGTGTAATCCAGATGGCAATGGGCGTTGACCAGGCCGGGCAGCAGCATGACCTCGCCCAGGTCGCGGACGCCGTGACGTTCGGCGTGCGTGGTGTGCGCGGCGAAAACCTTCCAGGGGGCGACGGCGCGGATTTTTTTCCCGTCAACAAAAACCGCGCCGTCTTCGATGGGCGGCGCGGTGATGGGCAGGACAATTTTTGCGCGTAGGATCATCGTTCGTCGCTGGCGCGGCGGGCGGCCTTGAGTTTGGCGGCGTCCTTGTGCTTGGCGGCCTTGTGCCGGCTGTGGCGCTTGCGGATCTGCTGTTCCAGTTTTTTGACCACAATGTCGATGGCCAGGTACAGGTCGCTTTCGCGGTCCTCCGCGAACAGGTCCGGCCCGCGCATCGCGATCTTCATGGAGCAACTGAACTGTTTTTCCGGCACCCGCGTCTTGTCGCGTTCCAAGGTCACCCGGGCATTGATCGTCCAGCGGTCGAGATGTTCGAGCTTGTCGAGCTTGTCGAGAATGTGATCTTCAATGGCTTTCGTCAGCGTCACATTGTGCGTGGAGAGAATCAGTTTCATGTCGAAAGCATGGCGCGGGAAGTGAAAAAAATCTAGTTTTTGTTTGCGGAGCGAGATTCGTGCCAAAACATGCTTGTGGTTTTGACAGTTTGGTTTATGTTCGCGCCAATGGCAGTCGGCTTACAACTTTCGCAACGTCTCACGCAGTCGCTGGTGCTCGCGCCGCAACTGCAACAATCCCTCGCGCTGCTTCAGGCCCCCACGCTCGAGCTCAAGGCGCTCGTCGAGGCCGAACTCCAGCAAAATCCCGTCCTGGAGGAGGTCATGGACACCGATACCGAGGCGGGCGAGAAGAAAAATGACGACGGCGATGAACCCGCCCCCGCAGCGGACCTGGCCGAACCTCCGGACGACGTGAAGTTCGACGAATCGACGGATAAAAGCACCGCCGAACCCGTGGACGATTTTCAGCAGGAGTTCGACAAGCTCGTGCAAATGGACAACGAATGGCGCGACCATTTTTCCGCCACCAGTGCCCCGGTCCGGGCCACTGCCGAGGACGAGGAAAGACGGCAGTTCATGTTCGACTCGCTCACGCAGGAGACTTCGCTCGCGCAACATCTCGTCGAGCAGGTGCGCGAGACGGACCTCGATGATAAGGAGCAGGCGGTCGCCGAGCTGATGATCGGCAACATCGACGATTACGGTTATCTCAACGTCACGGTGGATGAGATTGCCGCGCAAACCGGACTTTCCGTCGAGGCGGTGACGGATGTCCTGGATGTGATCCAGGGTTTTGACCCAATCGGCGTCGGCGCGCGCGATCTGCGCGAATGCCTGATGCTCCAGCTCGAACGCGCGAAACTGGACCGCACCTTGGAATTTCAGATCGTTCGCGACCACATGGACGCTCTCGGCAAGCGGCGCATCCCCGAAATCGCCCGCGGCACGGGCAAGTCCATCGACGACGTCCAGGAAGCGCTCGCGCGCATCGCGAAGCTCGAACCGCGACCGGGCCGCGCCTACTTGCCGGTGGCCGAGCAATACGTCGCACCGGAAGTGTTCGTCCAGAAGAACGGGGATGAATACACCGTCACCACCAACGATGAACAGGTCCCGCACCTCCGCATCAGCAACGTGTACAAGGATTTGATGGCCTCCGGCGGCAACGACGCCGAGGTCAAAAATTACATCCGCGAAAAAATCCGGGCCGGAAAGTTTCTCATCAAGAGCTTGCACCAGCGCCAGACTACCATCGCGAACATCGGCCGCGAAATCGTCAAACGCCAGCGCGAATTCATGGACAAGGGCGTGGCGCATCTTCGGCCCATGACCATGGCGCAGGTTGCCGAAGTGGTCGGCGTGCACGAGACCACCGTGAGCCGCGCGGTCTCCGGCAAATACATCGAGACGCCGCAGGGCGTGTTCGAGATGAAATATTTTTTCACCGCCGGCCTTGAGACCGCGAGCGGCGCCGGCGTGTCCAACACCAGCGTGAAGGACATGATCGCCGAGATCTTCAAGAACGAAAACACCTCCAAACCGTTGTCCGACCAGGAAGTCGTGAAAATGCTCACGGACAAGGGCATCAACATCGCACGCCGCACCGTGGCGAAATACCGCGATGAACTCGGCATCCTGCCGTCGAATTTGCGCAAGGTTTATTGATTTCCTGTTTTGGTAGGGACGGCGCGCTGCGCCGTCCGCGCCTCCCGCATGCGGGAGGGGCGCAATCCCGCATGCGGGATGGTAAGATCCGCGTTGGTGCTCCGTTCCGGCGGCTTTACCGCCGGGGACAGCGCAGCGCGCTATCCCTACCATCCAAACTGACCCACGACCAAAACTTGACAAGTGATGACTTCCGTAGTTTTCTTTAGTAATGATCCTTCACCCCGCCCGGATGGGCCAGCACAATAAGCGTGCGCTTGTCCGCCAGCTTCAAAAGCTGGGAATGGCCTCGCGGGCGGACCTCGCCAAGTCGCTGGGCATGAGCCAGCCGACGGCGGGGAAGATCGTGGACGAACTTTTGGCGGTAAAAATCCTGGAAGAGGTCGAAATCGCCGGAAATGGCGACCATGGCTCGGCCCGCCTCGGTCGCCCCGGACGACAGTTGCAGTTGAACCGTTCGCGGTCCGGCTTTCTGGGGATCCATCTCGGCATCCGCGAAACCTTCTTGGCCGAAATTCCGCTGGGGTCGGATGATGAAGATTGCTGGCGCGTGTCGTTCCGCAACCCGACTGCCAGGACCGGCGCGGCGGCAGCGTGGGAAAAGGAACTGGGCGCGGCGGCAAACAAGTTGAAGTCGAAAAATTTCCTTGGCGTGCTGGTGAGCGTGCCCGGCCTGGTGGACGAGGGAACGAACCGAATCTTGTTTTCGCCGAACATCCATTGGAGCGAGGAAGCCGACCTCGCGGCCATCGTCCGGCGGATCTGGGATACGCCCGTACTGCTAGTGCAGGAGGAACGTGCGGTGGCGCTGGGCTATCATTTCAATCATCCCGATGTCGAAAATTTTCTGCTGGTGGATTTTGGCGAGGGCGTCGGCGGTGCGGTCATCGTGGGCGGCAAGCCGTTCGCCAGCCCTTTGCCCGTCAGCGGCGAACTCGGGCACACGCCCGTGATCGGCAACCGGCGGCGTTGCGGTTGCGGCGCCACCGGTTGCATGGAAACTTTGGTTTCAATCCGCGGCCTGCTGGAAAGTTTTGCCGCGGCGCATCCCGGTAAAAAATCAAATTGGGAAACATTACGCCGGCACGTGGAGGAACACGGCATCGAGCCCTGGCTCGCGCAGACGCTGGATGCGGCGGCGGTGGCGATCACGGCCGCGCTCAATGTCCTTGGCCTGCGCCACGTCGTCGTCACCGGCAGCCTCACGGAATTGCCGGCCGGCGTGCTGGCGCACCTTTCACGCGCGGTCCAGGACGGCGCGTTGTGGGCGCGCTTCGGCGAGGTGGATTGTGTCGCTGCCCCCCGTCGCCGCGCCGCCGGACTGGTCGCCATCGGCATTGACCGTCTGGTGGTTCCCGAAATGTCGAACTGAAATTTATTTAATGAACATCAACCTCAAGAAATTCGAAATCTGGTTTGTCACCGGCAGCCAGCATCTTTACGGGCCGGAAACACTCAAGGCCGTCGCGAAACATTCGCAGGAAATCGCCCGGACGCTCGACGGCGCGCCCGCGATTCCGGTAAAGGTCGTTTTCAAGCCGGTCATGGTTTCGCCGGATGCCATCACGGAACTTTGCCAGGCGGCGAACAACGCGAAAAATTGCATCGGCCTCGTGACGTGGTGCCATACGTTTTCGCCGTCCAAGATGTGGATCAACGGCCTCAAGCAGTTGCGCAAGCCGCTTTGTCATCTGCACACACAATATAATCGCGACCTGCCGTGGAGCACGATCGACATGGATTTCATGAACATGAACCAGGCGGCGCACGGCGATCGCGAGCATGGTTTCATGATGAGCCGGCTGCGGTTGAACCGCAAAGTGGTCGTCGGTTTCTGGCAGGAAGAGGCCACGCAGGAGAAGATCGGCACCTGGGCACGCGCCGCCGCCGCGTGGGCCGACTGGCAGGGCGCGAAGTTCGTGCGCTTCGGCGACAACATGCGCGAAGTGGCCGTGACCGAAGGCGACAAGGTGGCCGCGCAAATCAAGTTCGGTTACTCCGTCAACACCTACGGCGTCGGTGACCTGGTCAAAGTCGTGAATAGCGTTTCCGAAAAAGATCTGGACGCGCTCATCAAGCAATACGAAGCGACTTATGTCATTGCCGCGGATTTGAAAAAAGGCGGCAAGCGTCACAAATCCGTTCGCGAGGCGGCGCGCATCGAGCTTGGCCTCAAACAATTTCTGACGGATGGCGGTTTTAAGGGCTATACCGATACGTTTGAAGATTTGCATGGGCTGGCGCAATTGCCCGGCGTCGGTTCGCAGCGCATGATGGCGGCGGGATTTGGTTTTGCCGGCGAAGGCGATTGGAAGACGGCGGCGCTCGTCCGGGCGATGAAGGTCATGGCCGCCGGTCTCGGTGGCGCGTCATTCATGGAGGATTACACGTATCATCTTCAGAACGGCAACAAGATGGTGCTCGGCTCACACATGCTGGAGATTTGCCCGTCCATCGCGGAGGGCAGGGCGTCGCTGGAAGTCCATTCGCTGGGCATCGGCGGCAAGGCGGATCCGGCGCGTTTGGTATTCAACGTGCCCAGCGGCCAGGCGCTCAATGCGGCGATGATGGATTTTGGCAATCGCTTCCGCCTGCTCATCAACGAAGTGGATTGCATCACGCCGCCGGAAGAAATGCCCAAGCTGCCGGTCGCCCGCGCAGTGTGGAAGTGCCGCCCGAATTTTGACGATGCCTGTGCGGCGTGGATTTATGCCGGCGGCGCGCATCATACCGGTTTCAGCCAGGCGGTCACCACCGAGATGCTGGAGGATTTCGGCGCGATTGCTGGACTGGAAGTCGTGGTGATTGACGCCGACACGAAGCTTCGTCAATTTAAACAGGAACTCACCTGGAACGATGCCGCGTATGGCCTGAAGAACGGCTGGGTTTGCTGACTTAACAACTTTTGCTAACTTTTGCCAACTTTTACAAATTAACGATGAAATCTCAATACACCATCGGTCTGGACTACGGCACGAATTCGGTTCGCTGCCTCATTGTCAATGTCACCAACGGCGCGGAAGTGGCCACCGCCATCTGGACGTACAAACACGGAACGCAGGGCGTGATCTTGTCGCGCGATCCGAACCTCGCGCGGCAGCACCCGCTGGATTACATCAACGGCGCGGAGATCACCATCAAGCACGCGCTCGCCGCGGCGAAGAAAACCGTCAAGGGTTTCAAGCCGGAGCAGGTCGTCGGCATCGGCGTGGACACGACGGGCAGCACGCCGTTGCCCGTGGATGCGAACGGCCAGCCACTGGCGTTCCAGAAGAAGTTCGCGAACAATCCCGCCGCCATGGCGTGGTTGTGGAAGGATCACACCGGCATCGCCGAAGCCGCCGAGATCACCGCGCTGGCGGAAAAAATCCGTCCGCAATTCCTGGCGAAATGCGGCGGCATCTATTCGAGCGAATGGTTTTTCAGCAAAATCTTGAAATGCCTTCGCGCTGCGCCGGAGGTCTTCAACGCCGCGTATTCATGGATTGAACTTTCCGATTTGGTTCCCGCTGCGCTCACCGGCACGCTTGCCCCCGAACAGTTTACTGCCGGAGTTTGCGCCGCTGGTCACAAGGCGATGTGGAATGCGGACTGGAAGGGTTATCCCGATGCGGAGTTTCTATCCCAGCTCGATCCCAAACTCGGCGCGCTTCGGGATCGCTTGACGAAAAAGGTTCGCGCGGTGGACGCCGCCGCCGGCACGTTGACGACTGAATGGGCCGCGAAAACCGGTCTCACGGCGGGCATTCCCGTGGCGGTCGGTGCCTTCGATGCGCACACCGGCGCAATCGGCGCAGGCGTCAAGCCCGGCACGCTCGTCAAAATCATCGGCACCAGCACCTGCGATATCAGCGTGCGCCTGAACACCGCGCAACTCGCGGACATCCCCGGCGTCTGCGGCATCGTGGACGGCAGCGTGGTGCCCGGCTATTTCGGCATTGAAGCCGGACAGTCGGCGGTCGGCGACATCTTTAATTGGTTGGTAAATTACATCCAACCTGGCGGCACGAAGGCCGGGTCGCACGAAACGTTGACCAACGGTGCGCTAAAACTTCAGCCCGGCGAAAGCGGTTTGCTGGCGCTGGATTGGAACAACGGCAATCGTACGATTCTCGTGAACCAGCAGCTCACCGGCCTGCTTGTCGGCCAGACGCTTTACACCACGCCGTCGGAGATTTACCGCGCGCTTATCGAGGCCACGGCGTTCGGCGCGCTGACCATCATCAACCGGTTCGAGGAATACGGCGTGAAGATTGATGAAGTAGTGAACTGCGGCGGCATCGCCGACAAAAGTCCCCTCGTGATGCAGATTTATGCGGACATCACCGGTCGGCCGATGAAGATTTCGCGCTCGGCGCAAACCTGCGCACTCGGCTCGGCCATCGCCGCCGCTGTGCTCGCCGGAGCCCACAAGGATATTGGCTCCGCCCAAAAGAAAATGACCGGCTTGAAACCAAAAGTTTATAAACCGAGCCCGAAAGCCCACGCGGTTTACAAGGAACTTTACGCGCTATACAAAGAATTGCACGACGCCTTCGGTACGAAGACGTGGAACGGCAACTTGTACGGCGTCATGAAAAAGCTCATTGAAATCCGCAGCCGCGTGAGAAAGTAAATTTAAACCACGAAAGACACGAAACACACGAAATGGAAATTTCATGAACAGCATCATTTACAAGTTGGAGAGCTATGAAATCATGGGCGCATGCTTTGAGGTATATAAAGAAAAAGGAAATGGCTTTCTTGAGCCGGTTTATCAGGAATGTTTGGAATTGGAACTGGCCGCACGCAAAATAAGCTTTATCGCACACCCATCGTTGGCTTTGACTTACAAAGGTCAGCCGCTGAAAAGCACTTATAAGCCGGATTTTATTTGCATGGAGAAAATTGTGTTGGAAATAAAGTCGGTTTCCGGGTTAACGGATGCGCACCGCGCACAGGTGCAAAATTATTTAAAGGCGACAAAAATGAAGCTCGGTCTGCTCGTGAATTTTAGCCACTATCCAAAATTGGAATACGAGCGGATTGTGCTTTGACGTTTACCCGCAAAATGCGCGAAAAACTTTGTGATTACGCCTAAACAAAAAACGAGAACGACTGCCATCCTGGTAATTGTCGGTTGTTTCCTTTTGGGAAGTGTGATGCTTTTCCGCCTGTGTGGCGGTGGCCTGTCGCATTGGCCGCAGGTTCCTCCCGCAGAGTTATTCGTCACAGGTCAGCCGAAGTTTGATGACATTTCCGGAAACTACCATTTAATTCAACAGAACATTGACACAAATGGGCTGGCGATGACTAACGGGCGGCGGTGTCAGATTGAATTGCGGCGTGATGGGTCGTTCGTCGCTGCTGATTACCCAGTATGGTTTCAAACAAACTCTGTTCAATCACCAGTGCCCGAATTTATTTCTGCTCAAGGAAACTGGCATTGTGAAGCGATAGGTGTTGTTCGCGATAAAAGTTATTGCGGAATTGTGTTTTCAGAAAGCGCAAATCAAATCGACTCGTTGGCCTTAAGAAATGATGGTTCACCCTACAATCTTATGATGACATTTGGTGATTATGATGAAGGACGATTTATGATATTTGGAAAACAATAAATTTTAAGAAGATTTTGCTTTCGTGTGTTTCGTGTATTTGGTGGTCAAATTAAGATTTAATATGTTGGAAAAATTAAAAGCTGAAGTGTGCAAGGCGAACCTTGACCTCGTCGCCGAGGGACTGGTGATCCAGACGTGGGGCAACGCCAGCGCGGTGGACCGCGCCAGCGGCGTGATGGCCATTAAACCGAGCGGTGTACCGTATTCGGAGATGAAACCGCAGCACATGGTCTGTGTGTCGCTCGCCACCGGCAAGGTCGTCGAAGGCAAGCTCAAGCCGAGTTCGGACACAGAGACGCATCTGAAATTATACCGCGTCTGGCCCGCCATCGGTGGCGTGGTGCATACGCACAGCCTGTTCGCGACGGCATGGGCGCAGGCGTGTAAACCGTTGCTGGCTTACGGTACGACCCAGGCGGATTATTGGTATGGCGATGTGCCTTGCACGCGCCAGTTGACGGCGGCGGAGATCAAAAACGATTACGAGGCGAACACGGGGGAGGTCATCGTGAAGACGTTCAAGAAGTTGAAATACGATCCATCGCAACATCCCGCCGTGCTGGTCGCCAGCCACGGACCGTTCACCTGGGGCAAGGATGTGCATGACGCCGTTCACAACGCCAGCGTGCTGGAATTCATCGCCCGGTTGAACAGCGAAACTTTAAAAATTAATCCAAAGACAAAACCCATGCAATCCCATCTATTGGACAAACATTTTCTTCGCAAACACGGCCCCGGCGCTTACTATGGGCAGAAATAATTTTCCACTAAATCCACCATGAAAAAAATCATCCAACTCCTTACGGTCACGGCGCTCTCGGCGGCGTGTTTCACCGGCTGTGAATCTATGAGCAACACCCCTAAAGGCACCATAACAAAATCCGATTTCGGCACGTCCCCGGACGGCAAGCCGGTCGAGCTTTACACGCTGGCCAACAGCAAGGGCATGACCGCGACGATCATGACCTACGGCGGCATCGTCACCTCGCTCAAGGTCCCGGACAAGGACGGAAATTTTGGCGACGTGGTGCTCGGCTACGACAATCTTGACAGCTACGTCAAATCATCGCCGTATTTCGGCGCGCTCATCGGCCGTTACGGCAACCGCATCGCGGCTGGAAAATTTACCCTGGATGACACGACCTATCAGCTGGCGACGAATAATGGCGTCAATTCCCTTCACGGCGGCTTGAAAGGATTCGACAAAGTCGTGTGGACGTCAAGGCCGATGCCCACAACGCACGGGCCGTCCTTGATTTTGACCTACGTTAGCCCGGGCATGGAAGAGGGTTATCCCGGCACGTTGTCGGTCACGGCGATCTATTCCCTGACGGAAGACAATGAATTGAAATTGGAGTATTCCGCGACTACCAGCGCGAAGACGGTCGTGAATCTGACGCATCATTCCTATTTCAACCTCGCTGGCAAGGGCGACATCTTGAACCACGTCGCCATCATCAATGCGGACAAATTCACGCCGGTGGATGCGACGCTCATCCCGACCGGCGAACTGCGCCCGGTGCAGGGCACGCCGTTCGATTTCACCACGCCGCATACCATCGGTGAACGCATCGGCAATACCAATGACGAGCAGATCGCGCGCGGCAACGGCTACGACCATAATTTTGTCCTGAACAAGAAGGGAAACGAGCTTTCCTTCGCGGCGGAAATATATGAAGTGACTTCCGGACGTATTTTGCAGGTATACAGCACCGAGCCGGGCATACAGTTTTACTCCGGCAATTTTCTCGACGGCACGTTGACCGGCAAGGGCGGCTGGACCTACCAGTTCCGCGACGGCTTTTGCCTGGAACCGCAACATTTCCCCGATTCGCCGAACCATCCTGAATTTCCGACGGTGGTGTTGAATCCGGGCGAGACTTACCACAACACGATCATCTATAAATTTTCGGTCAAAAAATAGTTTGTATACCACCCCCAACCACAATGAGAAAACTACAAACCATCCTGGCCGTGTTGTGTGTCGCTACGTTCGTCACGGGCTGCGGCAAAAAAGAGGAACCCGCTCCCGGGGGCGGCGGTGCCGCGCCGGCATCATCGGCTAAAAAGAAGGTTTCGTTCGTCAGCAATAATGCGGCGAATTTCTGGTCGTTTGCCCGTGCGGGTTGCAATGCCGCCGCAACTGAACTCGGTGATGTGGACGTGGATTTCCGCATCACGCAGGACGGTAGTTCCGCTGCCCAACGCCAGATTCTCGACGATCTCGTTGCGAAAGGCATCGACGGCATCGCCGTCAGCGTGAACGACCCCGATAACCAGACCGATTTTCTGAATAAAATCGCCGACTCGACCTTGCTCGTTTGCTGCGATAGTGACGCTGCGAAAAGCAAGCGCGTCGCCTATATTGGAACGGATAACGAAGCTGCGGGTGAGCAGGCGGGTGCCATGATCAAGGAATGCCTGCCGAACGGCGGCAAGATCATGTTGTTCGTCGGCCACAGCGATTCGCAAAACGCAGTCGAACGTTCCGGCGGCATCAAAAAGGCGCTTGAAGGTTCAAACATTGAAATCGTTGACATCCGGACCGACGACACCGATCCCGTCCGCGCGCAAAAAAACGCCGAGGATACGCTCGTGAAATATCCCGATATCGCGTGCCTCGTCGGCTTGTGGAATTATAACGGCCCCGCAATCTTGAACGCCGTCCGCGGCGCGGGCAAAACCGGCGCGGTGAAAATCGTCTGCTTTGATGATGAAGACGACACGCTCTCGGGAATTGCAGCCGGCGACATCTACGGCACGGTCGTTCAAAATCCGTTCGAGTTTGGCAAACAGTCCGTGACCCGCATGGACAAGTACCTGCACGGCGACAAATCGCAGCTCGACGGCAAGATGTTCATTCCCACGCGCAACATCAAAAAAGACAGCGTGGCCGATTATCAGGCCTACAAGAAAAAAATCCTCGAACAGTGATTTTAACCGCTAATCTACGCTTATCCCCGCTAATCAGTGAAACCAGAAATCTACAAGGATGAAGGTTATAAGCTCATGGGTGCCGCTTTTGAAGTCTATAATGAGCACGGTCACGGGATGGCGGAAGAGGTTTATCAAGAGAGTCTTGAGCTGGAACTGGAGTCGCGAGCGATTCCGTTCCACGCCAAGCGGGAATTGAAATGCTTCTACAAAAGGCGCGAATTGAAGAAGCGTTTTGTTGCTGATTTGTTCGTTTTCAACTGCCTGGTTGTGGAACTTAAATCCGTAAGCGCTATCGCGCCTGAACATGAGGCGCAGTTGATTAACTATATGAGAATCACTAAACGACCGGTTGGTTATCTCATCAATTTTGGCCACAAAGATACGCTTGAATGGAAGCGTTTCATCTTGTCCAAATACATTCTTAAAGAACAATTGGCGCAGATTAGCGCAGATTAGCGGTTTAATAAAAATGTCATCATTGCTTTCACTTCGCGGCATCGGCAAACGCTTTCCCGGCGTCATTGCGCTCGACAATGTTTCGCTGGAGATCGGCAAGGGCGAAGTCGTTGCCCTCTGCGGTGAAAATGGTGCGGGCAAATCCACGCTGATGAAAATCGTCGGTGGGGTCTATCAACCTGATGACGGTGCCATCGAGGTGGACGGAAAAACGGTGAAGATCGGTGACGTCAATGACTCGATGGCGCTGGGCATCGCGTTCATCCACCAGGAATTGAACGTGCTCGACAATCTGGACGTCGCGGCAAACGTTTTTCTCGGCCGCGAGCCCCGCAACGCGTTTGGGCTGATCAACTTTCAAAAGATCCATGCCGACACGGAACCGTTTTTAAAACGGCTCGGCATGAATTTTTCGAGCAAGACACCGCTGGAAAAATTGTCCATCGCCGAAAAACAGATGGTGGAGATCGCCAAGGCGCTGTCGCTCAACGCGCGCATCATCATCATGGACGAGCCGACGTCGTCACTGACTTTGCAGGAGACGGACCGTTTGCTGGAACTGGTTTGCGAATTGAGCGAGCAGGGCGTGAGCGTGATTTACATCTCGCACCGGCTTGGCGAGGTGGAGCACTGCGCCGATCGCGTCGTGGTTTTGCGCGATGGGAAAAATGCCGGCGAACTGCCGCAAACGGAAGTGACACACGACAAAATTGTCAGCCTGATGGTCGGACGTGAAATCAACAGCACCTACACTGCGTCCAACACAAAGAAAACGCCGGGCTATCTCAAGGTCCGCAATGCCAAATCCAGCCGGTTTCCATCAAAGGCGGTCGAGTTCGATGCGGCGCGCGGTGAAATTCTCGGTTTTGCCGGACTCGTCGGCGCGGGCCGTTCGGAAATCATGAAAGCCATGGTCGGCCTCGACCTGCATGGCGGCGCGGAACTGACGATTGGCGACGAGCGGATCCATATCCATAAACCCGCCGACGCCATCGGCCACGGCATTTATCTTGTTCCAGAAGACCGGCGTGGCGAGGGGTTGGTCACCGCGATGACCGTGCGCGAAAACACCACGCTGCCATCGCTTGAAAGGTATTCCACGTTCAAGCTCATCAGCAAGGATCGCGAACGCAAAGTCACGGACGAACAGATCAAGTCGCTGAACATCAAGACGTCCAGCGGCGAGGCGGTGGTTTTAAACTTGAGCGGCGGCAACCAGCAGAAAGTCGTGCTGGGCAAATGGCTTTCAATGTCGCCCAAGGTGATGATTCTCGACGAACCGACGCGTGGCATTGATGTGGGCGCGAAGGCGGAGATCTACCGGCTGATGCGCGTGCTGGCCGACAACGGCGGCGTCATTTTGATGATCAGTTCCGACATGGAGGAAGTTTTGAATGTGAGCGACCGCATCGCCGTGATGCATGAAGGCAGAATCACCGGCATGCTCGAACGGGAGCATTGCAACGAGGAGAATGTGATGAACCTGGCGGTCGGTAAAACCATCGCGGCGGCCAAAGTGGCGGTGAATTGACATGGATTCAGAAGTCTTGAGATGAAAAAAGAAATCGGCATTTTTGTTTTGCTTGTGATTTTATGCGCGGTGACCGGCTTCGAGAATCCGCGCTTTTTTTCCGGGGCCAATCTCACCAATACCGCCAACCTCATCGGGCTGCGCGGCATTTTCAGCATCGGCGTAGGACTGGTCATCATCACTGGCGGCATTGATTTGTCCATTGGCTCGATGATTGCGCTTTGTGGCATGTTGCTGGTATTGGCATTGACGGATTGGAATTTCAATTGGAGGTCGTGGGAATTTAAATCCAGTGAGTTCAAATTGGATGCGAGTGCCAAACAACTGGGTAAAGACTGGCCACTTTCCATTCAACTGGGTAAAAGCGATAGCCCAATTTCAATTTACTTGCTGGATAAAATGCCGGCCGACCTTAAAAACAAAATTCTTGAGGTTGGTTCCTCGCCAATAACCCAAAGCAAAATGACCAATTCCGCACCCGTTATACCAGGCACACTAACGATGACGGCATTTGATGCTAAAGAATTGGCTCAAGTACTAAATAAGGTCATTGATGGAGAATCTATTTATGATCAGCAACGATTCAGCGGAGTGGAATTATCTGATAGAACAAAAATTTTACTAAGCCAAAATAAAAAAGGCCCACTGTTGAACAGATTGCTTTTAGAAGATGCGTTTCCAGAATTACCAAAAGCATACCAACATTGGCCGTGGCCGCTGGCGGTTGGGTTTGCGCTCGGCGTGGCGGCATTCCTTGGCCTCGCACACGGGCTGCTCGTCACCCGGATGCGCATCCAACCGTTTATCGTGACGCTATGCGGCCTGCTGGTTTATCGCGGCGTGGCGCGCTACATCGCGCATGACATGACGAAGGGATTCGGCGACGCCGAAAATTTCAAGACTCTGCAGTGGCTCGCCAGTGGAAAACTTTTTGGCCTGCCGATGCCGTTCGTTTTTCTCATCGGCATCGCCATCGTGATGTGGGTGGTGCTGCACCGGTCGGTTTATGGGCGTTATCTTTTTGCCGTGGGCTGCAACGAACAGGCCACGCTTTTTTCCGGGGTCAACGCACGCGGGGTCATCGCGTTTGCCTACATCCTGGCCGCATTTTTGACGGGCATCTCCGCGATCCTTTTCGCTTTCTACACGAACTCCGTTTCGCCTTCGAGCCAGGGCAATTTTTATGAACTTTACGGCATCGCAGCGGCGGTGCTGGGTGGCTGCAGTCTGCGTGGTGGTGAAGGCTCGATCCTGGGGATTGTCATCGGCACGACGCTCCTGCTGGTGCTGGAAAACCTCGTAAATCTCCTTGGCATTGACAGTTCGCTCAATTTTGCCGTCATGGGCGCGGTGGTGTTATTCGGTGTGCTGGCGGACCAGTTCTTCAAAAACCGGGCGGCGAAAAAGACGGTAAGAGTGGCGAAATAATCACGGCTGATTTAGACTGTCTGCGCGTTGAAGAAGTATCTCCATGTCATTGCCATCGGGCTGCAAAATAACCTGCAGTATCGTGTGAATTACTTCGCACGCACGCTGTTCAGTTTCATCCCGTTGTTTGCGATGCTTTCGCTGTGGCGGACGGTTTATGCGCACAAATCCGGCGCGGGGCAGGGGGGCTTCACCGAGGCGCAGATGATTTTTTATTATCTGATGGTCGCGGTTGTGGATGTTTTCACCGCCGTGAACGAGGATGACTGGCAGATCGCCACCGACATTCGCGAGGGAAATATCAGCCAGTTCCTGCTCAAGCCGGTGGATTATCTCTGGTACCGCCTGTGCCTGTTTTTTTCCGGACGCCTAGCGTTCATCTCCATGGCGAGCGTGCCGCTGGCGGTTTTTATCTTTTGCTTCCGTAGTTATTTTGTCGCGCCGGTGAATGAAACCGCGCTCGTGCTGTTCCCGTTCTCCTTGGTGCTGACGGCGCTGCTGCAATTTTTCTTCTCCTACGCCATGGCGATGCTGGCGTTCTGGTTTCTGGAGATCACCACCTTCATCTTTATCCTGTTCGCGTTTGAGTACATCGCGAGCGGGCACATGTTTCCGCTGGATATGCTGCCGCCGTTGTTGAAACAGATCCTGTTTCTCACGCCATTTCCGTATCAGCTTTATTTCCCGATCGGGGTCTACATGGGCAAGATTTCCGGCGCCGATCTGTGGCGCGGGTTCGCGACGCAATTTCTCTGGGTGCTGCTCGCGTATTTCTTTGCGCGCTTCATGTGGGCGCGCGGCGTGAAAAAATACTCGGCGTTCGGGGGGTGATTCCGTCCCGGTAAAAGGTCAGGCGACGGGCCGGATTTTCAACATCAAATCCTTGCTCTCGACCGCATCGCTGACGGCAACGGCGATTTCATCCACCGTACCGTCGCACGGCGCATAGATCGTCGTCTGCATTTTCATCGCCTCCAACACGGCCAGCTTGTCGCCTTTCACGACTTTCGAACCGACGCTGACGGACAGCATGGTGACCAAGCCCGGAATCGGCGCGCCCACTTCGTTGGTCTTGGCCGGGTCGGCTTTGACGCGCGGCTTGACGGTGGGCTTGACCGATTTGTCCACGATGGAAAGTTGCCGGCCCATGCCGTTCAACTCGAAGTTCACATTGCGTTTACCTTCGGCATCCACCGCGCCGATGTTCACCATGCGGATGAACAAGGTCTTGCCCGGCTCGATGTCGATGACGATTTCTTGTCCCGGCTTCATACCATAGAAAAACGCCGGCGTGGGCAATACCGATAAATCGCCGTTGGCCGCGACCTTCTTGGTGAAGTCAGCGAATACCTCCGGATACATGATGTGGCTGAACACATCATCCATCGTCGCCTCGCGTTTGAGCTTCGGCGTCAGTTCCTCGGCGATTTTTTTGAAATTCAACGGCTTCAAACCCGCGCCCGGCCGGCCCTTGATCGGCTTGCGATCGCCAAGAATCACGTGCTGGACTTTTTTCGGCCAGCCGCCCATCGGTTGGCCGAGGCCGCCGCTCAACATATCAATCACCGACTCGGGGAAGGGCACGCTGCCGGGTTCGAGGTTCACCACGTCCGCCGGCTTGATGCCGCGCGTGACGAGGAACATCGTCATGTCGCCGACGACCTTGCTGCTCGGCGTTACCTTCACGATGTCGCCGAAAAGCTGGTTCACCTCCGCGTAGGTGCGCGCGATTTCCGGCCAGCGGCTGCCCAGCCCCATCGACGTGGCCTGTTCCTTCAAGTTCGTGAACTGTCCGCCGGGCATCTCATGCAGATACACGTCCGCGCTGCCGGCCTTGGGCGACGTGTCAAACGCCGCGTAAAAATTGCGGACATGCTCCCAGTAATCGGCGAACTCGTTCAACGCCTTCAGATCTAGTCCCGTGTCGCGCTTGGTGAATTGCAGAGCGGCCACGATGGAATTCAAATTCGGCTGGCTCGTCGAACCGCTCATCGAGGCGATGGCCAGGTCCACGACATCCACGCCCGCTTCCGCCGCGCTCAAAATCGAGGCCGCAGTGATGCCGCTCGTGTCATGCGTGTGGAAATGGATCGGGATGCCGATTTCCTCCTTCAACGCCTTGACCAGCACGCTCGCCGCCGCCGGCTTGCACAGGCCCGCCATATCCTTGATGGCGAGGAAATGGGCCCCCATCTTTTCCAGTTCCTTCGCGAGCTTGAGATAATATTTCAGCGAATACTTGCTGCGCTCCGGGTCGAGAATGTTACCGGTGTAACAGATCGCGGCCTCGCAAATGCCGTGCGTCTCGTTCACCGCCTCCATCGCCACCTTAAGATTGGGCAGGTAATTCAGCGAATCGAATACGCGGAAGATGTCCATGCCCGCTTCCGCCGAATGCTTCACAAACCCGGCGACAGCGTTATCTGGATAATTCGAATAACCAACCGCGTTCGAGCCGCGGAACAGCATCTGGAAACAGATGTTCGGGACTTTCTCGCGCAAGGCGCGCAGGCGCAGCCACGGGTCCTCGTGCAGAAAACGCATCGCCGTGTCGAACGTCGCGCCGCCCCACATCTCCATCGAGAACAAATTCGGCGTGCGTCGCGCCACGGCATCCGCCACTGCCAGCATGTCGTAACTGCGCAGACGCGTCGCGAAGAGCGATTGATGCGCGTCGCGGAACGTCGTGTCCGTGACGAGCAACTGCTTCTGCTTGAGCGTCCATTCCGCAAATTTCTTCGGGCCAAGCTCGAGCAGCAACTGGCGCGTACCCGCCGGCGGCGCCTGTTTGTGGTCATACGCCGGCACACGCGCCGGAGTGAGAATTTCCTTGGGCACATAGCCCTTCGCATGCGGATTGCCGTTCACCGTCACGTCGCCCAGGAAGGTGAGCACCTTGGTGGCGCGATCGCGTCGCGCCTTGAGCTTGAACAGTTCGGGTGTCGTGTCGATCAACGTCGTCGTCGCCTGGCCGCTCGTGAAAACGTCGTTGTGGATGAGGTTTTCAAGGAAAGGAATGTTCGTCTTCACGCCGCGGATGCGAAATTCCGCGAGTGCGCGCGCCATGCGTTGCAAGGCTGCGGGGAAGGTCGGCGCGCTGCACGTGAGCTTCACCAGCAGCGAATCGTAGAACGGCGTGATGACCGAGCCGCCGTAACCCATGCCACCGTCGAGCCGCACGCCGAAACCGCCCGCGCTGCGGTAGGTCAATATCCGGCCGTAGTCCGGTTGAAATTTATTTTCCGGGTCCTCCGTCGTGATACGGGCCTGCACGGCGAAGCCGTTGCGCGGGATGTCTTCCTGCGCGGGAATACCGACTTCCGGTCCGTGCATCGGCTTGCCGTCGGCGATGAGGATTTGCGAACGCACGAGGTCGATGCCCGTGATGATTTCCGTGACGGTATGCTCCACCTGGATGCGCGGGTTCATCTCGATGAAGAACCATTCCTTCGTGTCGAGGTCGTAAAGAAATTCCACCGTGCCGGCGTTGTTATACTTCACCTCGCGGCAAAGTTTCACGGCTGCGGAACACAATTCCTGCCGCACCGTCTTGTCCAGGTCCACGCTCGGCGCGATCTCGATGACCTTTTGATGACGCCGTTGCACCGAGCAATCGCGCTCGTGCAGATGCACCACGCGTCCGTGCTTGTCGCCCAAAATCTGCACCTCGATGTGCTTGGCGCGGGGAATGTACCGTTCCAGAAAAACCGCCGGATTGCCGAACGCGCGACCCGCCTCGCCCTGCGCCTCGTCCAGCAGCGATGCCAGATCGCCGGGCTTGTGCACCACGCGCATGCCGCGTCCGCCGCCGCCGAACGCCGCCTTGATGATCAGCGGAAAACCGATCTGCTTGGCCACCTTCAACGCCTCTTCGCGGTCGCTCACCGGATCTTCCGTGCCGGGCAGGGTGGGGACACCGACCTTTTGCGCCAGCGAACGCGCGGCCGTCTTGTCGCCCATCGTCCGCAGCAGGCTTTCATCCGGGCCGATGAAGATGATGCCCGCCCCGGCACACGCCTTGGCGAAATCCGCGTTCTCCGACAAAAATCCGTAGCCGGGATGGATGAAGTCCACGCCTTTTTCCTTCGCCAGCGCGATGATGCTGGGGATGTGGAGGTACGCGCCGACCGGTCCCTTGCCTTCGCCCACCACATACGCCTCGTCCGCCTTGAAGCGATGGATCGCAAGCCGGTCCTCCTGCGCGTAAATGGCGACCGTACGGAGACCCAGCTCCGTGGCGGCGCGGAACACGCGGATGGCGATTTCGCTGCGGTTGGCGACCAGTAATTTGCGTTGGCGGGGGACGACGGGTGAACTCATGTTTTCGGGGGCACAGGACAGCAAAAATTTCCGCTGAAAGCAATTCGACATTTGTGCTGTTTAACCACGGATGGACACGAGTTCCGCCAGACTTCGCCGGTCTTGCCCTCGTCTTTCGCCTCATGGTGGCCTGTCCGGCTGGGACTTTGCGTAGATCCGCGCCATTTGCGGACAAAGTTTTCCCCGCTTAGTTCCCTCCGTGTTCTTCTGTTAAATCGTCGGTTTCAGATTTCGTGCCCCTCCCTGACTCTGCCGGACCGTCAATAACCGGTGACCTTTTACCAATACACGCGCAGTGCCATGTCCCCCGGCGACCGATGCTAAGGAATGAAGTTCGCGAAGTCCAAAGCAGCAAAAATTGTCGAACGATGTGCAAGGGACGTTGAGCGCACGAATGACCAATAATTTAAAGTTCTAGTGTCAGAGCTGGAAAAAATTGAACCAAAGAAGGCGCTCGCAGCGCCGAACCAAACCGAAAAATGAAAATCTTTGTCGCAGGATTAAGCTACAAGACCACGCCCGTGGAAGTGCGCGAGAAGCTCGCGGTGCAACGGTCGCGCCTGCAATGCTGCGGCTGCCGCCTCAAGCTGCGCGGCGGGTTGGACGAGGTCGTTCTGCTTTCGACCTGCAACCGCGTGGAGATCTACGGCGTGTCGCCCTGGATTCACGGTCGCGTGGTGCAACTCTTCCAGGAACTCACCAATTCCGATTTCGATTTCACCCCACACCTCTACGTCAAGGAAGGCGCGGACGCGGCCAAACATATTTTCGCCGTCGCCAGCGGATTGGATTCGCTCGTGCTCGGCGAAACCGAGATCACCGGCCAGGTCAAAAACGCCTATCAAGCCGCGAAAGACGCCGGGCTGGTCGGCAAAAAAATGAACCAGTTGTTTCAAGCGGCGTTTGCCGTCGTGAAAAAGGTCCGCACCAATACCGGCATTGGCCGCGGCGCCACCTCGGTGGGCAGCGTGGCGGTGGAGCTGGCGGAAAAAGTTTTCGACCGCGATTTGAGCAGCAAGACGGTGATGATTTTGGGCGCGGGCAAGATGGGCGAGGCCTGCGTGAAGCATCTCGCCAAACGCGGCGCGAAAACCGTCCTGGTCGCCAATCGTTCGCCCGAACGCGCGGAAAAACTGGCGGCGGAATTCGGCGGCCGCGCGGTGCGCCTCGAGGATTCGGCGGCGGCGTTGATTGAAGCCGACATCCTGGTCAGCTCGACCGGCAGCCCCGGCATCGTTTTGAAACGTGCGGACATCGAGAAAATATTACCGGCGCGCAAAAACCGTCCGCTGGTCCTGGTGGACATCGCCGTGCCGCGCGACATCGATCCGGCGGTGGCGGAACTCGCCAACGTTTTCCTTTACGACATTGACGACCTGGAGGCGGTGGTGCGCGAGAACACCAAGCACCGCGCGCAGGAACTTATTTTTTGCTCGGCCATCATTGAGGAACACGCGGCGGAATTGATGGCCAAGCTGGAATCGCGTTTCATCGCGAAGCCGAAAAAGAATTTCAACGGAGGATTGGGCGCAGAGCTCGTGCCTGGTTTTTCGCTGGAAACATCCGGCGTCAGGTGACGCCGGGTGCAATCAACAGAAAACAGCACGTGCTTATAAACATATGAAAAAACTAACAATGCTCCTCGCCTTGGGGGCGACGATGGTGCTAATGCCATCTGTCAGCAAGGCGACCATTATTGGGAGCGCCCACGATTTTTGGGCGAACACCAATTATTGGATCGGTAGTGGTGGCAGTACATCAGGCTCAACCAACGTCTGCGGCGAGTGCCATGACGTTCACCGGGCTCCGGATCCGACCAAGGGACCGCTGTGGATTCACATGAATTCATCGCAGACCTATATCACCTACGCGTCGGCCGGCAGCGAAACCTTTAACGCCCTCGGATTGACGGTCGCCCTTGGCACCTCCAGCAAGGCCTGTCTCTCCTGCCATGACGGCACGGTGGGCATTAATCAACAATCCATGCTGCAGTTTGACGGGCAATTGGATGCCACGAACAAGTTCTTCGGATCCACCAAGACTCCGGTCTTGATGCCGGCCGGTTATATTCTGGCCGTCGGCGGGAATGATTTGACGCATGTGCATCCGATCGGCATCAGTTATGACGCCGCAGTCACGGCGCTGGGCGCCCTGAACCCCGGCGTGGTGGAACTCAATCCCAAGAGCGGCACTTTCATCGGCAGCACTCTGCCGATCCAAAGCCAGCTCAAAGGCGCCGGTCAGACCCAGATGGAATGCAGCACCTGCCACGACATTCACAATACGCGCAATATTCCGCGCGGGCAGAGCCTGTGCTTGAGCTGCCATAACAAGTAAGCCGGCTTCATGCGCCAACCCTGACAACTTGAATTCAAAAGGCTCTGGTCTCTAACCAGAGCCTTTTTTTTGGCAAAGACCGATGGCCCTCTGTGATGCCCGCGAAAGGCCGGACTGCACAAAAAATGCGGTGCCTATGACAAAAACCGTTTAGCTGCCAGGCCGGGTCGTGGGGCACAGTCAGGTTGTGACTTCCACGTGATTACCGGCCCGCCGGTGGTCCGGAAAAAAATCAAACAAATTGCGTTATGAAACCATTGAACACATTTATTCAAGTATTGATCGTGCTGGCGGTCGGTCTGGCCGCAGGGTGCGCCACGCCGCCCGGCCGCCCCGAAGCTGCCAAAAAAAACCTGCCAAAATATGTCTTTTTCCCGCCGGCCCCCGATGAGCCGCATATCCAGTTTTTGACGTCATTCCAGACGGAGCAGGATTTAAAACGGGGAATGCACGCAAGTTTCACGACCTATCTGACCGGGTTGAAGCCTAAATATATTCCGATCAGCAAACCTTACGGCGGTTTTGCCGGCAACGGGGTTATCTACGTTTGCGATACTGCACAGAACTCGATCTTGAAGCTGGATTTTCAAAACCACCGGATCGGCGTGGTTTCGCCCAACGAGCCGGCGGCCCTCCAGATGCCCGTGAACCTCACCATCGATTCCGACGGCACGATGTATGTGGTGGACCTCATCCGCCAGCAGTTGGTGATCCTGGATAAAAACGGAAATGTGCTCGGGTTGGTTGGCGAAAAAGGCAAGAACAAGCCCATGGATGTGGCGGTGACCGCCGACCGGATTTATCTGAGCGATTCGGCGACTCATAACGTGCATGTGCTGGACAAGGTGACCCGCAAGACCCTTTTTGACATCCCGCGTCCCGAGGACAACACCGACATCACGCACCGCATGTTCCAGCCCATCAATATCGCGCTGGCCACCAACGGCGATCTGGTGGTGAGCGACCTCGGCGCCTCGCGAGTACAGGTTTATGACAAGGATGGAAAGTTTGTCCGCAGTTTTGGTGCTCACGGCAACAACGCCGGCGAATTTTTCCGCAACAAGGGAGTGGCGGTGGATCGCAACAATTACATCTATGTCGCCGATGCCGCCTTCGACAATGTGCAGATCTTCAATGACCAGGGCCGGTTGCTGATGCCGTTCGGCTCGGCCAACGCGGATCAGGCCAGCATGGAACTCCCCAGCAAGGTGCTGATTGATTATGACGACATACCGTTGTTTGCCCAATACATCGCACCCAATTTTCAGGTCGAGCACTTGATCATTGTTTTGAACCAATATGGTCCCAACCGGGTGGCCGTTTACGGATTCGGTCATAAAAAATAACCGCCGATCTTTGACGCAGCCCAAAATGAGTAGACGTTTCGCATTGCTGGCGCTTTTCGCCGCTGGTCTGGCCGCCGTGGCCCTGACCAACGGCTGCAGCACCGGCACGAAGCGCCAATGGCTGACGACTTTTTTTGACGGCGTGCCCGCGGAATCATCCGGCACGAATGTGGTCGTGGCGGTGACGACGTCGAAGGATACCAATTCGGCGCCCTTAACGGTGGCGCAGCCCGCGCCGGCGCCGGCCGCACCGGTCATCCCGGGCTCGGCGCATCCGCCGTTCATCAAACAACAATGTCAGGAATGCCACGAGTCCGGCGGCGGCCAGGGCATGCGCGCGCCGATGCCCGACCTGTGTTTCAATTGCCATAAGGATTTTCTGACCGGCTTCAAAGTAAAACATCAGCCCGTTGAAAACGGCGATTGCACGAGCTGCCACGACCCGCATCAATCGGACAACAAGAAATTGCTCGTCAAGACCGGGACTGACTTGTGCCTGACTTGCCACGACGATCCGCTCGCAAATCAGAAATTCAAACATGAAGCCGTCGAATCCGGCGACTGTCTCGACTGTCATGCGCCGCACGCGACGAATTTCAAAGGGATTCTGAAAAAGTCCGTCAAGGACACTTGTGCGGACTGTCACGACGATCTCACCAAGAAAAAATTCGTGCACCAGCCCGTTGGTGACGGCGACTGTCTCGACTGCCACTCGCCGCACGCGTCGAAGAACAAGAACCTCGTCAAAAAAACCACGCCGAGCCTTTGCTGGGATTGCCACGACAATTTTTTGGAAAAGGCAAAGTTTCAGCACGATGTCGTGGAAGACTGCACCAGCTGCCACAACCCGCATCAATCGGCGGTGGACAAGTTGCTCACCAAAGATGTTATCCAGCTCTGCGGTGACTGCCACGACGACAAGGATTTGAAGACCGTGAAGGGCCATGCCAGCGCGGAGGGGAAATCCTGCGTGGTCTGTCACGACCCGCATGTCGGCACGGATAAGAATCTGCTCAAGCCGTCGGCGAAACCGAAAGCGCCATGAAACACCGCGACAAAAAGTTTCGTCGCGAACTGCGCGCGCTCGTCGCGCTCGTGCTGGCTGCCGGTGCGTCGCGCGCTGCGGCCGGGATCACGTATTACGAGGAGCCGCTGCCGTCGATCAACTGGCCGCAACTGAAATATATCGACATGGATGTGGAAGCGGATCAATCCACCACCACTGCCGGGAATTCACGCGTCAGTTATCAACGGCTTTATCTTTCACCTCAGGTCGGCATCGGTTGGGATTCGTATCTGTACCATCCCGATTTGCTGACCTTCCAGATTTTGGCGGAGCCGGGTTACGTCTGGCAGGATTCGGGTTCCACTCAAAGCATGAGCAAGGAAAACGATGTTTTGCTCAACGGCACGCTGACGGCGAACCTGCTCCAGCTAAAGGATTACGCCTCGACCATTTTTGCGCAGGCCGGCCACGACACCCGGCAGTATGATTTCTACAACAGCGTCGTGGAAGACGTCCAAAGCTATGGGATTACGACGGGATATCGGGCGGGGCCGATCCCATTTTCGGTCACGGCGCAGCATTCCGAGACGGAAAGCTCCGGGCTGACGTACAATAGTACATCCGACCAGACCAGCATCAACTTGCACGCCTCCAATACGCGCAACAACGGCAATAACACCGATCTGCTGTATCAATTTCAGGACTGGACCTGGCTTCAGACCGGCGGCATCAACAATTCGAGCGTCACGCACAATGTCACTTTGACGGACGCGGAACATTGGGGCAACAAAACGCTGACCTCGACGTTGTATTTCAACGATGCCGATTATACCGGCGACACTTCCGACAATATCACACCGTCGCTGGACTTGGTGGTGGAGCATACGCCGCACCTGCGGACATTTTACGATTATAATGCCAATTATTATACGACCGGCGGCGGGGATTCGTTTCAAAACAATGCCCGCATCGGCGTTCAACATCAGCTGTACGACAGTCTTTTTTCTTCGGCGGACATACACGGCTCCACGTTGAACAGCACCTACTCCGGTTCCTCGCTGGATTCCGATTCCGCTGGTGTTTCCGCCTCGGTCAACTATGCCAAGCGGCTGGGTGAATGGGGGCATTTGACCCTCGACGCGGCGGGCACGTACGATTACACCGAGCAGGAAAGCGGTGGCACCGCGTTGTTGGTCGCGGATGAATCTCATCAATTGACCACCGGCATGTGGGTGCCGTTGAACCAGCCTCGCGACATCAATGACAGCGTGTTCAAGGTCACAACCGCCAGCCATGTGCTGTTGACCGAGGGCACCGATTATTATGTGGACCGGACGAAAGACCCCTGGCTGATCCAGATCAGCCCGTTCAGCCTGCTCATCACCAGCGGTGCCACGGTGCTTGTCACTTATGATGTCCAGCCCAATCCCTCGGGCGGCTACACCACGGTGACCGACAATTTTCAGGCGCGCTTGGATCTCTGGCACGGGCTGCTGGATTTTTACGCCCGCTACAATCAAACCATGAACCACGCCAGCAGCCCCGCTTTCGTCCTGCTGGACATGGATCAATTCCAGGCCGGAACGGACTTCAATTGGAAAAATTTCCGGCTGGGAGCGGGCTATACTGACGATCGTTCCTCGTTGTTCAGCTATTATTCCTATAACGCCACGGAATCCTATTCGCTGAACCCAACGTTGCATTCGCGCTTGAGTTTTAATCTCGGCCAGCAATGGACTTATTATCCCGCCAACGGCAATGCCATGGCCAGCCATCTGACCTTTTACGATTATGAACTGCATTACGGCTGGAGCATTTCGTCCAGGATGGACGTGAACGCCGAAGGCGGCTGGCAGCAGCAGCACGGTGAAGGCATCAACCAGGACATGTACGTCGGCCGCGTGTATTTTAACTGGAACATCGGTCAATTACGGGTGAACCTCGGGTACGAATTCAACGAACAGGATAACACCGGGATCGGGTTGCAACGCAATTATGCCTTTCTAAAAATCCGGAGGAGTTTTTGACATGAACCGGCGCCTAAAAATTTTATGGCTGCTTCCGCTGTTGCCAGCGGTATTCGCGGCATCCTGCGCCACCGCGCCACCGCCGGCCTCGCCCGCCGCGTCCTCAATGATCGGCTGGCCGCCACCACCGGATCAGGCTCGCATTGTCTATGTCGGCAGTTTGCATGGACCGGCTGACATCGGCCAAAGTCCGTCCGTATTCAGTTCCATGGCGCGCTGGATCACCGGTGACACCGGTCAAAGCAAGAACCTGCACAAACCTTTCGCCGTTGCGCTGGACGAGCAGGGGAATCTCTGCGTGGCCGATACCGATGACAAGCTGGTTTGCTATCTGGATTTTGCCCATAAAAAATGGCAGCGCTATGCCGGACCCGGCAAAATCAGATTCGCCAGTCCCGTGGCTGTGGCGCGGCACAACGGAATCTTCTATGTGGCCGATTCCCAACTCGCGCAAGTCATCGCGTTCAAGGACGACGGCAAGGCGCTGTTCAAGATCGGCGCGCCGCTGAAACGCCCCGTCGGTTTGACGGTGGCGAACGACTCCCTTTACATCGTTGATTCTCAGGCCCACTCGGTTTTTGTTTATGACTTGAACGGGAAATTTTTGTTCTCGTTCGGCCAGCGCGGCACCGGGCCGGGCGAATTCAATTTTCCCACCGGCATCACGGCGGACACCCGGCATGACCGCTTGATCGTTGCCGACACAATGAACTTTCGGGTCCAGATTTTTGATCTGCACGGCAAATACCTTTCGCAGTTCGGCAGCAACGGGGACACCTCCGGCCATTTCGCCCGGCCCAAAGGCGTGGCCGTGGATTCGGACGGGCACATCTACGTGGTGGACGGCGTGTTCGACAACTTCCAGATTTTCGACGCGGACGGACGCCTCTTGCTGGACGTCGGCGAAGGCGGCGACGGCCCCGGCCAGTTCGCCTTGCCCAACGGCATCGCCCTGGGCCCGGACAACCGGGTTTATGTGGCCGATGCCTTCAACCATCGCGTGCAGATTTTCAAATACTTGGATCAGCAAGGAAGCCAGCCATGAAAACAATTTTCCCATTTCTCTGCCGCCCGGCCTGGCGCTGGTTGATGTTGGCGCTGCTGACGGTGTTCAGCCTGAATGTCAGCGCCGACAGCGTTATCAATTCCGTCCATAACTTATCCGCCAACGGCCCCGGAACCATCAAGGCGACGAGCATGACCAACTCCTGCATCTTTTGCCACGCGGTGCATCATGCCAGCGGGGTGACGCCCTTGTGGAACCATTCGATGTCCTCCGTCTCAAACTACGTCGTTTACAGCAGCACCCGGCTGAACAACATGAATTTGGTCATCCCGCAGCCCAACGGTTCATCCCGGCTCTGTTTGAGCTGTCACGATGGCACAATCGCCTTGGGCAGCGTCAGCAGCGGCGCACCGCAGATCCCGATGCAAAACGGTGTCACTACGATGCCCGGAGGCTCGGCGGCGAACCTTGGTACCGATCTGTCCGCGGATCATCCCATTTCCTTCGTTTACGACAGCGCCCTGGCGACTGCGGCTCGTGATCCGGACAGTGCTGACCCCAGCCTGTCGGCCGTCTATGACCCCACCAAACTAAGCACGCCGGCAGTGAAGGTGGACAGTCAAAGCCGTCTGCAATGCACCTCCTGCCATGATCCGCACAATAACCAATACGGCAATTTTCTCGTGGTGCCCACCGCCTCGGAGTTGTGTGTCGTCTGCCACCGCGAAAACTCCTGGGGAACATCCGCGCACGCCATGTCCCAGACTCCGGTGCCGCCGTCCATCCTGTCTAAACTGGCCGCTACCTCCCGCCCGGGCTCCAAAGCGTCATCGTCCACCGTCAGCTCCAAGACCATGCAGGCCGTCGGTTGTGAAGCTTGTCATATCACCCACCAGGCGGGAGCGAAGAAACATCTGTTGCAACAAGCGGCCCCGGAACAGAACTGCCTGAACTGCCACAACGGTGCCACGGCCAAAAAAGACATCGCTGCCGATTTCCAAAAGATCAGCATCCATCCCATCACGCTCAGCAGCGACGCCCATTCGCCGGATGAAGACCCCATCAATCCCCAGGTGCGTCATGTGGTCTGCGCTGACTGCCACAATGCCCACGCGGACAACGCGCAAAAAGCCGCCGCCCCGAATGCCACCGGCGCGCTCGCCGGGCTGACCGGCGTGACCATTGCCGGCACCGTGATCAAACCGTTGACCAAGGAATATGAGTTGTGCTTCCGCTGCCATGCCGACAGTTCCGCGCGCGGCCCGGCGCTGGTTTCCCGGCAATTTCCCCAGAACAACACCCGCCTGCAATTCGCTTCGGCCAACCAAAGTTTTCACCCGGTGGAAACCATCGGCAAAAATCAGGCCAGCGTGCCCAGCCTGATCGAACCATGGAAGACCACCAGCGTCATGTATTGCACCGATTGTCATAACAGCGATTCCAGTCCCGCCGCCGGCGGTTCCGGACCCAATGGCCCGCACGGCTCCATCTACCGTCCCATTCTCGAACGCAACCTGGACCTGCTGGACAACCAGCCCGAAAGCACCTCGGCCTACGCGCTCTGCTACAAATGCCATGACCGCAATGTGGTCTTGAGCAACCAGAGTTTTCGCTATCATGAATCCCATGTTGTGAACGACAAGGCCGCCTGCACCACCTGCCACGATTCGCACGGCGTGGCGAACGCCCCGCACCTCATCAATTTCAACACCACCTATGTTACGCCCGGCTCGCTGGGAACCGTTCGCTACCAGTCCACCGGCAATTTCAAGGGCACCTGCACCCTGATGTGCCATGGCTACGACCACAAAAACACCAGCTATTGATTTTGGTGGTGTAGTGTCCGGCCTGTGGCCGGATATGAGGCGTGGTAGGGACATCGCGCTGCGATGTCCCCGCCGAGCGAAGTCGAGGCGGAACCGGGCATGGCAAGAACACACGCCATCAGATGTACCTCGATTGGTCGCCACCCTGTGGCTTTGATTTACTTGGATTTGGTCGGATTTCAGCTCTCTAAACCCCGCCAAATTGGGTTCGTTTTTTTGGACACTTGTGTACTTTCATTGGCTTTTTTGCGGAAAAATTGGGTTCGTTTCCACTACTGTCCGGTTAAGTTTTTTCTGACTGTGGTTTGGGCCATATAAAACCTGCGGATTTCTGCTGGCGGGCTTTTTTTCGATTTCAATTTGGCGAGGTTCCTTTAAGGGTGCCTGC
>DATHOG010000159.1:0-10755 GCA_035485115.1 Candidatus Sulfotelmatobacter sp. | reverse complement strand
CATCTACCTTCCGAAACTATCAACTGGAAATGTCACGATCACGGAATCTGGTAAACTCTTATGGCCGATAAAACCTGAAGGTGGAATTCCTGGAGTACTCGCCGTGTCAGAGGAAGATTCGTCAATCAAATGCCTGGTCGGTACGGGCGATTACCGGTTCCGCGAAACACCTTCCAATTCCAAATGACTTGCACCTCTGTTTCAATGAAAGTGTGAAATTTATGAAAAGAATCGCAGCATCAGTTTTTTTATTTTTGACCCTCGCAGGCATGGTTCGGGCGCAAGCTACCGATCCGGCTGATATCGGGGATGGCCACTACCGGAATGTTGCTTCCGGGGACGAATCGGGCGTGCGGATAGATGTCAGTTCGCACAGCTTCCGCAAAGGTGCGATGAAGAATGAAGGAAGCATATGCCCCCTCAATCAGCCTTTGGTTCCGAGTATGACAGACACAAATTGCTGGATCAGCAGTGAGTATGAGCATTTACCCCAATGGGTTTGGATTCAATTCCCCGGCCCGCGACGGATTAATAAAGTGGTTCTCCACGTCCCCAGCATGGCCACCAGCCCCGTTGAATTTTCGGGCCAATGTCTGGCCGACGGCAACGGCACGTTTGACACGATCTTCCACGTTGAGGATGCCAGGTTTGATTCCAACACACTTTCCTACACCGTCAACTTTAAGCCGGTGGTGGCAAGTAATTTTCGGCTGATGATCAAACGAAGCGCGGTATCGGTCACCCCTCAATCATGGATCGCCGAACTGGCACAGGTGGAGGTTTATGGAGTCAACGCAACCAACCGCACCGAAACCGCCGCCATTTCATCCAACATTGGCGACACCCTGAAATCGGAACTCAAACCCACGAAGTTTGTTCCCGCAGTCAAGGATATGGGCGACTCTCTGGACATTAGTACGCCGTGGTATCGTATGGTCCTGGAAAAATCCCACCCGCGAATTCTGTTCATGTCCTGGGATTCTCTTGGAGAAAGCAATTTGAATGTCAATTTTCTGCAAGACAGCGGGGCATGTCCGGTACTGGATGCGGTTTTTCAGAACCCGATGCCGCTGGGCGACAGCACACTGACCCGCAACGGCAACGTGTTTGATTATACACCCGTAGAAGTGGCGACCGGTGCGTGCGAACGGGTCTCCATCCGGTTCAATGAACGCGGGTTTGATTTGGGATTGGCGGCGGCGGCGAATCAGACGTTGATGATGCGCGGGGGCTTGTTTCGCTTCCACTTTGCGGCCAACCAAACCCCGACGACCTTCGTCTGCCGTCCTTCTAAGATCATAAATTATGTGGAGACGCCCACGTATCTCTCGGCACCGGACTTCGGAACAGCACACGTCACTCGAACCGGGGATCCCGCCGCGTTCTACCGCAAACCCTCCGCGCTGTTCCCCGCCACCACGTATTGGGTGGACATCACACCGCAGGCGCCGGTAGCTGAGGATGGTCTCCACACAATTGGCCCAAAAACCTGGCACACGACGATGCATTTCGAACTGGAACAACTCGAACCGTTGCCGAATCTGGTCAAAGACGATGCGCGGTTGAAAAATTTTCCGAAGTATTCCCTGAACATGGTGCAGTGGCGGCCGGACACGGGCATCATCGGCAACAGCGTCATGAGCGTGCCGTGCGGGCTGGCGATTCTTTTTTACGCCGAGCAAGCCTTGTTTGCGCCGCAGCTCAAGGACGGTATTTCACCGATGGACATGGTCAGAGCGTCGGTCGACCGTTATTTCCAAGGAGCATCCGGTTACCAAATGCCCAATCGAAACGTCTGTGACCCCGAATGGTCATCATCGCGCGAAACGGACGCTTATCTGGTGATCTCGGCGTGGTATGTCGTCCACACCATCGGCGGCAAGGAACAGTTGCATCCGTGGCTCGAACCGCTGGAATGTCTGGTCAAACATATCGAGTCGGAGTTCGGCCCGGACGGTTTGGTCTATTATCGCGGGCACGGCACCATGTGGTTTGATACCTACAAATTTCAAGGGGCTGATGCCTACTCCAATGCGGCAGACTATCGCGCATTTCAATGCATGGCCGATTTGGAAACCCTGGCCGGCCGGCCGGACCTGGCCCGGCATTATCAAGCTGACGCTGATCGCATCAAGACGGTCTATTTCAAATTATTTTATAACCCGGAAACAGGGGTGCTGGCCGGCTGGCGGGCCGAGGACGGGAAGCTGCACGATTATATGTTTCCCTGGGTCAATGGCTTTGCCATCTATCAGGGACTTGTGCCTCCTGAAAATGCGAAGGCGATTTTACAAGTGCTGTTGGCCAAGCTTGATGACATCGGTTTTCACTCCTACAACCTGGGTTTGCCCACAAACTTGAAACCGATGAGCCCGGACGACTACATTCCCCACACGAGCGGCGCTCCCAAACATGCCGATGGGATGGACACCTGGCAGGTTTACATGAACGGCGGTGCCAACCCGGCGATTGAATATTATTTCATCCAGGCGCTTTATCAGACCGGTCAACCTGAAGCGGCGGAACGCCTTCTCTGGCCGCTGATGGAGTCCTTCGAAAAGGGAACTTTCAATTGCGGGATACAATTGCCAAAGCAGAAACAGCGCAATCCAGTCGGGAGTGCGTTCTATGCCTGGGATGGATCGCGTGGTCGCGGCGAAGGTTATCTACCCGAAGATTGGGATGGCTTGGAAGCATTATACACCGGCCATTTCGGCATCGGTTTCAACAAGGATGGCTACTATCTTGAACCCTGGTCTCCGCTAAAAGGGCAAAAGACAGATTTGAACCTGCCGTATCTGGGGAAAACCGTTCATTACCTGCAATAAATCAATTTATACCATGAAGACTTTTATAACGCTTTTGAAGCCTGCTTTTGCGCTGATCATCGCGTCGATTGCTCTCGGCGCTACCGGCGCGGAGCCTTCGGCTCCGGCAGGTTTGCTGGTCAATGGGGTGGGTAACCCGCTGGCGATTGATCGGGACGCAACCCGGTTCACGTGGATGTCAAAGGATGCCACCCGCGGCGAAACCCAGACCGCATATCAGATACTGGTTTCCACAAACCGCGCGGATTTGGCGGCGGGCACGGGCGACTGGTGGAACAGCGGCAAGGTGGACTCGGATCAATCGGCCGCGGTTGAATACACCGGCAAACCATTGCCGCAAACCACGAGGTTTTGGTGGAAAGTCCGGGTTTGGAACCAGGCTGGAGCGCCGGGCGACTATAGTTCGGCGGGCGACTTTGACACCGGATTAAATCAAAATGAATGGGCGGCAAAATACATTTGGGATGGAACCACGAACTCAAATAATTACGCGTACTTCCGAAAGACGTTTGTGGTGACGAACAAACCCGGGCTGGCCAAGGTCTATGTGACGGGGCACAACGATTATCTTCTCTTCATCAACGGGCAACTTCTGGGCCGTGGACCGGCGCGATGTGATCCTTACCATTACGGGCAATACAATGCCTATGATGTCACCAAACTTCTAAACCCGGGCACGAACGTGTTCGCGGCCATGGGCCATTGGCGGAATAATTGGAATAACGCCGGCGTTGATGCTCAACCAGCCTTTTTATTGGAAGCGCGGCTGGACTATCCGGACGGCTCAGTTTCGAGGATTCCGACCGATGAATCCTGGAAGGTGCTGGCCCGCACCGCCTTTATCGAAACCAGGCCAACCAACTTCATCGGCAACCCGTGGGACCGGATAATTCAATTTGATTCACGCCTGGAACCGGCCGGCTGGCAAACCGCCGGTTTTGACGATTCCGGTTGGGCGCCGGCCACCGTGGTCGACCGGTCCCTTTACCATCTGTTCGCGCAAATGGCGCCAATGGAACGCGAACAAGCCGAACTAAAGCCGGTCAGCATCGCCCAAACCAATGGCGCATGGTTGGTTGACTTCGGACGGTGCGTTGACGGCTGGCCCAAGCTGACCATGCGCGAGAATCATGCGGGAGACAAAATTCGCATAGCCTACTTTCAAATGACGGGCGGACGATGCCCCGCCGGCTGGGATGAGTACACTTGCCGGGGTGGCAAGGAGACCTGGAACGCGGACTTTGGACGGCATACCTCGTTTCAAGTGATGAAGATCACCGGCTACGCAGGAAAGCTGAAAAGCTCCGATGTACGCGGCACCTGGGCTTATTCCGACGCGGATGTGGCGGGGCGCTTTCATTGCTCCAGTCCATTGCTCAATGACATTTACGAAATGTGCGAACGTTCGGCCCGCCAGAACATTCAACAGGGCATGATCAGCGTGGATGCCAATCGCGAACAAGCGTCGTGGCTGGCCGACAGTTGGAACATCGGGAACGTGCTGCTCTACAACGACCGCGACACGACGATGATCGACAAAACCGTGCGGGATTATGCGGCAGAACAGTTTCCCGATGGATATTTTTCCTCATGCAGTCCTGGAACCCGGCGGGCGGAAGTTCCCGGCCAGAAATCCCGCCGGATACCCGAATGGGCGATGTATTGGCCAATGTTGTTGTGGCAACAATACCTCTTTTCAGGCGACGAAACTCTCCTGCGCGAGATGGCGCCGCGACTGACGCGTTGTATGGATTGGATCAAGCCTTTCCAAGACCCGGCGACAAAGTTGCTCAATCCTCCCGGTTGGCGGATTTCCGACTATGCCGGAGGCAACATGCCCGACGGCGGCACCAACATCGCCACCGCCTGCCAATACTATGAAAACCTGCGCATAGCTTCCAAAGTGTTGTCAGTTTTGGGACAAACCAATCAAAGCGAGGATTATTTGCAGCAGGCGGAAGCGGTCAAAGCCGGCATTAATGCCAATTTGTTCAATGGCGATTACTATCTCGCGCGGACGGACACGAATGGCATGTATCCGCTCGCATCGGCATGGGCCTTGCGCTTCAACATCGAACCGGCGGCGGACAAGTCCAAAATCCTTGCCGCCATTGAACAGGCGGGGAAACCGGACGTTGGCGGCTACGGCGGCGACGCGCTATACAGCGGATTGTTCAATGCCGGCGGCGGGGCTTTGGCGGTACGCGACCTGGCCCGCTATCAGCCCATGCTGGACTCGGACAAAGCCTGTTGGGAGGGTTTCCGACTGGTCCGGGGCTATCAACCGAATCATGCCTGGACTTCGTATCCGGGATACATATTTCTAAAATACATTTGTGGCATCCAGCCCACCAGCGGGGGCTTTGCCACGTTTGATGTCCGGCCGGAGACGGGCGGTCTGACCTTTGCCGAAGGCGCGGTTCCCACAGTTAAAGGACTTATCACAACCAGCTGGAAGAAAAGCGACGATGGCAAATTTTCACTTTCGATTGATGTTCCGGCCAACACACGCGCCGCCGTCTATATCCCCAAGCTCACCATGGGAAGTGTATGCATCAAGGAATCGGACAAGGTTCTGTGGCCCGCGTCATCAGAAATTAATGATCCGGGTGTAATCGCTGTTTCGGATGAAGGTTCCTCCATTAAATGCCTGGTCGGGGGAGGCAATTATAAGTTCAGTGAGACACCATAATTTTATAAAAAATGAAAAATCCTGCCATTCCTGTTCGTTTCAGTTTGACGGTCGTCATCGCTTTTATTGCCTTCAGCGCTTTCGCCAATCCCGCTGCCCCCGTGGGTTTGCTTGTCAATGGCGTCGGCAATCCGCTGGCCATTGACCGTAACACCACCCGCTTCACTTGGATGTCGAAGGATGCCACTCGTGGCGAACGACAAACCGCTTATCAAATCTTCGTAGCTTCAAGCCCCAAACTTCTGGCCACAGGAACGGCAGACTGCTGGGACAGCGGCAAGGTGGTTTCGGACCAATCGGCCTCGGTTGAATACACCGACAAACCTTTTCCCGCCGCCACACGGTTCTGGTGGGCAGTGCGGATTTGGGATCAAACCGGCAAGGCCAGCTCTTACAGTGCGCCGGCCACTTTTGACACCGGCCTGGAGCAAAACGAATGGACGGCGCGTTACCTCTGGGATGGAACCACCAACCAGAACAACTTCGCCTATTTTCGAAAGACCTTCTCCATCACCAACCCACCCAGTCTGGCCAAGGTCTATGTCACCGCGCACAACGACTACCTGCTTTATTGTAATGGCCAGCTTCTGGGCAGGGGACCGGCGCGCAGCGATCCGTATCATTACGGCCAATACAACGCTTACGACGTGACCAAACTCTTGAAAACCGGCACCAATGTCTTCGCCGCCACGGGACATTGGCTGGGAACTTTTCATGACTCCGGGGTCAACGCCAAGCCCGCCTTTTTGCTGGAAGCGCGGCTGGCATTTCCCGATGGTTCGTCCTCGGCCATTGGCTCCGACGAAACCTGGAAGGTGCTGGCCCAAACGGCCTTTATCGAAACCAATGCAACGTATATCAGCACCGGCGGGGGCGGGAGCAACCGCACGGCCATTTGTTTTGATTCGCGCCAGGAACCGGCGGGCTGGCAGACGGTGGATTTCGACGATTCAAGTTGGGCTCCCGCCACTGCTGTGGACCGTTCCGATTATCATTTGTTCGCCCAAATGGCACCGTTGGAACACGAACAGGCCGAACTCAAGCCGGTGAGCGTCACCTTCACGAATGGCGCCTGGCAGGTGGATTTTGGCCGGTGCATCGACGGCTGGCCCAAACTCACGATGCGCGAAAACCAACCGGGAGACAAAGTCCGGGTGGAATATTTTCAAATGACGGGCGATCGCAAGCCCGCCGGGTGGGACGAATATATCTGCCACGGCGGCAGGGAAGCCTGGGATGCGGACTTCGGACGGCACACCACTTTTCAAGTGTTGAAGATCACCGGCTACGCGGGAAAATTGAAAGCCGCCGATGTTCGCGGCATCTGGGCCTATTCCGATGCTGACGTGGCGGGACGGTTTCACTGTTCGAGCGATTTGCTCAACTCCATTTACGAAATGTGCGAGCGTTCGGCCCGGCAGAACATCCAACAGGGGATGATCAGCGTGGACGCCAACCGGGAACAATCGCAGTGGACCGCCGACAGCTGGAACATTGGGAACGTCCTGCTGTACAACGACCGCAACACGATGATGATAGACAAAGTGGTGCGCGATTTCGCCGGCGAGCAAATGGCCGGTGGAGATTTTTATGCGTGCAGCCCGGCGCCGTTGTTCGAGATACCCGAGTGGTCGATGTATTGGCCGATGTTGTTATGGCAGCAATATCTGTTTTCGGGCGACCAGACGATGCTGCGCGAAATGTCACCGCATCTGACACGTTTTCTGGATTGGATGAAGGTTTATCAAGACCCGAAGACCAAGTTGCCCAATCCGCCCAAATGGCGGATCACTGACTGGGCCCCCCAAACCACGCCACACGGAGGCTACAATGCCGCCACTGCCTGCCAATACTATGAAAACCTGCGGATCGCCTCGCGCATTTTTTCGGTACTGGGCCAAACGCAAGAAAGCGGCAACTATGCGCAGCAGGCGGAAGAAGTCAAAAACGGCATCAATACCAGCTTGTTCAATGGTGACTACTATTTCGTCCGAACGGACACCAATCGAATGTTTCCGCTGGCTTCGGCGTGGGCCTTGCGTTTCAACATTGAAGCGCCGGAAGCCAAAGCCAAAATCCTCGCCTCCATTGAAAAGGCCGGCAAACCCAACATCGGCGGTTATGGCGGCGACGCGCTTTACAGCGGGTTGTTCAACGCCGGCGGCGGCGCTTTTGCAGTGAACGACCTGGCCCGTTATCGTCCCATGCTGGAGGACAACCAGGCGAACTGGGAATCTTTCAACGCCAGCAATGAGGTGAACCATGCCTGGACGGCTTATCCGGCGTATATTTTCCTGAAGTATATCTGCGGCATCCAGCCGACCAGCGGCGGATTTGCCACGTTTAATGTCCGGCCGGAAACGGACGGTCTGACTTTTGCCGAAGGCGCGGTACCCACCGTGAAAGGGCTCATCACCACGCGCTGGGAGAAAAGCGCAAATGGCCGGCTTTCACTTTCGGTCAAGGTTCCCGCCAACACCCGCGCCGCCATCTACCTTCCGAAACTATCAACCGGAAATGTCACGGTCACGGAATCTGGTAAACTCTTATGGCCGATAAAACCTGAAGATGGAATTCCTGGAGTACTCGCCGTGGCGGAGGAGGATTCGTCAATCAAATGCCTGGTCGGCGCAGGCGACTACCGGTTCACCGAAATGCCGTCAAATCCAAGTCATTAAGGATTTCCATAGTTTGAAGATATTCGCCACAGCAACGCATCTAGTCCCCGCCCTCCTCCTCGCTTCGATGGCTTTCGCAGCTTCGGGCGGGCCGGCGGCGCCAGAGGGATTACTGGTCAATGGCGTGAGCAACCCGCTGGCGGTGGAACGGGACGCCATCCGGTTCACCTGGATGTCGAAGGATGCCACCCGCGGTGAAACCCAGACCGCGTATCAGATACTGGTTTCCTCAAACCGTACGGATATGGCGGCGGGCACGGGCGGCTGGTGGGACAGCGGCAAGGTGGCTTCGGACCAATCGGCCTCGGTTGAATATACCGGCAAACCTTTTCCCGCCGCCACACGGTTCTGGTGGGCAATCCGGATTTGGGATCAAACCAGTAAAGCCAGCCCCTACAGTTCCCCAGCCCGCTTTGACACCGGACTGGAGCAAAACGAATGGACTGCACAATACGTCTGGGATGGAACCACCAACCAGAACAACTTCGCGTATTTCCGAAAGACCTTTTCAATCACCAACCGGCCCAGCCTCGCCAAGGTCTATGTCACCGCGCACAACGACTACCTGCTCTATTGCAACGGCCAGCTTCTGGGCCGGGGGCCGGCGCGGAGCGATCCGTATCATTACGGCCAATACAACGCTTACGATGTGACCAAACTCCTGAAGACCGGCACCAACGTCTTTGCCGCCATGAGCCATTGGCACGGACTCTTTAATGATTCCGGCATCAATGCCAAGCCTGCCTTCCTGCTGGAAGCGCGATTGGATTATCCCAACGGTTTGTCCACAACGATTGGAACCGATGCTTCCTGGAAGACCTTGGCCCACACGGCCTTCATCGAAACCAACGCGGCATATTTTTCCATTGATACGAGAAAACCGGGAACAAATAGCACTCTGCCTGCCCGATTTCGAGTGCACCCGGTATATAGCTGGACCGCCCCGGATGAATCCACACATCTGCCACCGGCATTTGTCCAAGCCGGCTGGCCAACCGGCGGAACGAGCAACCGCGCGGCCATTCAATTCGACTCGCGCCTGGAACCCGCGGGCTGGCCGACAGCAACTTTTGATGATTCGAGCTGGGATTTTGCGACAGTTGTTGATCGTTCCGAATATCATCTGTTTGCGCAAACGGCGCCGCTGGAACGGGAACAGGCCGGGCTCAAGCCGGTCAGCATCATCTTTACGAACGGCGCGTGGGTGGTGGACTTTGGGCGGTGCATTGATGGCTGGCCCAGGCTGACGATGAGTAAAAATCATGCGGGCGACAAAGTCCGCGTGGCTTATTTTCAAACGACGGGTAACCGCTCTGCTGCCGGGTGGGACGAATATACCTGCCACGGCGGCAAAGAAACGTGGGATGCGGACTTTGGGCGGCATGCTTCGTTCCAGGCAATCAAAATCACCGGTTACGCGGGAAAACTAAATGCTTCGGACGTGCGCGGGATGTGGGCTTATTGTGATGCCGACGTGGCCGGGGGATTTCATTGTTCGAGTCCATTGCTCAACTCCATTTACGAAATGTGCGAGCGATCAGCGCGGCAGAACATTCAGGAGGGGATCATCAGCGTGGATGCCGACCGGGAACAATCGCCCTGGACGGCCGATAGCTGGAACATTGGAAATGTACTGCTCTACAATCATCGCAACACCATGATGATTGACAAGGTGGTGCGGGATTATGCCGGGGAACAGCTTCCCGACGGGGATTTTCCATCCTCCTGCCCGGCCCAGCAGAGCGGCCGTCTCACCGAATGGTCCATGTATTGGCCGATGTTGTTGTGGCAGCAATACCTGTTTTCGGGCGACCCGACTCTCCTGCGTCAGATGGCGCCCCACCTGACTCACTTTTTGGAATGGATTAAAAACTACCAAGATCCGACGACCAAGCTTCCCGATCCGCCGCCGCCCGGCTGGCGGGTTTCCGATTTTGCCGGCGGCAACATGCCCAGCAGCGGATACAATGCCGCCACGTCCTGCCAATACTATGATGACCTGCTGATTGCTTCCCGGGTCTTTTCAGTCTTGGGAGAGGCCAGCCAAAGTGCCGACTATTCGCGGCAGGCGGAAGAAGTGAAAGCAGGTATTAACTCCAACCTGTTCAATGGCCGGTTCTATCTGGCGCGCCCGGACCGCAAGGAAATGTTTCCGTTGGCTTCCGCCTGGGCCTTGCGCTTTGACATCGCGCCGGCGGCGGATCGGGCGGGAATCCTTGAGGTCATCGAAAAGGCCGGGAAGCCAAACATTGGCGGCTATGGCGGCGACGCGCTCTACAGCGGGCTGTTGAATGCAGGCGGCGGGGCTTTTGTGGTGCAGGATCTGGCCCGTTATCGTCCCATGCTGGAGGGAAATAAAGCCAATTGGGAGTCGTTCGATCTTCCCCAGGAAATGAATCACGCCTGGACCGCTTATCCGGGATATCTTTTTCAAAAATATATTCTCGGCATCCAGCCCACCAGCGGTGGATTTGCCACGTTTGATGTCCGGCCGGAAACGGGCGGTTTGACTTTTGCCGAAGGCGCGGTGCCCACCGTGAAGGGGCTCATCATCACG